>NZ_JAZDCT010000015.1:0-126973 GCF_036324045.1 Pseudomonas carassii | reverse complement strand
CATAAAAAACTAAAAACCAACACCCTGAAACCCGAACCCGAACCCGAACCCGAACCCGAACCCGAACCCGAACCCGAACCCGAACCCGAACCCGAACCCGAACCCGAACCCGAACCCGAACCCGAACCCGAACCCGAACCCGAATCAACTGGAAGGCTTATCATCACCCCCAACCCCCTGCTGCTCCCCAACCCGCGCCTGATCAGACAAAGGCAAGCCCCCCTTGGCTACCTGCTCACCCTGCTGCCGCTGCAAAGCCCATTGATCACTACGTTCCTTGAGACGATCCCCCCCACCTTCCGCAAAAGCCGAACCAGCCGAGATCATTACCAAAAGTGCAAACACAGACACTAAGGATATCTTCACCGGGAAACCTCCATCGATTGACCTTGTAACCGGCCACCCTGGCAGCCGGATCGAGGCAAGCATGGAGAACACGGATTTTCCCAGGATTAACGAATACCCCAATCAATTGGCCAGAAGCTGCTCGTGCACCCAGCCCTGGGCCGTAAGCACCATGGAGCGAGTTTCCTCCAGCGGTCTGGCCGAGCTGGCCACCGCCTGCCCAAGCCCGGCGATGTCGGCCTGGACCGTCGCATCGCCGACCCAGCCCGGCAGCTCGGTGACCTGGTAGCTGTAGGTCACCTGGGACTGTCGCCGTCCATTGTGTTCGACAGGCGCGCTAAACCCCTTGATGGCAGTGACCTGGGCCTTGCCGAAGCACAGCCCGCCGGTACTGGCGCCGTTCGCCTTGCGCCGGGCATCGGCCTTGTAGTAACGCCGGCCTTCGTCGGTGAGGTCGTAGGCGTAGTAGATATCGGTGCGCGCCGGCTGCCACAGACGCTCCGGCACCTCGGTGCGGGCGACTTCCCGCTCGCTGACCACGCCGACCTGGGCCAAGGCGTGCAAGGCCTTGTTGGTGCCCTCCACATCAAAGTCACGGGTGCGGGTGGGGAAGGCGCTGATCACGAAACAGTGCGGGTACTGGGTGTCGAGATAGGCCTGGGCGGCCTGGCGCAGGTCGGCTTCGCGGGGCTGTTGGCCGTCCGAGCAGCCGACCAGGGTCGCCAGCAGGGCCAGCGGTATGATCTTCCTGTCCATCGTAAGGCTTCCTTGAGTTGCCAATTGCAGGGTTGCGCGCCGGCCGGGCCGGCTGGTGCGGGATTAGAACCCGCGGGCCAGAGCCCCCGCAATCGTGGCAAGACGACATATCCTCCGAGCTGTGCGCTGTTTGGCAAAGCCCGCGCAGCCCCATGCCCGGCAAAATACCAGTGCTCAACCATACTCCTCTGGTCCGCCCCGGCACCGTCGGGGCATCCGGAAACGGGTACACCTGCAACGAAGACAGAGGAGCCGCTGATGGCCAAGGGCGAGGGCAAGAAACACAAGGGCGACAGCACCGAGAAACTTGGGCGTAAGACCTACGAAGCGGAGCTGCGGCGGCTGCACGTCGAGCTGGTCAAGCTGCAGCAGTGGGTGGTGGAGAAGGGCCTGAAGGTGTGTATCGTCTTCGAAGGCCGGGACGGCGCGGGCAAGGGCGGCACCATCAAGGCCATCACCGAACGCGTCAGTTCGCGGGTGTTTCGCGTGGTGGCGTTGCCGGCGCCCACCGAGCGCGAAAAGACCCAGATGTACGCCCAGCGTTACCTGATCCACCTGCCGGCGGCGGGCGAGGTGGTGATCTTCGACCGCAGCTGGTACAACCGCGCCGGTGTGGAACGGGTGATGGGCTTTTGCAGCGACGAGCAGGCCCACAAGTTCCTCACCGTGGTGCCGATGTTCGAGCGCATGATGGTCGAGTCGGGGATCATCCTCATCAAGTACTGGCTCGAAGTCAGTGCCGAGGAGCAGACCCGCCGCCTGCAGGACCGCATCAGCGACGGGCGCAAGCTGTGGAAGCTGTCGCCGATGGACGTCAAGTCCTACACCCGCTGGGACGACTACACCCGTGCCCGCGACGACATGTTCGCTGCCTCCGACTCCTCCTGGGCACCGTGGTACATGGCGCGCTCGGAGGACAAGCGCAAGGCGCGGCTGAACATCATCAGCCACCTGTTGCAGCAGATCCCGTACAAGGACCTCGGCAAGGCGCACAAGGTGGAACTGCCCAAGCGCGGCAAGATCGGCAAGTACAAGGCGCAGCCGTATCCATTCAAAATGGTGGCGGAGCGGTTCTGATGCCGCCGGTCACTGCGTCTCGCGGGTATCGATGCTCACCACCACCGACATCCCCGGCCGCAGCTGCCTGGCCTCGGGCTGGTCGCCATCGACGGTGATCCGCACCGGGATGCGCTGGGCGATCTTGACGAAGTTGCCGGTGGCGTTGTCGGCCTGCAGCAGGGCGAATTCCGAGCCGGTGGCCGGTGAGATCTGCTGCACATGGCCGCGCAGCTTCAGGTGGTTGAGCGCATCGACGGTGAAGGTGGCGGGTTGGCCGATGCGCACGTTGGCCATCTGCGTTTCCTTCAGGTTGGCGATCACCCACAGGGTGTCCGGCACCAGTGCCATCAACTGCGCGCCGGGGTTGACGTAGGCGCCCAGGCGGGTGCCGATCTGCCCCAGCTGGCCGTCGCGCGGCGCCTTGACCCGGGTGTTGTCCAGGTCGATGCGGGCCAGCTCCACGGCGGCCCTGGCATTCTCCACCGAGGCCTGCAGCGCGGCGCGGTTGACGATCACCGTCTCGCGGTCCTGGCGGGCGATTTCCAGCGCGGCGCGGGCCTGGGCCAGGCTGGCGACGGCTGCGGCATGGCTGGCGCGGCTCAGGTCCAGTTCGCGGCGCGACACCGAGCCGTCGCTGACCAGCGCCTGGTTGCGCTGCAGGTCGGCCTGGGCCTTGTCGGCCTGGGCCGCGGCGTCGCTGATCGCGGCCTGGCGCTGGGCGATGCCGGCCTCGGCGCTGTTGCGCTGCTGCAGGTTGTTGGCCAGCGCCGCCTCCTGCTGTTTGAGCTGGGCGATGGACTGGGCCAGGCGCTGGGTGTAGATGCGGTCGTCCAGGCGCACCAGCAGGTCGCCCTGTTTGACGAACTGGAAGTCGTGCACCGGCACCTCGACGATGTAGCCGCCCAGCTGTGGCCCGATGATCGTCACCTGGCCGCGCACCAGGGCGTTCTCGGTGCTCTCGATGGCGCTGCTGAACGGCGGCAGGCGCCAGGCATACAGCACCAGCAGGATGCCGGCCAGGGCCACGGCGGCGAAGCTCAGCGACGACAGCAGGCGCACCCGCCGAGTGCGCGCCGGGCTGGTCGGTTCGCTGGGTGGTTGTGCGCCTTCCGGGGTTTCGGCGATGGCGGTGGTGGTGGTCGTTGGCGTCTCTTGGGTCATCGGCTCGAAGCACCGCTGGTGGAGTGGTTGTAGCGCAGGTACAGGCTGCGGATGAAGATCCAGATCATGGTCAGGATAGCGATGGCGCCGATCAGCATGAACACATCGTTGTAGGCCAGCACGTTGGCCTCGCGGGTCGCGGCATTGGCCAGCAGGCGCATGCCGGCCTCGTTGCGCAGCGCCGGGTCGGCGAACACTCCGGCGTAACCGGCGCCACCGCCTTGCACGCGGGCGCTGACCAGGGGTTCCAGGGCGCTCAGGCGGTCCATCAGCTGGCTGGAATGGAATTTTTCGCGCACGGTCTGGAAGGTGCCCAGCAACGCCGAGCCGATCAGCCCGCCGAGGTTGTTGCAGATACCGAACAGCACCGAGAAGCTCACCAGGTTGCGCGGGTTGGCGCGCACATGGCCGATGCCCAGCGCCATCGACGGGCCGACGAAGAACGTGCTGCCGAAAGCCAGCAGGAACTGGCTGAGGTACATCTGCGCCGGCCGGGTCAGGTTGCTCGAGGTGCTGTCCATGAAGGCGCCGGTGGCCATGGCGGCCAGGGAGATGAACAGCGGCAGCACCAGGTGCTGGGGGTTGATGGTCAGGGCGCTGGTGGTCAGCCCTGTGACCGCGCCCAGCAGCATCACCGCGTACAGTGCGCGCATCTGCTCGTTGCCCATGTTCAGCGCCTGGAGAAAACCCACGGCGCCGGTGGACTGCTCGGAGATCACCATGCGGATCAGGATCACGCACAGGGCCAGGCGGATGATCGCGCCGCTGCCCAGCCAGCGGGTCATCAGCAACGGGTTGCTGCGGTTGTGCTCGATGGCCAGGCCCGAGAGGATCAGGGCGATGGAGCAAGCCAGGGCGATGCCGATCCACGGCGCATCCAGCCACCAGTCGATGCGCCCCAGCGACAGCGCCGCGCAGAGCAGGGCGGTGCCGCTGGCCATCAGGGTGAAGGTGAGGAAATCCAGGGGCTCGAAGGTCTTGAAGCGATCGCCCGGAGGCAGCTTGAGCAGCAGCACGCAGCCCAGCGCGGCCAGGGCCAGGCCCAGCTCGAACAGGTACAGTCCGCGCCACTCGGCGATCTGCAGCAGGTCCTCGGAGAACACCCGGGCCAGTGGCACCGCCAGCTGCGAGGCGCCCAGGCCCAGGACCATCGCCTTGAGCCGCCACTGCGCGGGGAAGGCCTGGATCATGTAGTACAGGCCCAGCGAACTCAGCGCGGCGCCGACCATGCCATGGGCGGCGCGCACGGCGATGGCCGAGTTGAGGTCGTTGACGAACAGGTGGGCGAGGGTGACCAGGGCATAGAGCACCAGGAACACCTCGGTGAAGGCGCGCAGGCCGAACTCCTGGCGGAACTTCACCAGCAGCAGGTTCATCGACACGTTGGTCATCACGAAGGCCGCCGGCAGCCAGGCCATTTCGGCGCTGGTGGCACCCAACGCGCCCTGCAGGAACGGCAGGTTGGCGACCACCAGGGCATTGCCCAGGCCGCCGGTGATGGCCACCAGCAGGCCGACCAAACCGTAGGCCAAGCGCTTGGCCGGGGCGTGCAGCGGCGTCGAGGGTGAGCCGGGCAGGCTGGGTTTCTCGTGGGGGAGCCACTGGCGGGGGGCGTATTTGTCCATCGGGTTGTCCGTTACCGCGGGTAATCCGACTCTACGTCAATGGCCGGTTGGATGAAATCATCGCTCAAACGCCGAGCGACAGGCGCATGGCGCAGCGGTTGCCCAGGCCATGGGCCAGTTCGCCGGCGAGGATGCCTTGCAGCCGTGCATCGAGCTGCGACGCGGGGATGCGCTCGAAGCCATAGCGGGCGTAGAACGGGGCATTCCAGGGGACATCGTCGAAGGTGCTCAGGGTCAGCCAGGGCAAGCCATTCAGGCGCGCGGCCGCACGCGCCTGGTCCAGCAGGCCGCGACCCAGGCCCTGGCCCTGGGCTTCCTGGCGGACCGACAGTTCATGAATGTGCAGGGCATCGCCTGTGGCGCTGGCGCAGAGAAAACCCAGTGGCTGGTCCTGGTCATCCACGGCAACCCAGCTGCCGCCCTCGGTGACGAACGCCAGGTGCTCGGCTTCGCTCAGCACATCGCTGTCGGCCAGCCATGCCAGGTGCGGCAATTGCCGGAAAGCCTGGGCCGCGGAGCGTTCCAGGGCGGGGAGCAGGGGGATGTCGCTGACGAGGGTCGGGCGGATGCGCATGGTGGATCAGAACCTGTAGATGCGGTGGTGCGGCCACGCGTTATCGCGCAGGAAGGTGGAGTTTGCCAGATCGGCGCATGGAGGTGTTGCATTGCTATTGTTATAACGTAACATTTGCACTCTTCCTTCCTTGCAGGGCCCTTACCGTGATCCGCAGAAACCCCTCCGGCCATCTCCCGCAAATCGCCGAATCGGCCTATATCGACCACACCGCCATCATCTGCGGCAAGGTGATCATCCACGACAACGTGTTCGTTGGCCCCTATGCGGTGATCCGCGCCGACGAGGTGGATGGCAGCGGCGACATGCAGCCGATTGTCATCGGCGCCAACTCCAATATCCAGGATGGCGTGGTGATCCACTCCAAGTCCGGCGCGGCGGTGCGCATCGGCCAGTACAGCTCGATCGCCCACCGCTCCATCGTCCATGGGCCCTGCGAGGTCGGTGACCGGGTGTTCATCGGCTTCAACAGCGTGCTATTCAACTGCAAGGTCGGCGACGGCAGCGTGGTGCGGCACAACTCGGTGGTCGACGGCCGCGACCTGCCGCCGCGCTTCTATGTGCCGCCCACCGAGCACATCGGCCCGCACACCGACCTGGAGCGCTACCCGCCAGTCAGCGTGTCGGCCTCGGAGTTCTCCGAGGACGTGGCGCGCACCAACATCGACCTGGTCCAGGGCTACAAGGCCCTGCAGAACGAGTTCTGAGCATGGACACATTGCTGGTGCGCAACGCACGGCTGGTCAATGAAGGGCGCGAGTTCGAAGGCGACCTGCTGGTGCGCCACGGGCGCATCGAGCGGATTGCCGGCAGCCTCGACAATGCCCGGGCGGCGCTGGAAATCGATGCCCGGGGCGCCTGGCTGCTGCCGGGGATGATCGACGACCAGGTGCATTTCCGCGAGCCGGGGGCGCCGCACAAGGGCAGCATCGCCAGCGAATCGCGGGCGGCGGTGGCCGGGGGCATCACCAGCTACATGGACATGCCCAACACCAACCCGCCGACCCTGACCCTGGAGGCGCTGGCCGACAAGAAGCGGCGGGCGGCGGCGAGTTCGCGGGCCAACTATGGCTTCCACTTCGGCGTGAGCCGCGACAACCTCGATACCATCGCCGCCCTCGACCCGCGCGAAGTGGCCGGGATCAAGGTGTTCATGGGCGCCTCCACGGGCGACATGCTGGTGGACGACCCGCAGGTGCTGGAAAAGCTCTTCGTCTATGCGCCGACCATCGTCCTGGCCCACTGCGAGCACACCCCGAGCATCCTCGAGAACGAGGGCTGGTGGCGGGCCCGCCACGGTGAGTTCATTCCCCCGGCGGCGCACCCGCTGATCCGCGACGCCGATGCCTGCTACCGCTCCTCGAGCCTGGCGGTGGAGCTGGCCCGGCGCTTCGGCACGCGCCTGCACGTGCTGCACCTGAGCACGGTGCGGGAACTGGCGCTGTTCACGCCGGGCCCGGTGAGCGGCAAGCACATCACCGCCGAGGTATGCCTGCACCACCTGCTGTTCGACGACAGCGATTACGCCAGCCTCGGCCACCTGATCAAGTGCAACCCGGCGATCAAGACCGGCACCGACCGCGATGCCCTGCGCAAGGCCCTGGCCCGCGACCGCATCGATGTGATCGGCACCGACCATGCGCCGCACACCCTGGAGGAAAAACGCCGGGTGTATACCCGCGCGCCGTCCGGCCTGCCGCTGGTGCAGCATGCCTTGCCGGCGGCGCTGGAACTGGTCTGCGAAGGGGTGCTGAGCATGGCCCAGGTGGTGAACAAGACCAGCCACGCGGTGGCCGAACTGTTCGCCATTCGCGAACGCGGTTTCCTGCGCGAGGGCTATTGGGCTGACTTCGCCATCGTCGAGCGCCTGGCCAGCCCACGGGCCGTGGCGGACGACCCGATCCTGGCGCATTGCGGCTGGACGCCGTTCCAGCAGCGCGCCTTCCACCATGTGGTGCGCAGCACGGTGGTGTCCGGGCAACTGGCCTGGCACCAGGGGCGGGTACGCGACCAATGCCAGGGTTTGCCCTTGATGTTCGACCGCTGAATCCCCCGTTCCTGTAGGAGCGGCCTCGCGCCGCGAAAGGGGCGCAAGGCGCCCCGAGCATTCCGGAGTTTCACCCATGACTGAAGAGCAACTGTTGCAACAACCCACCAGCGCCTACATGAACGAGCCCCAGCGCCAGTTTTTCCGCAACCTGCTGCTGACCCAGCGCGGCGAGTTGCAGACGCGCATCGAGCAAGAGTTCCGCGCCCTGCGCGAACAGGAAGTGCACAGTGACCCCGCCGACATCGGCAGCGCCGAGGAGGAACGCCACTGGCAACTGCGCTCGCTGGAGCGGGAAAAGAAGCTGCTGGACAAGATCGACCAGGCGCTGGAGCGCCTGGCCCGGGGTGATTACGGCTGGTGCGAGGAGACCGGCGAGCCGATCGGCCTGCGCCGCCTGCTGCTGCGGCCCACCGCGACCCTGTGCGTCGAGGCCAAGGAGCGCCAGGAGCTGCGCGAGCGGCACATACGTGACGATGTCTAGTCAGTGGCCAGGCCTTGGGCCTGCAACTGCCAGCGCACCGCGCTGACGCCTTTCTCCAGGCTCACCCGGCCGACCAGGCGCTCCAGCTGGGTCGGCGCCTGCGGTGTACCGAGCAGCTCGGCGCGCACTTCCAGGCGTGCCGGATCGGGCAGGTCCTCGCTGTGCAGCGACTGCAGGCGCAGGCCCGGATCGCTGAGGCTGTGCAGCATCAGGCTGCGCACCTGGATCTCGTCCTCGGCGCGGCAGACGATGCGTACCTCGTAGCGCTGCTCGACCTCGCTGGCCGGCACTACGTCCTGGCGGTCCAGACGTTGGGCGAGGTCACGCAGCAGGATGTTGGCGCACAGCACCACCAGGCTACCCAGGGAGGCCTCCAGCAGCAAGCCGAGGCTGCACAGCACGCCGACCGCAGCGGTGCACCAGAGGGTGGCGGCGGTGTTCAGGCCGCGTACGTTGAAACCGTCGCGCATGATCACGCCACCGCCGAGAAAGCCGATGCCCGACACCACATAGGCGGCGATGCGCGAGGCATCGGTGGGCGCCATGCCCGGCACGGCCTGGGTCATCAGCACGAACAGGCAGGCGCCGGTGCTGACCAGGGCGTTGGTGCGCAGGCCCGTCAGGCGCTGGCGCAGTTGACGCTCGGCACCGATCAGGGCACCGAGCAGCAGGGCCACGCTGACGCGCAGCAGAAAGATTTTCCAATCCATAGCGAACTCCGTTCCGCGGGCGATGGCCCGCACGAGCACCGACCGAGGGCGGCGCGAATGAAAGCGAGGAATGCGCAGGACCACGCGCCATGCCAGGTGGCAGGGCAGGAAAGGAAGGAGGAATGTTCAGCCCCGCAGGGCCGAAGGAAACCACCGTCTACCGTGTGCGGCGAGACAGTGGCAGGAACGCTGCCGGACTAGCTCGCCGTGTGGGCCTGTCGCAATCGACTGGGGCTACTGTCCAATGCAGGGGACTCCTGTGTGGGGGATGCTTGAGTGCGCGGCGGACCATACGCCTCGACCCATGCAGGGTCAAGGCATGATTCATGACAATTGCGTTACGCCAGGCGCGGCTTCATGGAAAAAACGCCGAATGATCGGGCGGCAATGGTACCCTTGCGCCTTTCGTTGCCAACCCCCCGGACCGATCCATGTTGTTCAATCTCGCCGTGCTGTTCGCCACCCTGGTGGCCATGGAGGGCGTCGGCACGCTGGCCCACAAGTACGTCATGCACGGCTGGGGCTGGTGGCTGCACCGTTCGCACCACGAGCCGCAGTTGGGCATGCTGGAGACCAACGACCTCTACCTGCTGGCCCTGGGCTTGATCGCCACGGCGCTGGTGGCCCTGGGCAAGGCCGGGCATGCGCCGTTGCAGTGGGTTGGTGGTGGGGTGGCGGGGTATGGCGTGGCCTATGTGCTGGCCCACGATGGCTTCTTCCACCGCCACTGGCCGCATGCGCCGAAGCCGGTCAACCGCTACCTCAGGCGCCTGTATCGGGCGCACCGCCTGCACCATGCGGTGAAGGGGCGCCAGGGCAGCGTGTCGTTCGGGTTCTTCTACGCACCGCCGTTGCGGGTGCTGAAGCAACAGTTGAAGCGGCGGCGGGGCTGAGCTACACGCGTTCCCCTGTGTAGGAGCGGCCTTGTGCCGCGAAAGGGCCGCAAAGCGGCCCCGGCAATCTTGAGATGGGCGCAGATCCTGGGGCCGCTGCGCAGCCCTTTCGCGGCACAAGGCCGCTCCTACAAGGGACGGTGTTCTAGGCGCAATCGCTGACGGGGCTGGCGGCCTTGTGCCCCCGGCTCACCCACCAGCCAAACCCCGCTGCCGTGAAGAACATGATCAGGCTGTAGATCGCCGCCGGCACGGCCATGGTCGCGTTGTTGAGCAGCGTCGGGCTCAGGGCCAGGGCGATGGCCAGGGTGCCGTTGTGGATGCCGATCTCCATGCCGATGGCGATCGCCTGGCGCTTGGGGATGCTCAGCAGGCGCGGTACCCAGTAGCCCACCGCGAGGCTGAGCAGGTTGAACAGCAGCGCGGCGCCTCCGACGATCGGCGCGTACTCGACCACGGTCTGCCAGTCCTTGGCCAGGGCCAGGACGATGGTGAAGGCCAGGAACAGCGCCGCGACGATCTTCATCGGTTTTTCCATGCGCGCGGCGAAGCGCGGCGTCCAGTGGCGGATCAGCATGCCCAGCGCCACCGGCAGCAGGACGATGGCGAACACCTGCATGACCTTGGCGAACTGCAGCGGGATGGCCTGGTCCGATTCCATGAACCAGATCAGCGACAGGTTCACCAGCAGCGGCATGGTGAGGATGGCGATCAGCGAGTTGACCGCGGTCAGGGTGATGTTCAGCGCCACGTCGCCATGGGCCAGGTGGCTGAACAGGTTGGCGGTGGTGCCGCCCGGGGAGGCGGCCAGCAGCATCAGGCCCACCGCCAGTGCCGATTCGAGGCCGAAACCGTTGGCGATCAGGAAGCACACCAGCGGCAGCAGCAGGATCTGGCAGACCAGGCCGATTACCACCGGCTTGGGGTACTTCACCACCCGGGCGAAGTCGGCCAGGGTCAGCGACAGGCCCAGACCGAGCATGATGATGCCCAGGGCCAGCGGCAGGAGGGCGGTGAGCAGCGGGGAGGCGGTCATGGGCGGGCTCTCGGGCGAAGGATTCCGAGGAGTGTAGGTGGTGGCGCAACGATAGCTAATCGCAAACGGCGCGCCTTGGTAACCGATTGTTACTGGGGCGAGCGGCCCTGTGTCGCGTTGCGATGCATCGCCTGGCGCAGTAGCATTCGCCCTTTTGCCGAGGATTCGCCTGTCATGCCGTTCCAGCCAGGTCTGCTTGCCACTCCGGTGCCGGCCCATGCCCGCCACCTGTTCTTCGCCCTCGACTCGCTCGAGGCCTTGCCCGCTGTCCTCGACCAGCTGTTGCCGCAGGTCGATGGGCAGCGCCTGATCCTGGGCATCGGCGCGCCGCTGGCCAAGGCCCTGGGTCGCGAGGTGCCGGGGCTGCGCAGCTTCCCGCAACTGGATGCGATGGTGGAGAACCCGGCGACCCAGCACGCCCTGTGGCTGTGGCTGCGCGGCGCCGAGCGCGGCGAGCTGTTCCTGCGCGCCCAGGCCCTGCAGCAGGCGCTGGCTCCGGCGCTGCGCCTGGTCGACAGCGTCGACGGTTTTCTGCACCGCGGCGGCCATGACCTGACCGGTTACGAAGACGGCACCGAGAACCCGGTGGACGAAGACGCCGTCGTCGCCGCCATCGTGCCGGGCGATCAGCCTGGCCTGGCGGGCTCCAGCTTCGCCGCGTTCCAGCTGTGGAAGCACGACCTGGAGTACTTCAAGTCGCTGCCCCAGGCTGAGCAGGACAACATCATCGGTCGCCGCCTGAGTGACAACGAAGAGCTCGACGACGCGCCCGAGTCGGCCCACGTCAAGCGCACCGCCCAGGAAAGCTTCGAACCTGAAGCCTTCGTGGTGCGTCGCTCGGTGGCCTGGACCGACGAGCGTGGCGCGGGCCTGGCGTTCGTCGCCCTGGGCTTCTCGCTGGATGCCTTCGAAGTGCAGCTGCGGCGCATGAGCGGGCTCGAGGATGGTGTGATCGATGGCCTGTACCGCTTCAGCCGGCCGTTGACGGGGGGGTATTACTGGTGCCCGCCGCTGGCTGAAGTTGGCGCCGACCTGCGCCTTCTGTTGGGCTGATGGATCCTGGGGCTGCTGCGCAGCCCTTTCCGGCCGGTCCGACGCCTCGGCAAGGCCGCTCCTACAGGGGATTGCATTCTGCTGTAGGAGCGGCCTTGTGCCGCGAAAGGGGCGCAGAGCGCCCCCAGTACCCCTTCAGAACGGCACCGCCACCGTCAGCTGGCTGTAAACGTTGGTCCCGCTCCCCACCTGGTTGCCGCCATTGCTCTCATCCTTGCGCGGCTTGAACAGCCCCAGCAGCGGGGTGACGATCAGGTGCTCGTTGACCGCCCACTCCACATACAGGTCCAGCTCCTGGGCATCCAGGTTCAGGGTGTCGCGGGTGCGCACGGTGTCGAAGTCGAAGAACAGCGCGCCGACGGTGAGGTCGTCCCGTGGCGTGGCCTTCAGGCCCACATGGTGGATGCCGCTGTTGGTGTTGAACGGCCCGGCATAGTTGCCGGCGACCTCGCCCTGGATCCAGGTGCCGTAGCCGCTGGACAGGCCGGTGAACAGCAGGTCCCAGCCCGCCGAATAGCGGGTGTAGCGGTAGGTCAGTTGCGGCGCCCAGGGGGCTTCGGCAAAGGTGTAACCGGCCTCGGCGTACCAGGCGGTCTCGCGGCCGCCGCGCTTGTCCTGCCAGGCATACTCGAAGGCGAAGCGGGTGTTTTCCAGTCCGATGCCACCTTCGCCGCGCAGGCTATAGACATCCATGCCTTCACGGGCCTTCTGGAACTCGCTGGCCCACTGGTCGGTCACGTCGATGCCGTGGATATAGGTCAGGCCCAGGGTGCCCAGGTCATGGGTATAGTCCAGGGTGCTGGCCGCCAGCTCGGTTTCGGCCTGGGCGCGGTTGTCGGACTTGAGCCACAGCACGCTGCCATGCAGCCCTTCCTTGCCGCCCAGACGCAGCACCGCGGTGCGGTCGAAGGCGTGGCGCGCGCCCAGGTAGAAGCCGCCGCCACGGTTGAGCTGGCCGTCGGCGGGGCCCTTGCCCAGGTTGGGGCCGTCGTCGTTGATCAGGAATCCACTGCCCAGGCGGATCACCTGGCGGCCGCCGGACAGGTCCACGCCATCCTTGCCCAGCAGTGGGAACAGGTCGCCTGAGCGCCAACCCAGGTAGGCATCCTCGATCTTGGTGGTGCGTTCGGAGCCGTCCTGGTTGCCGCCGGCGTCGCCGTCGCCCCAGGCGCCGGAGCTGACCCAGTTGAAGGCGCCATAAAGGGTGCCGTTGCCCCCCAGACCCTGGTCGCCGCTGAGGCCGTACTTGATGAAACCCTCGCGCCAGGTCGAGCCACCGGGGGTGCCGTCGTAGTTGTGGCGGCTGTTGAACATGCCCCAGACCGCGAGCAGGTCGGCGTTCAGGTGGCTGTCGTCGTCGGCGTACAGCTCGTAGGCCGGGCTGGCCTGGCCATGGACCAGCAGGGCCAGGGCCGTGGCCATGGCGGTGCGACGTGGGGTGAGACGCATGGATCGATCCTCGTTTGTTGTGTGCGGTCTTGAGTGCCGCGTCGTTGTGGAGGCAGTGTCGAAAGGCGACGGGCTATTAGCGCGTGGAACGCTGGCGGTGGTCTTGTTCATGGCTGCCAGTGGCCTTGCCTGTCGCCGCCATCACAGGCGCGCGGCGGTCTCCGGCAAGGTGGCGCCGCCGTCGACCACCAGGGTCTGGCCGGTGATGTAGCGGGCGGTGTCAGAGGCCAGGAACAGCATCGCCGCGGCGATATCGGCCGGCTCGCCCAGCCGGCCCAAGGGCACGCCGGCGGCGATCCGGGCGTTCAGGGTGGTATCGCCGAGGTTGTCCATGGCCGGTGTGCGCACCATCCCCGGTTCCACGCCGTTGACCCGCACGTTGAACGGCGCCAGTTCCAGCGCGGCATTGCGAATGAAGCCATTGACCCCGGCCTTGGACGCCGCGTAATGGCTCAGGCCCGGGTAGGCCACCCGGGGTCCGGTCACCGACGAGGTGGCCAGCACGCATCCGCGACCTTGGCGACGGAACAGCGGCAAGGCGCCCTGGGTGAGCCAGAACAACGCCCCCAGGTTCACCGCCAGGGTGCGCTGCAACAGGGCCGGGCCGATCTCGGTGAATGGGGTGAGTGGAAAGTACGCAGCGTTGTGTACCAGCACATCCAGGCGTTCCAGCCCGGCCAGCAAGGCGCGGATCGCGCCGGGGTCGGCCAGGTCGAGCATTTCACCACGAACCTCGTGGCCCAACGCCAACTGGTCCTCTACCAGGCGCTGCAACGCCTGCGGGTCGAGGTCCAGCGCCAGCACCCGGGCGCCGCCACGGGCGAAACCTTCGACGATGGCCTGGCCGATGCCGCCCGCCGCGCCGGTGACCAGTACCGTGCGGCCCTGGAAATCGTAGTGGGCGTTCATGCCGATGGCTCCAGGCGGGTGTAGGCCAAAGTCGGTACATCGACCACGGTCGAACCGCCATCGGCGGTGATCACCGCGCCGGTGACGATGCTGGCCTCGGCGCCAACCAGGAACTGGCACACGGCGGCGATCTCGTCGCTGCTGGCCGGGCGGCGCAGCGGCACGTCGGCGGTGACCCGGCGGTAGGTGGCATCGAGGTCTTCCTGGTAGTGATCCATCAATGGCTGCATCTCCTGGTCCGCCATGGGCGTGCGCACCCAGCCCGGGCAGACGCAGTTGACCCGTACGCCGAACGGCCCGTAGTCGCGGGCCAGCGAGCGGGTCAGGCCGACCAGGGCATGCTTGGCGGTGGTGTAGCCGCAGACCTCGGGGCCGGCCGCCAGCGAGGCAATGGAGCCCAGCAGCACCAGGCTGCCGCGCCGCTCGCGCAGCAACGGCAGGCAGGCCCGGGCAGTGCGGAAGGCGCTGTCGAGGTTACTGCGCAGGGCCTCGCCCCAGGCTGCGTCGCTGGTCTGCTCGGCCGGTCCCAGGCCATGGCCGCCGGCGCAGGCGATGACCGCGTTGAGGCCGCCGAAACGGGCGCGCACCTGCTCGATGAAACCCGCCCAGGTGGCGCTGTCGGCGGCGTCGCCGGCCAGCACCAGGCCATTGCACAACTGCGCGACGCGCTGCAGCGCTTCACGGCGGCGGCCCACCAGCGCCACCTGCCAGCCCTGGCGGGCCAGGCGCAGGGCGCAGGCTTCACCGATGCCGCTGCCGGCCCCGGTGATCAGCACGCTGCGGCTCATTGCGCATGCTCCGTGCGGTTGAGCACCCGGCAGTGGGACGACACCGGGAAGTTGGCCAGCGCATCGAAGCCGCCGCCCTGGTAGCCGAAGATCTTGCCGTCGCTGCGGTGCCGCGCCAGGTCGATCATCACCAGGCCCAGGGTGGGCACGATCTTTTCGCACCAGACGAACAGGTACAGTTGCTCGGCGATCTTGTAGTAGTAAGCCCGGTCGGTGTCGCACAACCCCTGTTCGACGCCCTTGAGGCACTGCCAGCTGTAGTAGTTGGCGTTGAGATAGATGTGCTCGTACTCCTCGGTGGGGCTGTAGCGATAGTGATTGCGCAGGCCGACCAGCTCGGTGGTCGGCGCGTGGGGGCAGGCGCCGGCCTGCCAGGGGCGGTCGAGGCTGCCGTGCAGGAAACTGACCTCGACGCCGGTCAGCGCTTCGCCGGCCAGGGCCAGGGAGTACAGGCCGCGCTGGGTGCGGGCCTGGTCGGGCAGACGGCCGAGCACGGCGGTGAAGGCGTGCTCGAGGGTGTCGAGCACCAGCGACACCGACCAGCCCTGGCCGGCTTCGTGCTTGATGAAGTCGACCAGGTAGATGCCGGGGCGCACCGAGGTGGCCCGGTAGCCGGCGCTGCCGCTGCTGTGGCCGTCCGCGGCGCGCCAGTGCAGGCGTTCGCTGTCGAAGCAGTGTTCGATGACCCAGCCATTGGCGAAGTGCAGGGTGAGGGTGCGTCCGGACAGGTCGGCCAGTTGCGGCAGGATGAAGGCCTCGGGCGCGAAGCCGTCGGCGAGGGCACCCACGGTGATCCAGTCGGCGGTGTTGGGCATGGCGGTGACTCCTGGGGTTGAGGTGACCACAGGGTGCAATGGCGCGTCGGGCGGCGGTATCAACCGGAAGGTTGAGTCACAGGTAGAGGCTGGCTACCAGCTCGGTGCGGTTGCGCACGCCGAGCTTGCGGAACAGGTTGATCAGGTGGGTCTTCACCGTCGGCAGGCCGACGCCCAGGGTGCGGGCGATCAGCTTGTTGCTGCTGCCTTGGCGCAGCAGCTCGGCGATCTGCCGTTCCCGTGGCGTCAGCTCGATGGGCGCGGGCGCGCTCGCCAGCGGCTGGCTGGCCACGGCGAGCTGCATCAGCCCGTGCAGGGGCAGCAGGCGTTCGAGTTCGTCGCCACGGAACTCACCGAGGCTGGCGCAGCGCAACAGCGAGACGCCGGCCACGGGACGGCCATCGGCCTGGGCGATGATCTCGACCACGTCCACCACCTGGTGCTGCGCAAGGAAACGCTGGTAGGTCTGGCCCTGCGCCTCGGGCAGGCAGGCCAGGCCCTGGCGCAGCGACACCACCGGGCGGCCGATGGCCAGGCAGCGCCCGGGCTGCAGCGGGTCGAAGGCCCGGTAGTGCTCGAGGTAGCGGGCATGCATCGGTGCCTGCAGGTCCTGCAACAGGAAGTCGCAGGCCTGCTGCCCGGCATCGATGCGGTAGAACGCCGCCAGCGAGGCCGGTACCTGCTGGCTGAAGGCCTGCAGGCAGTAGCGGCCCAGGTCGTGGTTGGCGCTGGGCATGGTCAGTAGCGGATCATCACCGACTTCAGCTCGGTGAAGTCGTCGATGAAGGCCGAGCCGAACTCACGGCCGATACCCGAGGCCTTGATGCCGCCGAATGGCACCGCCGGGTCGAGCAGGGTGTGCATGTTGACCCACAGCGTCCCGGCCTGGATTTCCGGGATCAGGCGCATGGCTTTGCCCAGGTCATTGGTCCACAGGCTCGCGCTCAGGCCGTAGGGCGAGGCGTTCATCAGGTGGATCAGTTCGTCCTCGTGGTCGTAGGGCAGGAAGGTCGCCACCGGGCCGAAGGTTTCCTGGTTGAGCAGGGTGTCGCCCGCGTTGTTGGCGAGGATGACGGTGGGCTCGACGAAGCAGCCCGGGCCGTCGCCGAGGCGACCGCCATGGACGATGCGGTTGCCCTCGGCACGGGCGGTGGCGAACAGTTCGCCGAGCTTCTGCTGGTGCGGCTTGTTGGCCACTGGGCCGAACTGGGTGGTTTCGTCCAGGGGCGAGCCGATCTTCAGCTGACCCAGGCGTTGGGACAGGGCTTCGAGCAGCGGGTCGAGGCGCGAGCGATGGACGTAGAAGCGCTCGCCGGCGGCGCAGATCTGCCCGGAATGCAGGAAGCCGGCCTCGATGATGCCGTCCACCGCCTTGTCGACGGCGACATCGGGCAGGAACGCCACCGCGTTCTTGCCGCCCAGCTCCAGGGTCGCCCGGGTGAGCTTGGCGCCCATGGCCGCCTGGCCGACGGCGATGCCGGTGGGCACGGAGCCGGTGAACGACACCTTGTCGGTACCAGGGTGCTCGACCAGCGCCTTGCCCACCAGGCCGCCGCCGGTCAGTACGTTGAGTGCGCCCGGCGGCAGGCCGGCCTGGCTGGCCAGCTCGGCGATGCGCAGCAGGGTCAGCGGGGTGAACTCGCTGGGCTTGAGCACGATGCTGCAGCCGGTGGTCAGGGCCGAGGCCAGTTTCCACAGGGCGATCATGGTGGCGAAGTTCCACGGCACGATGCCCACCACCACGCCCACCGGCTCGCGCAGGGTGAAGGCGTTGTAGCGTTCGCCGGCGAAGGAGGGCAGGGACGGGGTGATGGTCTGGCCGGTGATCTTGGTGGCCCAGCCGGCGTAATAGCGCAGGAAGTGCGCGGCTTGCTCCACCTCGAAGGCGCGGGCGATGCCGATCAGCTTGCCCGACTGCAGGGTTTCCAGCTGGGCCAGCTCCTCGCGGTTGGTCTCGAGCAGGTCGGCCAGGCGGAACAACACTGCGGCACGGGCGGCGGGGCTGGTGCGTGACCAGCTGGCAAAGCCCTGGCGGGACGATTCGACGGCGCACTCGACGTCGGCCTGGTTGGCATCGGCGACCTGGGCGATGGCTTCGCCGTTGGCCGGGTTGTGCACGGTGATGCGGGCGGTGGATTGGCTGGCGACCGATGCGCCATGGATGTACAGACCGTGGTCGCGGGCCAGGAAGGCGCTGACGCTGGGGAGGAGGGCGATGTCGCTCATGGCAGGGCTCCGGGTAATGGCGAGATGCGTTGATCCAGACGCTGCGCTGCTTGGCACCGGCTTTGCCGGTGATCGCGGGTGCAAGCCCGCTCCGACAGGGATTTACGGCGCTTCTGCGGCACTGGTTTGTTGCAGGTTACGACGCGCAGCCCCGTGCTTCTTGTCTGCCCATGCCGCCCCCATGACCCTGCCTGCCAGGCGCCACGAAAAGTGCAATCCGAGCTGCGGAAGTTGCATTTTCCGCCTCGGCCACGGCTCCCATACTGACCCGGCATTCATCAGCGAGCGGCCCCTTCCAGGCAGCGTTCGCCAGGGTCCAATAACAATGAGCCAGACCATGAAAAAGCCAAACTCCCTGCTCGAAGACCTCAAACCCCTGCTGCCGGCCATCGCTGCCCGCGCCGACCAGGCCGAGCGCGAGCGCAGCGTGCCCGCCGAGAACATCGCCGCGCTCAAGGCCATCGGCCTGCACAAGGCCTTCCTGCCCAGGCATTACGGCGGCCTGGAAATCAGCCTGCCGCAGTTCGCCGAATGCATCGCCGCTCTGGCCGGTGCCTGCGCCAGCACCGCCTGGGCGATGAGCCTGCTGTGTACCCACAGCCATCAGCTGGCGATGTTCCCGGCACGCTTGCAGGACGAGATCTGGGGCCGTGATTCGGACGCCACCGCCAGCAGCAGCATCGCGCCGTTCGGCCGTACCGAGGAGGTCGAGGGCGGCGTGCTGTTCAGCGGCGAGATGGGCTGGAGCAGCGGCTGCGACCACGCCGAGTGGGCGATCATGGGCTTTCGCCGGGCCAACCCCGAGGGCGGTCAGGACTATTGCTTCGCCGTCCTGCCGCGCAGTGACTACCAGATCCGCGACGACTGGTTCGCCGCCGGCATGCGCGCCAGTGGCAGCCGCACGCTGATCGTC
Source organism: Pseudomonas carassii (assembly GCF_036324045.1). Classification (NCBI taxonomy): domain Bacteria; kingdom Pseudomonadati; phylum Pseudomonadota; class Gammaproteobacteria; order Pseudomonadales; family Pseudomonadaceae; genus Pseudomonas; species Pseudomonas carassii. The sequence continues at coordinate 108,130 of NZ_JAZDCT010000015.1, read as the reverse complement.
GAGCGCGCCTTCGTGCCCGAACACCGTATCCAGAAGGCCAGGGACATGATGGAGGGCCAGTCGGCGGGCTTCGGGTTGTACCCGGACAGCGCGATCTACTTCAACCCGTACCGGCCGTACTTCGCCAGCGGGTTCTCCACGGTCAGCCTGGGCATCGCCGAGCGCATGCTCGAGGTGTTCAGGGACAAGACCCGCAACCGCGTGCGCGCCTACACCGGTGCCGCCGTCGGCGCGGCCACCCCGGCGCTGATGCGCCTTGCCGAGTCCACCCACCAGGTCGCCGCGGCGCGGGCGCTGCTGGAAAAGAGCTGGGAGCAGATCGCCGAGTACAGCGCCCGGCACCAATACCCGACGCGCACCGAGCTTACGTACTGGCGCACCAACCAGGGCTACGCGGTCAAGCTGTGCATCCAGGCCGTAGATCGGCTGATGGAGGCGGCTGGCGGCGGCGCCTGGTTTGACGGCAACGAGCTGCAGCGGCTGTTCCGCGATGCGCACATGACCGGCGCGCATGCCTACACCGACTACGACGTCTGCGCGCAGATCCTCGGGCGCGAGCTGATGGGGCTGGAGCCGGATCCGGCGATGACCTGAGCTTCAGCCGACGAACATGGCCGGAACAACGTGGGCGCGGGCTTGCCCCGCGATAGCGCTCTACCAGGCAAGCCCGCGCCCATAAACCGACTCAGCCCAACAACAATGATGGAGCCTTGCATGTCCACTCCCTTCGATAGCCGCGCCTTCCGCCGCGCCCTGGGCAACTTCGCCACCGGCGTCACCGTGATCACCGCCGCCGACGCCTCGGGGCGCAAGGTTGGTGTCACCGCCAACAGCTTCAACTCGGTATCCCTCGACCCGCCGCTGGTGCTCTGGAGCATCGACAAGCGCTCTGGCAGCCATGCGGTGTTCGAGGCCGCCGGGCACTTCGCGGTGAACGTGCTGGCCGCCGACCAGATCGACCTGTCCAACACCTTCGCTCGCCCCAGCGAAGACCGCTTCGCCGGTATCGAGCATGAGACCGGCGAGGGCGGCGCCCCCCTGTTGCCGGGCTGCTCGGCGCGTTTTCGCTGCGAGAAGTTCCAGCAGATCGATGGCGGTGATCACTGGATTCTCATTGGGCGGGTGCTGGCGTTCGACGACCTGGGGCATTCACCGCTGCTTTATCACCAGGGTGGGTATTCCAGGGTTCTGCCGCATGGGGTGATGGATCGTCGCGTGCAGGGGTAGCGGTCTTGGAGTGTTCGACGCAAGCGTTGCAGCGCCAAGCACCTGGCAACACGGATCAAGCCCCGCGGCAGGCAGTGGCAAGACCCGCCCGGGTGCAGGCCGCAAAGTGACAGGGAAGACCCGGTGATCGCCAGCACTTGCGGCGCGCCGGGCAAGCGGTCATCTTTCCCTCGTCCACCCAGGGCCCACCCATGACAATCAACAATAAGCTCACCGAGCACCTCAACCGTGGCAGCGTCGGCTTCCCCACCGCGCTGGCCAGCACCGTCGGCCTGATCATGGCCAGCCCCGTGATCCTCACCGCGACCATGGGCTTCGGCATCGGCGGCAGCGCCTTCGCCGTGGCCATGGTGATCGCCGCGGTGATGATGCTGGCGCAGTCGACCACCTTCGCCGAGGCGGCGGCGATCCTTCCGACCACTGGCTCCGTCTACGACTACATCAATTGCGGCCTGGGCCGTTTCTTCGCCATCACCGGCACCCTGTCGGCGTACCTGATCGTGCATGTGTTCGCCGGCACCGCCGAGACCATCCTCTCCGGGGTCATGGCCCTGGTGAACTTCGAGCACCTCAACACCCTGGCCGAGTCGGCCGGTGGTTCGTGGTTGCTGGGCGTGGGCTTCGTGCTGGTGTTCGGCGTGCTCAACGCTTTCGGCGTGAGCGCCTTCGGCCGCGCCGAAGTGGTGCTGACCTTCGGCATGTGGACCACGCTGATGGTGTTCGGCGTGCTTGGCCTGATCGCAGCGCCCGCCGTGGAGCTGGACGGGCCGTTCGGCGTGTCGCTGGTCGGCACCGACCTGATGACCATCCTGTCGCTGGTGGGCATGGCCATGTTCATGTTCGTCGGCTGCGAATTCGTCACCCCGCTGGCCCCGGAACTGCGCCGCTCGGCCTGGGTCATGCCCAAGGCCATGGCCCTGGGGCTGTTCGGCGTGGCCAGCTGCATGTTCATCTACGGCGCGGCGATGAAGCGCCAGGTGGAGAACGTCGTGCTCGACGCCGCCAGCGGCGTGCACCTGCTGGACACGCCCATGGCCATCCCGCGTTTCGCCGAGCAGGTGATGGGCGATATCGGCCCGGTGTGGCTGGGCATCGGCTTCCTGTTCGCCGGCGCCGCCACCATCAACACGCTGATGGCCGGGGTGCCTCGGATTCTCTACGGCATGGCGGTGGACGGGGCGCTGCCCAAGGTGTTCACCTACCTGCACCCGCGGTTCAAGACGCCGTTGCTGTGCATCCTGGTGGTGGCGCTGATCCCGTGCCTGCACGCCTGGTACCTGGGTGGCAACACCGACAATATCCTGCACCTGGTGCTGGCGGCGGTGTGCGCCTGGAGCACCGCGTACCTGCTGGTGACCCTGTCGGTGGTGATCCTGCGCATCCGCCGCCCGGACCTGCCGCGCGCCTACCGTTCGCCGTTGTTCCCGCTGCCGCAGATCGTCTCCAGCATCGGTATCCTGCTGGGCATGTGGTTCATCACCCCACCGGGCATGAACCCGGCCGATGTCTACGTGCCGTTCGCCGTGATGCTCGGCGCCACCGCGGCCTACGCGCTGTTCTGGACGCTGTGCGTGCAGAAGGTCAACCCGTTCCGCCCGGCGCGGGTCGAGGACGTGCTGGAGAAGGAGTTCGCCGCCGAGCCCGGTCATTCTCATAACGAGCAGGTGCAGCATGTCGGCAAGCTGGCTTGAGCGCCTGACCGGGCCGCGTGCTCCGGCCGGTTATCGGCCGGGGGCGACCTTGGCGCGGCTTAGGCAAAACCTGGGATTGGCGGATGTGCGTAGCTTTACCTACCGTGAGGATGGCCCAGCTATCGAGGTGCGTGAGCGCACCGAAAGCCACCTGCTGATGCACCTGGTGATGTGCGAGTTCATCCTGCGCGTGCCTGCCTGTGGTCAGGGTACGTTGCGGACTGAGGTGCACCATACCGGTGCGCTGCGTCGTACTGGCGTAGCCTGCCGTCTGCGGGGCGGCGACCGGGCTCTGTTCGAGGCGCTCGAGATCCGCTTCGCAGCACTTCATGCCATCCTGATGCCCCTGGATTTCAAGCGCCTGACCATCGATTGCCAGGACGGCCAATGGCAGGTAACCCTGGAACATATGGGCGCCAGCGAAGTGGTCAACCGGATGCCCGCCTTGCGTCGCTACATTCCCCTCGACGTTGAACAGCGCAAGCATCTCTGGCAGGCATTCGATGCGTTGGAGCGCATGCTTCGCGATCTTTGAACCTGGGGTCGCTTCGCGCCCCTTTCGCGGCACAAGGCCGCTCCTAAAGGAGGACGCGATCGTCTGTAGGAGCGGCCTTGTGCCGCGAAAGGAGCGCGAAGCGTTCCCACCCTCTTCAAGCCCTCGCGAACAATGACAGTTGTATGCTCATTGATAACATGTTAACAATTAGCGCATAACAACAACGCCCGCGTGTGGAGGTTGCCATGCCCCAGCCCGTCACTCAGTGCAACGCCAGACCCGCCTTGGACGGCCTGGAGCGCTGGACCACGGCCATGCAGAAGGTCTGCGGCCGGTTCCAGACCGAACTGGCCTTCAATCGCTCGCTGTTCATCGGCGAGATCTCGACCTACAACCGCGCCGGCCTGGCCCTGGCCAACCTGCGCACCAACGCCGGCACTATCCGCCGTCTGGGCGACAACCCCGACCGCGACGACGACCAGCATTGCTTCCTGGTCAGCCAACGCATGGGTTACTCGCAGATCACCCAGGACGGCGTGAGCATCCAGCTGTCGCCCGGAGAACTGCTGCTGATGGACTCGGTGGGCCCGTGCGAGATCACCCCGTTCGGCCTGATCGAGCATGTCTCGTTGTCGCTGTCCCGCGAGCAGGTGCGCAAGCACGTGACTGGGCAGGGCGCGACCTTCGGCAAGATTTCCTCGACCAATGCCTGCGGGCGCATGCTGCACCTGCTGATGGACCAGCTGCGCCGCGAGGGCGACGAGGCCGGGGAAACCCAGGGCGAGGCATTGCAGGCGGCGTTCATCGCCTTGCTGGAGCCGGGTTTCGAGCGCGCTGACGACAATCCCGGGTCGCTCGCCGGGCTCAGCGGCGCCAGCCTGCGCGGCTACGTGCAGAAGGTGATCGACGAATCGCTGGGCCAGCCGGGCCTGACCCCGGCCAACCTGGCCGAGCGCCTGAGCATCTCGGTGCGCCACCTGTACCGCCTGTTCGAGGAGGAGGGCGACAGCGTCTGCCGCTACATCCAGCGCTCACGGCTCAAGCGTAGCGCGGACGACCTGTCCAACCCGTTCCTCAAGCGCGAGTCGATCACCTCGATCGCCTACAAGTGGGGGTTCACCGATTCGGCGCATTTCAGCCGGGCATTCAAGAAGCACTTCGAGCAGTCGCCGAAGGATTTCCGGGCGATGGCTCTGATGCCTGGGCGGTAAGGACATCGCGGGGCAAGCCCGCACCGACAAGATACTCATCGAACCTGTGGGAGCGGCGGTGCGCCGATGCGGCTTGCCCGCGATGATGCAGTCAGACCAGACGCGCTCGCAGCCCTTCTACGTACTGCGCCACAAAACACCCATGCTCCGCCCCCGGCTGCTGCAACTCGATGAATGCCAGCATCGGGTCCTCCACCGCTGTCCTCACCCCCACCAACTCCTCCATCACCGCCAACCCGCAGAACGGCACATACGCCTCGGCATACCCACCCTCGTGCACCATCACCAATCGCCCTGAGCACAGCTGCTCGGCGGCCTCGCGCAGCATCCGCGTCATGACCCGGAACGACTCGCTGTGCAGCAGCATCCGCGCCAGCGGATCGACCGCGTTAGCGTCGTAGCCGCAGGCCACCACGATCAGTTCCGGCTGGAAGCGCTGCAATGCCGGCAACACGATCTGCTCCATTGCCTGCAGGTACCCCGCATGCCCGGTACCGGCCGGCAACGGAATGTTCAGGTTGCAGCCCTCGCCATCGCCCACGCCGCGCTCATCGGCGCCGCTGTAGCCCGGCGGGTAGCAGTGTTCCTGGTGCAGGGACACGGTCAGCACGTCACCGCGCTGGGCATAAATCGACTGGGTGCCGTTGCCGTGGTGCACGTCCCAGTCGATCACCGCCACCCGTCCCAGGCCGTGGCGTGCCTTGGCCGTCTCGATGGCGATGGGGATGTTGGCCAGGAAGCAGAAGCCCATGGCCTGGTCGGCCAGGCAGTGGTGCCCCGGCGGGCGCGACAGCGCGTAGGCATTGTCGGCTTCGCCGCGCAGTACCGCGTCGACGGCGGCGATGGCCAGGCCGGCGGAGAGCCTGGCGATCTCGAAGGTGCCCGGGCCGATCGGCGCCTGCAGCCCCAGTTCGCCGCCGCCGGCATCGCTCAGCGCCTTGAAGCGCGCCAGGTAATGCGCCGGGTGCACGCGCAGCAGGTCGGCGTCGCTGGCGGCTTCGGCGCCACGCTGCAGCAACTGGCGCGACAGGCCCGAGACTTCCAGCAGGTTCTTCAGGCGTCGCTTGGTTTCCGGCGACTCGGCGAAGCCCGCGGCGGCAGGGGGCTGCACCCAACCGCCGACCGGCAAGGTGAGGGCATGCAGCCCGGCGCTGTGCCAGAAGCACAGTTCATCGGAGAAAAACGCGGTACGGCGGCTCATGGGTGGACTCCAGTGGTGAGCGGGGAACGGGGAAGGCGGGCGAGCATCAGGCTGATGAACGCCAGCAGCAGGCAGCCGATGCTGCCGAGCAGCACGGCGGGCATGCCGTGGCGCGACTCGAGCAGGGGGCCGGCGATGGCCGGGCCCAGGGCCAGGCCGCCACCGATGACCAGGTTGGCGCTGTTCATCAGGCGCCCGGCGCGGTCGTGGTCGGCCAGGCAGGCGAGGATGAATGGCAGGGCGAAGGTCCAGCAGTACTTGAACAGCAGCGCGGCCAGGGCGAAACGGCGCAGGTCGGGGCTGCCCAGCAGCAGGGCGACGGCCAGCGCCATCAGGCCGATGCCCAAGGCCAGAGGCAGGTTGCGCGGCCAGCGTGGGCCGATCAGCGTGGCGCAAAGCGAGCCGGCGATTCCCATCAGGGTGGCGATGGACAGGATCCGGCCACTGCTGCCCGGGTCGATCGCCGCGCTGGCGGCGATACTGCCGATGAAGGTCCACACCGCGCTGAGCCCTGTGTAGAACAGCAGTACCGCCAGCAGGCCGCAGAGGCCCGGGAGCCAGCGGCGTTCGAGTGGGTCGTGCGCAGGTTTCATCGGGCCGGGTGTGGCCGACGCCGGGAAGGCGCCTGCCAGCGGCAGGCACAGCAGCATCAGCAGCGCCAGGCCCAGGTACAGGGCCTTGAGCCCGAATGACCCGAACAGCGGCGGCAGCAGCCACAAGCCCACGGCGCCGAGGATCAACTGGCCGCTGACCCACAGCCCATACACCCGATCGGGCTGCCGGCTGCTGGCCGCGCTGGCGATGCACACCACCATCAGCGTGCCGCCGGCCAGGGCGCTGAGCACGCGCAGGGCCATCAGCGCCAGGTAGCTGTCGCAGCCGGCCGACGCCAGGTTGGCCAGGATGAACAGCAGCGCCGCGCCTCGCGCCACCCGACGCCAGTCCCAGCGGGGTTGCCAGTAGTAGGCGGGCAGGGTGGCCAGGCTCATGGCCGCCAGCTCCGCGGAAAACAGCTGGCCGACACGCGCCGGCCCGAGGCCCAGCTGGGCGGCGTACTGGCCGGCGACCGCCGGCGCGGTCATCAGCACGCAGGGCACCACGGCGGCGAACAGCACGATGGCCAGCAGCCGCAGCGGCGGCAGGCCGATAGCAGTGAACACAGGCATGACGATTCCTCAGAAGACGTGGACGAAGCGCAGCAGCAGGTTGTCCTGGGCGTAGGCGTTGTCGGTGGCGACATTGCGGGTCAGGCCGAGCAGCACCTGGTTGCGCCGGTCGAGCCAATGGCCGAGCTCGAAGCCGACATGGGTGTAGCGCTGGTGGCTGTCGTCCAGGCGCCGGCCATCGAGCTCCAGTTCGCCGCCGTCGGCGTGGATCAGGCGCAGGGCGCCGTAGGTGGTGGGGGTGAAGTCGTAGGAGGCGAAGGCCTGCAGGCGGTACAGCGGCTTCTGCTTGAGCTCGCTGTCGAAGTAGTCGTCGTTGCGGCCGTACAGCTGGGCTTCGAGGTTGGCCTCGAGCAGCCAGCGTTCGCCCACGCCCTGGGTGTAGTTGTAGTTCAGGTGCAGCGCCCAGCGGTTGGCGCCGGGCGATACGCCGGGGTTGCTGGCGTGGTACTCGCCGACCGGCACGCTGAGCAATGCCAGCAGCCCGCTGTAGGTACGGTTTTGCGGATCGTTGATGAAGAACAGCGTGCCACCGACCTGCGGATCGCCGATGCCGCGCTCGCGGGTGTGGCCGTCGCTACCCGGCAGACGCGCCTCGGTGTCTACGTAGGGCACGATGAACTGCGGCGTGCACAACGTGCCGCAGATGTCGCTGAACCACAACTGGCGATAGGCGAAGGCGTTGACCGACAGGTCGGCCTTGCCGTTGCCGTCGGCGGCGCCATGGTAGTCGTTGGCGCGGGTCAGCGGCAGGTACGCGACCCCCAGGCTGGTGCCCACCGGGGCGCTGACGAAATCGCGGGCATTGAGGTCGGCGGCCTGGACATGGGCGCCGGCCAGGGTGAGGGCCAAGGGTAGCCAGCGGCTGCGAGGGTCGGGCATGGGCGTGTTCCTTTGTTGTTGTGGTTGGCGAACAGCGGGCAAAGGCGCCCCAACCCCGCCGACAAGGCCGGCGGGCTGGAGGGCGTCAGGAAGGTGTCAGAGCGGTGGGTGATGCAGCAGCTGGGTAATCCCGGCCTTGCTGTTCACGCCCAGCTTGCTGTAGATGCTACGGATGTGGTGGCGCACGGTATTGGGCGCCACGCCCAGTTCGCGGGCGATCTGCTTGTAGGTGCCGCCGCCGCCGAAGCGTTCGGCCACATCCGCCTCGCGGGCGCTGAGCTGGGCCAGGGCCGAACGGGGCCGGGCGGCCAGCAGGAACAGGTCGCCCACGGCGGTGGCGTCCAGTTGCAGGTGCTGGCCACGGTAGCTCGCGGGGCTGACCTCGGCCGGCAGGTGTGGGCCGCTCCAGCGCGGCCATTCCAGCAGCAGGCGCTCGACGAAGCCGCGTTCGGCGTGGTGCAGGGTGCCCTGGCGGTCGCAGACGGCCAGCGACAGGGTGTTGGCGCCGTCCAGCGCCTCGCGCAGTGCCACCAGGGCGCGGATCTGGTTGGCGCCTTCGGCGGCCACCAGGTGCGGCATCAGGTGATCGAGCAGCAAGCGCTCGTGGGCGGTGAAGCTGGCCGCGCCGTGAACCCGGTAGAGGGTCAGGTGCACGCTGAGGCGGGTTTGCGGGTCGATATGGATGATGCACAGGAACTCGCCGAAACCGTGGCGGGCACCGAGCCAGCGCAGGCCCTCGGGGGCGTTATCGGCCTGGCTGTCGACGATCACCGAGCGGCCCGGCTGGGCGTGCACCTGCTGCACGGTGATGTCCTGGTGGCGAATCGACTGCCAGTCCTGCACGTAGCCAGGTGGCAGCCTGAAGACATGGCTGCTGTGTTCGTGGGGCAAGCCGTCCACCAGTGCGGCGCGGCCCCACCAGGCCTTGTCGAACGGGATCAGCTCGCCGGCGCGTTCGAGCATGCGGTCATGGAAGCTTTGCAGCGGCTGTTCCTGGGCCAGGCGCTGCAGTTCCAGGACCAGGGCGTTGAACAGCGTGAAGCCGGGGGACGCAAGGAAATCGGACATGGGCGGTACCTGGCTGCGACGTTCTTGTTGTTGTCAGGGCCTGGGGGGAGTATCGCCAAGTGGGGAGGGGGAAGACCATCCTGCAGATGCAGGATGCGGGGACTGCTGCGCAGTCGCATTGAGCCCTGTGGGAGCGGGTTCACCCGCGATCACCCGCGCAGCGGGTGCCAGGCATCGCGGCGCCTGATTCGCGGGTAAACCCGCTCCCACAGGGGGCGCGTGGTGTCAGGCGACGGCCAGGTAATGCTTCACAAAGGTCTCGCTCAGCACCTCCCACAGCACCGGCGTGCCCTTGGTCACGAACCAGGCATCGCCTGCCTTGTAGCGCGTCACCAGACCGGTGGATTCATCGGTCAGCTGGATCTCGCCGGTCACGATCACCGCCTGCTCGCTGAACGGATAGACCATGCGGAACTTGCCTTGGGTGGTGCCGAAGTAGGCGCTGCTGACCGGGTCGGTGGGGGCGCCGTGGGTCATCTTGCCGTAGCACTTGACTTCGCCTTCGAGGATGGTCGAACCCAGGTCGGCAACGGTGCCCCAGGCGTCAAGTTCGGACAGTTGCACACCCTGGCGGACGGCGGTGAGGGTCATGGTGGTTCTCCTGGTCTTGTTCAAAAGGAATCAACGGCGGCCGTTGAAGAAGCCCGACAGCTGATGCACGGTCTTGCCGGCGGTCAGCAGCAGCGGGCGGATATGGTCCTTGCCGAGGATGCGCGCATGCTTGACCGAGCTGATCAGGTCGTAGCGGCTGGAGCCTTCGCTCATGCCTTCGGCGAGGATCTTGCAGATGATGTGGCTGGGGGTGACGCCAAAGCCCGAATAGCCCTGCACGTAGAAAGCGTTGGGGCGGTTGCTCAGGGTGCCGATCTGCGGGAACAGGTTGGCGCTGGTGGCCATCGGTCCGCCCCAGGCCAGGTCGATGCGCACGTCCTTGAGGTAGGGGAAGATCTTCAGCATCAGGTTGCGGTTCCAGGCCTTCAGGTCCTTCGGGATGTGTTCCACGAACGGGGTGGCGGCGCCGAACAGCAGGCGGTTCTCGCGGGTGACGCGGTAGTAGTCGATTACCGGGCGGATATCGCTGTAGGCTCCGCGAATCGGGCTGATGCGCTGGATGAGTTCGTCCGACAGCGGTTCGGTCATCAGCTGGAAGGCGTAGGTGTTGACGGTGCGCGCATGCAGCTCGGGTTCGAGCTTGTTGAGGAAGCTGTCACAGGCCCACAGCAGCTTGTTGGCCTTGACCGAGCCGCGTCCGGTGCGCACGGTGATCCGCTCGCCGTAGTGCACCTCCAGGGCCGGGCTGTGCTCGAAGATCCGCGCGCCGTGGCCGACCAGGGCCTGGGCTTCGCCAAGCAGCAGGTTCAGCGAATGCACGTGACCGCCGCCCATGTGCAGCAGGGCGCTGCTGTAGGCGTCGGAGCCGATGATCTGCTTGACTTCCGAGCCGCCGAGGAAGCGGATCTCGTCCTTGCCGTTGATCGCCTTGAAGTCTTTTTCCCAGGCGCGCAGGGTTTTTTCCTGACGGGCGTTGAAGCCCATGTAGCCGTAGCCGTGGCAGAAGTCGGCGTCGATCTGGTAGCGGGCGATGCGGTCCTTGATGATGCCGGCACCCAGTTCGCTGATCTCGAAGATCTCGCGCAGGCCTTTCTCGCCAACGCTGCCCTTGATCTTCTCCAGGTCGTGGCCGATGCCGGCCATGATCTGCCCGCCATTGCGGCCGGTGCCGCCGAAGCCCAGGTAGCGCGCCTCGAGCACGACGACGTTGGTGATGCCTTTCTCGGCCAGTTCCAGGGCGGTGTTGATGCCCGAGAAGCCGCCGCCGATCACCACCACATCGGCGTCGATGTCGCTTTCCAGGGTGGGGAAGCTCAGGTTGTATTTCTTGGTGGCGGTGTAGTACGTGGGCGTTTCGATGTTGATCATGGCGCAGCCTGGACAGTTGGAATTGTTGGACAGCAGGGCTTGCACAAGCGCTGGCGGTTGCAGGCATTGAGCACCTAACGACAGGTAGGTGTCTTGCCTGGGGCTGCCAGGGTTTTGCTTCAGGCTGCCAGGGATTCCATCTCGAAAGGCATACGGCGGCAGCATGACCTCCACAGGAGGTGCGGTGATCATGCGCCTCATGAATATGTTAAGTAAATCACCGCCAGCGGCTGCTCTCCCTGTAGGAGCGGCCTCGTGCCGCGAAAGGGCCGCATAGCGGCCCCGAGATCTCAAGTGGAGGCAGAAATCGCTGGGACCGCTGCGCGGTCCTTTCGCGGCACGAGGCCGCTCCTACAGGGATGGCGAATGGCGCTTACTTGAAATCCCACTGCATCTGCGTGGCGATGCTCACGCCGCTGGACGACCTGACGCACACGTCCAGGTAGTCGGTGAAACGTGGCGGCACGGCGATGCCTTCTTCCAGCAACCGGCTGTTGTCGAACAGGTAGTTGAGGTCGGCGAAGCCGCTGTACAGGCGCAGTGCGCGCAGCACCAGGCGCGGGTTGGCCGGGCCGATGCGGGTTTCGAAGCGGCTGGCCAGCGACTTCAGGTCGTCGACATCGACCTTGCGGTAGCGCTCGCCCACCGGTTGCGCGCCATTGGCCAGGGCGAAGGCTTCGTCGATCTCGGCGAAGGTGCAGGCCGAGTGATGGCCGGCGGAGATGTGGTACAGGTCATGACCCAGGCGCGGCTTGAGGGCCAGGCCGATCAGCGCTTCGGCGCAATAGTCCACCGGGATCACGTCGATCTGTTCGTCCAGGCCACAGGTGAAGCTTTCCAGGGCGAAGCCCATGCGGAACACCCAGAAGATGCTGCCCGACGCCTGGCAACCCAGGCTGCGGTGGCCGACCACAATGGACGGTCGCGCCACCACCAGGGGCAGGGCGGGCAGCTCCTCACGCAGGCGTCGCTCGATCTCCGCTTTCGAGGCGGTGTAGTCCACCAGTTGCTGGGCGGCCTCGGGGAACTCCCAGGACTCGCTGATCGGCGACTCCCGCTGCGGGCCGCAGCACATGGCGGTGCCCACGTGCAGGAAGCGCTTCAGGCGCGCGGAGCGGCTCAGCACCTGGGCGAAGGCGAAGGTGCCCTCGACGTTCACCGGCCAGATGTTGGGGTTCTTCGAGAACGACGCCACGGCGGCGCAGTTGATCACCCGGTCGATCTGCATCAGCCGCGGGGTCTCGCGGGCCAGCCAGGCGGTGTCGAGGAAGTCGCCGCAGATGATCTGCGCCTCGCTCAGCGCCAGTCCCTGGCGGTCATCGACGCCATGCTGGCGCAGGTTGTCACGCAGGCGTTGCAGGCCCTGGGCCGGGTTGTCGGCGCGGACCAGGAAGCACAGAGCGCCGGCATGGCCTTCGGCGATCATCCGGGCGGCGACGGCGCCCCCGAGAAAACCTGTGGCGCCGGTCAGCAGGATACGTTCCTGGGTTGAAGGGACAGCGTCGAGCGCGACGGTGGCAGGGGTGTTCATAGGTTTCCTCGGTCAATGACGGGCCCGGATTACACCCCGTGACGGGGTGTAAAAGTGTTGTGGAAGTTGGGCCGAACAGCAGTTTCAAGGGCACAGCCATACAGCCTCTTGAATCAAGAAACAGCAGGCGTACCGGGTTGGTTGGAAGCCACCCTGCCCAGGGAACGCAGGGCGTTGCCTGGGCAGGGGTATTTGATTGTCTGGCCCGTGGCCTGTTAATTCAATTAACAGTTGTGGCCGATATGGAGGTTTTTGGTGAAAGTATTTTAATGGGTGTTGAACAGCTGTAAGTGCGTGTAGGCAATATGTAAAAAGTTTTAAAGTTGTTGCTCGATGAAGTATTCGTCGGGGGCGCGGCGCCCCCCCCCCCCCGACGGATATCTCAACTGCGGAAGAATGCCAGCAGGTCCTTGTTGATCACGTCGGCATGGGTGGTCGGCATGCCGTGGGGGTAGCCCTTGTAGGTCTTCAGGATGCCCTGGGGCAGCAGCTTGGCCGACAGCGGTCCCGAGTTCTCGTAGGGCACGATCTGGTCGTCGTCGCCATGCATCACCAGCACCGGGACGGTCACTTTCTTCAGCGACTCGGTGAAGTCGGTCTGGGAGAAGGCAACGATGCCGTCGTAGTGCGCCTGGGCACCGCCCATCATGCCCTGGCGCCACCAGTTGAGGATCACCCCCTGGTCCGCCTTGGCCCCGGGGCGGTTGTAGCCGTAGAACGGCCCCGCCGGGATATCGTGATAGAACTGCGCCCGGTTGGCCTTGAGCTGGGCCTGGAGGTCGTCGAACACCGACTTGGGCAATCCGCCGGGGTTACTGTCGGTCTTGACCATCAGCGGCGGAACCGCGGCGATGATCGCGGCCTTGGGCACCTTGTCTTCGGGATGGCGGGCCATGTAGTGGATCACCTCGCCACCGCCGGTGGAGTGGCCGACGTGGATCGCGCCCTCGACGCCCAGGTGCTTGACCACGGCGGCCACATCGTCGGCGTAGTGGTTCATGTCGTGGCCATCCCAGACCTGGCTCGAACGGCCGTGGCCACGGCGGTCATGGGCGACCACGCGATAGCCTTCGGCGACGAAGAACAGCAGCTGGGCATCCCAGTCGTCGGCGCTCAGCGGCCAGCCGTGGTGGAAGAAGATCACCTGGGCGTTACGTGGTCCCCAGTCCTTGTAGAAGATTTCGACACCGTCTTTGCTTGTGACGTATCCCATTTCGCTTCTCCTGTTTCTAGGGTGTGGAGCGGGCAGGCCGGTGACGGCTTACCTAGCCACCGGACAACTCTAGGATTAAAGTGCGCTTCAAGGTCAATGCAATTTCAAAGGTGCCGGATGAGAATAGGAGAGTTGGCCAAACTTACCGGGCTGGCCGCGTCGCGCATTCGCTTCTACGAGGCCAGCGGGCTGATCAGCTCGGTCGAGCGCAAGGCCAATGGCTATCGCGACTACGACGCCGACGCGGTGTGGGTGCTGGAAATGATCACCAACGCCCAGGCTGCCGGGTTCTCGCTGGAGGAGATCCGCCAGTTGTTGCCGGCCAAGGCCAAGGGCTGGCAGCATGATGAACTGCTTGGCGGGCTCAAACGCAAGGTCGACGAGATCGAGCGGCTGCAGGAGCGCCTGGCGCGCAACAAGGCGCAGTTGCTGCTGGTGATCGAGGGGATCGAGAGCAAGCCCGAGGGCATGCCCTGCGTGGACAACTCGCAGCGGGTGCTGGAGCGGTTGCGCGAGGAGCTTGCCCAGGACAAGGCGCGGCGAGCGACTGACATGTAGGAGCGGGCTTGCCCCGCGAACACCGGCCTCGGCCGGTGCCATGCCACTGCATGTTCATGGCCGGCCTCATCGCGGGACAAGCCCGCTCCTACAGGAATCGAGCACTGTCAGTTCCGTCTCAGTCGCCCGAGGCCAGCGCCGCCAGCGGCCTGGGCGCATACAACGCGCTCTGGAACTCGGGCACATACTCGTACTTGACCATCCGCCCCAGCTGCAGATCGCGGATATAGCGTGACAGCTCGCCGTCCCCCAGCACCAGCTCCGCCGAATCCCCGTTCATGCTCGAGGCATGCAGGGTCTGGCGCGAGGTTGCGTAGCCGTAGGCCAGTTGCCCCTTGTGGTCGAGGTTGGTGAAACTGTTGGTCACCAGGCCCGGTTCAGCGGACAGCCCCTCGAGCTTCTTCGCCCTGAAGATCACATCCACCTTGCCGCTCTGCGCATCACCAATGTCGTAGGTCACCGCCCGCGCATCCTCGCGGCGGTCGATCGCGGTCAGCCACTTGGGCAGGTTGTAGCCCACCACGCCGCGCACCCGCGCCAGCTCGGTATTGACCGGCAGCTTGAGCACATAACCCCAGAAATCCTTGGACATCGACTGGCCTATCAGGGAGAAGGGCCCCAAGTTCGCCTTGCCGGGCTTGCTGGTGATGATCGACAGGGCGATCTCGTTGTAGCTGTCGTTGTCGCAGTAGTCGTAGGTGTAGGCGGTAAACGCCACCAGCCCGCGCCCCGGCCACACCTGCAACGGTTGCACTTGTTCCAGCACTTCGGCGGGCATCAGGGCGCGCAGGCGGTCCAGGTCGGCGGTATAGACGGCGGTGACGCGGCTGTTCCTGTAGTAGAAGTTCGGCGAATAGGAGGTAAAGCCCATGTCGACCCGGGTCTTCTCCAGGCCCTTGAACCAGCTCAGGTCGATGCCCGGCGCCTCGGCCTGGATCACGGCCAGCGGCGGGTTGGAACGGTATCGGTCGTAAAGCCCGCCCTTGAGCACCGGCACCGAGAGACCTGCGATGTCGATCTGCGTGGTTTCGGCGTGTTCAGGGAGGCCATTGGCGGCGTGGGTGACGGGCATCAGCAGGGCGCCGGCCAAGGCGGTTGCGCTTGCGAGTTTCACGGTGCGGTATCTCCAGGGGTGGGTAAAGGCAGTCACTGCGTAATCACCCTAACGTTCAACCTAACTTGAGAGTCAATGATCAAATTTTCGCCAGTTCAGGGCTTGACCTTAAAGTTGACTTCAAGGCTAACGTCTGCGCAACGCCACTTTCTCGAGGTATTGCCGATGGACGTGTTCTCCTCCCTGACCCTGCCCAATGGCGCGGTCGTCCCCAACCGCATCGCCAAGGCCGCCATGGAGGAAAACATGGCCGATGCCGACCATGCGCCTTCGGACCGGCTGATACGCCTGTACCAGGCCTGGGCCCAGGGCGGCGCCGGTCTGCTCATCAGCGGCAACGTCATGGTCGACCAGCGCGCCATGACCGGCCCGGGCGGCGTGGTGCTGGAGGATGACCGGCACCTGGAGCGCTTTCGCCAGTGGGCCGCCGTCGGCCGCTCGAAGGGGGCGCAGTTCTGGTTGCAGATCAACCATCCCGGCCGGCAGATGCCGGCGAGCCTCGGGCAGCAGACCTGGGCGCCCTCGGCCGTGGCGCTGGACCTGGGCAACATGTCCAGGCATTTCTCCACCCCGCGGGCGATGCCTGCCGAGGTGATCGACGAGGTGATCCGGCGCTTCGCCAACTCCGCGCGGCTTGCCGAGCAGGCCGGCTTCAGTGGCGTGCAGATCCACGCGGCCCATGGCTACCTGCTCAGCCAGTTCCTTTCGCCGCTGAGCAACCAGCGCACCGACCAGTGGGGCGGTTCCCTGGAAAACCGCGCGCGGCTGCTGCTGGAGATCGTCAAGGCGGTGCGCGCGGTGGTGTCGCCCGGCTTCGCCGTGGCGGTCAAGCTCAACTCGGCGGACTTCCAGCGTGGCGGCTTCAGCGCCGACGATGCCCGGCAGGTGGTGCGCCTGCTCAATGAGCTGGCGGTCGATCTGGTGGAACTGTCCGGTGGCAGCTACGAGGCGCCGGCGATGCAGGGCCAGGCCCGGGATGGTCGCACGCTTGCGCGTGAAGCGTACTTTCTGGAGTTCGCCCGGGACATCCGCACGGTGGCGAAGATGCCGGTGATGGTCACCGGCGGTATCCGCCGTCGACCGGTCGCCGAGCAGGTGGTGCAGAGCGGCGTCGAGATGGTCGGCATCGGCACCGCCCTGGCCATCGCGCCGGCCTTGCCCCGTGCGTGGCAGGCGGGGGAGACGGCGGTGCCGGAACTGCGCCCGATCACCTGGAAGAACAAGGCGCTGGCTTCGCTGGGCAACATGGCCATGGTCAAGTTCCAGCTGCGCAAGCTGAGCGAGGCCAAGGCGCCCGAGCCCGGGGTATCGCCGTTGTGGGCTTTGCTGCGCCAGCAATGGACCGACGCCGTGCGCGCCAGGCAGTACCGGCGGCGCATGGCGCAGGCCTGACACCCCAGGGCGCCAAGGAGATGCGATAATGGCCGCGCTATCACAAGAGGCGCAACATGCTGACCATCTCCAACAACGTGCATCTGCCGGATGCCGAGATCGAACTGACCTACATCCGCGCCCAGGGCGCCGGCGGGCAGAACGTCAACAAGGTCTCCAGCGCCGTGCACCTGCGCTTCGACATCCCGGCCTCGTCGCTGCCCGCATTCTACAAGGAGCGGCTGCTGGCGTTGCGCGACAGCCGTATTACCGGTGACGGCGTGTTGATTATCAAGGCCCAGCAGTACCGTACCCAGGAACAGAACCGCATGGACGCCCTGGAGCGCCTGGCCGAGCTGATTATCGGCGCCGGCAAGGTCGAGAAGAAACGCCGGCCGACCAAGCCGACCCTTGGTTCGAAGACCCGCCGCCTCGACTCGAAGTCCAGGCGCGGCACGATCAAGGCGGGGCGTGGCAAGGTGGATTTTTAGTCTGCCCTGCGTCGCGGGAGCAGGCGTACTGCGTCACTGAACTTAAAGTTCAACCCAGGCGACGGGCGGTTGTCGTCCAGCCCACAAAACATTCGACAGGGTAGTAGCGCTTTGCTAGCGTCATTACCACTTCGGATATCACTCGCCCGCCCACCGGGCCACCGATCCTGTCACGAATCGCAAGGGAGCCCGGCCAGTACCGGGTGTTCGGACCACCGACCCAGGCCATGGAGGCCGCAGATGCGCTCTTCAACGACTCGCCCAGATCCCTTCTTCCCCACTTGCAGCACCTGTCGGACCGTGCGCTTCGACAGCCGTTGACCGTTGCAAGTCCCACCGTGATGTTGCATGACGGCGCCCCTGCGGCGGTGTCTTCATAACAGTTGTCATCACTTCGATTGTTCACCGTTTCGATGTGAGGCTTCCCCATGGCTGTGAAGAATGATTTTCTGATCCGCAACAACCTGGCTGACACCGGCAAGCTGCCGCGCGGCGGCAGTTGGACTGGCAGCCCGGACATCCTGGTGGCCGGGCAGACCGCCTTGACCACCCAGGAGATGATCTCGAAGTACAACCAGGCCTTCGATGAACAGGTCCAGCAGTACTACACCAACAACTTCTATGTGCGCGCGAAGAACGTCAGCGACCACAACGTCACCCAGAACCTGTATCTGTTTCAGGTGCCGCAGAGCGTGTTCCTGGCGCCGAACGTCTGGTACAACGAAGACAGCCTGATGATCTATAACTCGGTCGTGCCTGATCCGGAAAATCCCGGCAAGACCAAGGAAGTTCGTCAGAACTACCAGACGATCACGGCCGGCCCGGGGGATATCGTCGCCTCCAACGCGTTCAACTGGAAGCCGCTGAGCACCGAGCATCATTGCCTGGTGGCGGTCGTTGCCGATAGTTTCGATGCCGTCCAGGCCCAGTTCCCGTCCGGTGTGAACTCCAGTGTCGACCAGTACGCCGCCTGGATCTATGCCAACCGCAACCTGGGCTGGCACAACGTGAACATCCAGGCGGTCAGTGCCGCGGATGTCTACGAGCATCAGGTCCCGATGAACCAGACTTGGGACGATGCGGTGCTCAATTGCTCTTTGTTCGTGACCAATGTGCCAGTCGGCGCCGAAATCGGTTTCTTCGCCAACAACAACACCAAGTGGGGCGACAGCATCGCCGTGGGGGACACCACGGTGCCGAACAAGCCGGGCGCGCCGGACCCCACTATCAACCCCAAGTTCAACGTCGGTACCACCGTGAAGATCCAGGGCGGCTACACCGGCATGGTCACGTTCTATATCAACTTCAAGGGCAAACCCAAGCCAGCCAACTTCAGCATGCAGTTCGTGGTGACCAACTCCCCGGAACTGTCAGCCGCGATGAAGGAAAGCCTGGCGCCCCTGCTGCGCGAAGACGGTGACCTGATCGATCACTACGAGCGGTGCAATTTCGACGAACACAGCATCTTCGTTCATCCGCGCAACGGCCAGCATCACGTTGGCTACGAAGGCTACCGGACATTGCTGAGCCAGATCTCGACCCAGTCGAGCGTCGGACCGACCCTGATAACGATCGTCGGCTCCAACTCAACCATCCCCAACGGCGGTTTCCGTTGAAGCCAACGTTCATTCAAGGAGGATCGCGACATGTCTCATGACTACGATTGGCTGTTCATCCGCAACAACCTGGCCCAGACGTCGCCCGGCAAGACACCGCCCACCGACGCCTCGCCCGACATCATCACCCGTCTCGCGCCCGCCACTGCCGCGGAGCTGAGCAGCTTCGCCGAGTGCTACGACCAACCCTTCTCGCAGGATGTCGACTACCACGGTACCAACTACGTGTATGTCCGCGCCCGCAATCTTGGCAAGGACACCGGCAAGACCGCGGTCGGCAACGTCCAGCTGTGGTACTGCAGCGCCGACACCATCGACACCAAGCCGTTCTGGAAGCGCTTGAGCACCCAGGACCAGAACAACTCCGTCAGCATCAGCGCGCCAGGGCAGGCGGTGGCCGTCACCGACATCCCGTTCCTGTTCGGCAATGTCGCGGCGCCGGTGCAGGGCGCGCCCTACAACCTGATCGCCTTCATCACCGACGCCAACCACCCGGCGCCGGCGGGCAGCGCCTTCACTCCATTGCACGAAGCGATCATCGAGGCGGGCAACGCCGCCTATGACGCCCTCGCGGTACCGCCCAAACCGCCGACTCCGGCCACAGGCTTCGGCTGGTCGAGCAAGGTGGCCCTGAACAACGCCAAACCGGTTGATGTCACGGTGAACCTGTCGGCCTCGCGCTTCGATCCCGACGCCGAGATGTACTTCGTCTTCGAGACCCCGGACGCCAACGGCGACATCATCTCCATCGGCAAGTCGCCACTGGCCAATGGCAAGTTCTATGGCACCCCGGCGACCTTGCCAGCCAACTATGTCAGCCAGGTCACGGCCTACTATGTGGCGCCGGTGCCGCCCAGTGGCCAGCTCAGCGCCGACTTCACCTTGCAGATCATCCAGGATCCACCGGGTGGCCTGGGCGGGCAGGCCAAGCTGCTCGAGAAGTTCAACGTGTCGCTGACCCAGGTGGTCGCGGTCGCCAAGGCCGGCGCCTAGCCCACTGGCGCAGGGCCGCCCACGCGGCCCTGCGCTCCTCACTCCCTCGCAAGGTCAGGACTGTCCATGGCGATCACCCTGCGCGTGAAGAACAACTACGGCGGCAACCTGGTCAGCCAGAAGTACCAGCCGGTCGAGACCCCGACCCTGGCGAGCGATGACAAGGGCGATTGCCTGGCACTGGTCAATGGCCGCATCGATGTGCTGCGCGATACCGGCAAGGTGCCCAGGGCCCTGGACTTTTCCACCGGGGGCAGCTGGGGCGGTATCTGTGCCACCGAGAACAATGCGGCCTCGCGACCTCCATTGCTGGTCATCTCCAGCAACCGCAGTGCCTGGATCGCCTCAGGTTTCGCCAGAGGCCAGGCCATGCTCGATCAGCTTGGCGTCGGCCATTTCACCAATATTTCCGACCCCAGAGCATTCGACCGCCCGTACTCCATACCCAAGGAGCAGCCGGTACCTGCGTGGTACTTTCCGCCCCGGGTCAACGACGTTAACCGACGTGTGTACGTCATCGTCCATGAACTGGAGTATGGCAAGTACCGGGATGCCTTGAATGGTGTAGCCAACCTGCATGTGATTGGCTGGTCGTTTCGCAATGACGATGGTTGGCAGGAGGGCGGCGATTATCCCTATGTCGGCTTCGGTGCCAGCCGTTTCGCCGCCATCGAGTTTGCCAAGCGGCTACGCCGTGATTCCGGCAACCGCTGGAACTGCGCCTGGCTGGTGGACGACAACGTGTATCACCTCAACAGCTTCAAGGGGCTGCAGGCGGCGGAAGCGGCGATCGCGGCCCGCAGTTATGTCGGCCTGGGCTTTGGCAGTGAAACGGCCACCGACACCAGCGACGGCATCGCCACCAAACTCAAGGGCAACAAGCTGCTGGGTCAGCAGCCCGGCACCTACCCGGCAGCGGCGTTTCGCACGGACCGCGTGCTGCAGCAGGCGGTGCTGTGGGACATCGACTGGCTGGACCGCAACAACCTCAACTTCAGCCCCTATTTCATCGCTTCGGCAGAAGACACCAGTATCACCAACTACCTGCTCGCCAACAATTTCCAGTTCGGCATCGCCACCGAAGCGACCATCCTCAAGCAGACCACCACCGGTTATGACAATGACGAGGGCGCCGAGCTGCTTGGCCGCATCCGTTACAACTACGAGCGTTGGTACGCGATCACCGAAGGGCTCCAACAGGTGGTCGACCAGGATGGCGTGGCCACCCCCCAGGCATTGAAGACGTTCATCGTCAACAAGGTGTTCCCGGCCTCGGTGATGGCCGCGCAGGTAGGCAACGCCGAGGTCCGCAACCGCGCGATCTGCCAGGCCGTGGAGTCGATCATGGCCGTTGCCGTCAAGCTGGCGGGCGCCACGCCCAGCCACTTGTTCAAGCCCAATGACAACGCTCAGCAAGTGACCAATGTCACGTGAGCAGGAGCCGACCGTGAATATCGATCAACTGGCAAGTGAACTGCGCAAGCAGGTAGCCGGCACCGGCAAGCTGGTACTCGACACACGCCTGCTCGAGGCGGCCGAGGTCGCCAGCATCGGCACCGCCTTCGGGCTCGACAGCGGGGTCGCGCTTTCGGTCGAAGGGCTTCGCCCCAGCGGGGTGATTGGACCCGAGCAGGGGGTGGTCAGCGTCAGCGGAGGGCGGTCGGCACTGCTCAAGAGCACCGAGGTGGGTGTCCAGCTGAGTTTCAGCATCAGCCAGGGGGCGGTCGCGGTAACCATCGAGGCGCTCATGCCGTCGGGGTGGACGCTGGCCACCAGCTTCCCGGCCATGACATTCTTTCCCTTCAACCTGCTCAAGCCAGCCGCGCCGCGCTTCGTCTATGCAAGCGTTGCGCAGTCCGCGTTTCGCTGGTCCGCCGACGATAGCGGCACGGTCGCTCTGGCCAAGGGGCAGAACTTCCTGTCGATGCTGGATCTGCGTGATATCAGCGGTGTGGGAGCCATCCTCGGCGACCTGGTGGGCAGTTCATCCTACCGCTTCTATGGGCCCTTCGCCCCGGACGCCAAGGCGCATTACCCGGTCCTGCGGCTGCGGGCGCCGGTGTCGGACAGCGTGTTCGCCATCGGCGTGGGCGACTGGAAACTCAGCCTGTCCGCCCCGGCGCTCAGCGTCAGCATCAGCGAACCGAACAAACAGATCCAGGCGTTCGGCTTCGCCGTGTCGTCGTTGTTCGACGGCAAGCTCGACTGTGGTATCGAAATCCCGCAGACCCTCGACACATTGCTGCTCTTCGCGCAGCCGGTGCCAGGGGCACAGTTCAATGCCGGCGATCTCATCCGCAGCCTGCCGGGCGGCCAGCATTACGAAGACTACATTCCGCGATCACTGAGCCAGGTGTTCGAAGACGTCGGCCTGACCGCGTACCGCATGGTGCTGGCGAACAGGGCGGCGCCGGTCAGCTCGGTCTCGTTGGCCATCCACACGCAGACGCCCTGGACCCTCATTCCCAGCGTACTGACGCTGGAGGCACTGACCCTGTCGGTCAGGTTGAACCAGCCCAGTGGGCCGAAAGCCAGCACCCAGGTCGAGATCCAGGCTTCTGCGCGCTTCCTGCCGCAACTGTTCGATACCACGTTCGCCTTTACGGTCTCACTGGCCAGGCAAGCGGGGACCTGGAATGTCGACCTGATCAGTGGCCGGATGACCGAGAGCGTTACGCTGGGCGATATTGTCAAGGGCGTGGTCGGTGGCGCGGTACCGGTGCCGGCGGCATTGAGCGGGATCGTCTTCGAGCAGTTCGGTGTGTCCGTGCAGGAAAGCGACAACAGCTACAGCTATACCGTGCTGGGAGCCGTGCGCACGCAGTTCCTGCTCCTGGATACCCAGGTCGATGCGCAACTGTCGCTGCTCTTCAGCAAGACCGGTGCCGGTGCCTCGGTGGCGCTCAGCGGCAGTTTCCTGG
Source organism: Pseudomonas carassii (assembly GCF_036324045.1). Classification (NCBI taxonomy): domain Bacteria; kingdom Pseudomonadati; phylum Pseudomonadota; class Gammaproteobacteria; order Pseudomonadales; family Pseudomonadaceae; genus Pseudomonas; species Pseudomonas carassii. The sequence goes on along the minus strand of NZ_JAZDCT010000015.1, from coordinate 85,463 downwards.
TGGGGCGGCAGAACTTCGAGTTCGCCCTGACGTTCGACGCCGGCACCCAGCCGGACTTGAAGCTGCGGGCGCACTGGGAGGCCCGCGACAACGACTACCTGCAATTCGCCGACATCACCGAGGCCTTGGGTTTCACCGTGCCGGCCATTCCTCCCGAACTCGACCTGGCATTGTCCCAAGCCAGCTTCGTCTATGACATGGGCGCACACACCGTGCTGCTTTCGGCAACTTCGGCCAACTATGGTACCGGGACCTTTGTCGCGCTGAAATCGCAGGACCCGAAGACCGGCACCAGCACCTCGAACTATGTGTTCCAGATGCTGCTGGGCTTCGAGCTTTCGTTGGCTGACCTGCCGCTGGTGGGCAAAGTCTTTACCGATGATCGGCTGGGCAGCATTCGCAATGTACAGGCACTGTTCTGCGCCGAGGCCCTGAGTGTCGATCAGGTCGAGCAGCTCAATGAACTGCTCACCCAGGCAAAGGTGCCGGCGCAACTGCCCTTGCCCAAGGATGCCAAGGGCACGGCGCAGGCGTTTTCCAGCGGTTTCAACTTTGCCGCCGACATCGAGCTTGGCGGCACGGCGTTGCCGATGAGCGCAGGTGGCGATACCGCGCCGGTGAAGGCCGAGACGGATCCCGCGGCCGCAGCCAGGCCTCCGGCCGGCAATGCCGCCTGGCTTACCGTGGGCAAGTCGATCGGTCCGGTGTCGCTGGCGCGTATCGGCGTGCGCTACGAAGACGGCAGGGTATGGCTGTTGCTGGATGCCGGCTTCAGCCTGGCGATGCTGTCGTTCGACCTGCAAGGCCTGGGGCTGGGCTTCCGCCTGCCGAGCAGCCAGAGCGGTGACCTGGACATCAGCGCGCAACTGGATGGCATGAGCCTCGGCTTGCAGGCCGGACCGTTGAGCATTGCCGGTGGTTTTCTGCGCCTTGGCCGCGACTTTCTGGGGCAGGCGCGGGTCAGCGTGGCGACCTTCTCGCTGTCGGCGATCGGCGGCTACGCGCCCGACGAGAGTTCGTTCTTCATCTTCGTGCGCCTGCAGCAGCCCTTGGGTGGCCCGCCGTTCTTCTTCGTGACCGGGCTGGCTGGCGGTTTCGGCATCAACCGCAGCCTGACGTTGCCCAGTATCGACCAGTTGACCAGCTATCCGCTGTTGCCGCAGAACAACAAACGCCCGGAAAACAGTTTCCCGACCACCCTGGGGACCCAGGAGCCAGGCCAGGTGCTGCAACAGACGCTGGCAAAGACGGCCTCGTACATCCACCCGCAGGCGGGCGAGTACTGGGTCGCCGCCGGCATCGACTTCACTTCGTTCGAGATGGTCGACGCCACCGCGCTGCTCACCGTGTCCTTCGGTGTGTCCCTGGAAGTCGCGTTGCTGGGCATCGCCCGGGTGACTGTACCCAAGGGCGCGCCGCAACCGATCGCCTACCTGGAGGTGGCGCTGGAAGCGCGCTTCGAGTCGAGCAGTGGCCTTATCGCTGTGGATGGCCGATTGACCCCGGCCTCGTTCATCTATGCCGGGCTTTGCCATGTGAGCGGCGGATTCGCCTTCTACACCTGGTACGCTGGCGAGCACGCCGGGGAGTTCCTGGTGACCCTGGGCGGCTACAGCCCGCGTTTCGTCAAACCCCGGCATTTCCCCAGTGTGCCACGCCTGCAGATGGTGTACGAGACCGGGCCGCTGGTGCTCAAGGGCGAATGCTACTTCGCCTTGCTGTCGCACACACTGATGGCCGGCTTCACCGTGCAGGCCACCTGGGAGTCGGGGCCGATCAGCGCCTGGTTCAGCGTGGGGATCGACTTTTTGCTGGGCTGGCGGCCTTTCCACTATGCCGCGGACGCCTACATTCACCTGGGGGCGTCGTTCAAGGCGAACCTGCTGTTCGTCACGGTGAAGATCACCATTCACGTCGGCGTCGAGTTGGGCGTCTGGGGGCCTGAGTTCGGCGGCGTGGCCACGGTGGACCTGGACATCATCAGTTTCAGCGTGCGCTTCGGCAGCAGCCGGTCCAAACCCGACCCGGTCACCTGGGAGGACTTCAAGACGTCTTTCCTGCCAGCGGCCAATAGCCAGGCGCGCCACGAGACGTTGCTCGAGCGATCGGACGGGGCGTCATCCGCCGAGCCGGTTCAACTGGTCAAGGGCATGGTCCAGCAGGGGCTGATCAGCGACCTCAAGGCCCAGGACAGCGGTGCGTTCTTCGACTGGGTCCTGGACCCCAACCATTTCGCCCTGGCCTCGAATCTGGTCATCCCCAGCAAGACCGCGCAGTTCAACGATTTCCGCGTCAATACGCCGTTCACCCCGCAAGGCGCGTTCACCTACCTGGGCACCGGCACGCCTTCCAGCACCCCTGTGGCACGTAGCAGCAGCGCCTGGACCACCGACTTCGGCGTGTTGCCGATGGCCCTCGAGGCAGGTCGGTTCAGCGTCGACCATCAGTTGCAACTGACCCGGTTGCCCGCTGGCAAGGACTACAGCAAGCCAGAGAACTACAGCGTGCCGGTCGACGCGGTAGCCATCGACTTGCTCCTGCAGAATGCCCAGGCGGCGCTGTGGGCTGGGCGTGACTCGGGGCTGAACGGCGAACGGATGATCGGTGCGACCCTGTGCGGGCTGCAGCTGTCACCGATGATCCGCCATCCGGCGGTCACCGCGGACGCGGACCTCTGGGCGCTGCTGTTCGACACAACCCAGCAGGTCGCCTGGTGCCTGGACAGCCCCCGCGTGCCCGATAGCGACACCTTTGCCGCGAGCCTCAGCGCCGACGGCACGGTGCTGAGCTATGTGCGCGACGTCACCCCCGTGCGCAACAGCGACTACCAGCTGAGCGACCTGGTTGCGCCGGCGGTCGCCGAGCAGCGCAAGGCCATGGTCACCAGCCTGAACAGCCTAGGTTACGACTTCGACGCCGAGGCGCTGGACGTCGCCCGCCTGGCCCGCTACCCACTGTGGGACTGGCCGAGCATCGGCCTGCTCGGCGAGGAAGCCGACACCCGTCAATCCCTGAGTGCCGGAGGCAGACTGTGACTGACAATCGCGAACATCCCATCGAAGGGAAGGTCAAGTTCATCCAGCACAACCTGCCGGGGCTGGAGGCCGGTGAGTACCAGTTCACGGTCTCGCAGCGGGTGTCGCAGGAGCAGCAGCACTACGCCAACCAGTACCATTTCGCCGTGCAGGCGCCGCGCTTCAGTCTTGACCCGAACGATATCCAGGCGGTGTATCCGCCCGACCAGACCCAGGGCGAATACACCGATACCCTGGCCCATGTGGTGTTCACCAAACAGACCCTGCCATGGCAGCGCAGGCCCAGCCTGGCTGAACCACCGGTGGCGTTTCCCGATCAGCAGCACGACATGGACGTGCCGACCTGGCTGGCGGTGCTGATCTTCGACGAAGACGACGAGATCGCCTATCGCCAGCAAGGCTTCAGCGCCAGCCCCAGCGCCGGCAGGTTGCGTGACCTGTTCTTCAGGCGGCCACCGGGGCAGGGTGCCCAGGGCTATTCCTACTTCTACGCGGCCGCCGGTCTCGACTCCAGCAGCGATGCGTCGCAGCTGGAACGCTACCTGGACTATGGGCAGCATGCCGACGACCCCTGCAACTACCTGGATATCCCGCTGGAACTGTTCTGGCGTGTCGCGCCGTCGCTGGACGACCTGAAGATGATGGCCCACGTGCGCAACGTGCAGATCACCCGCAAGGCGACGGTCAACGGCGTGCCGGCCTCGCGCAACGACCTGTCGAAAGTGCCGGGCACCTCCAACTTCGCCATCGTCACCGGTTGCCGCCTTCCGCAGACCGCCAAGCGCTGCATCGCGCACCTGGTGTCGCTGGAGGCGCTGGAGCCATTCCTGCCGATCGATCCGGCCACCTCGGACGATGCCAGCCAGGTGCGTTGGCCGGATTCGGTGAGCCTGCCATCCGAGCCGGCCTTTCCCATCGCCCGCGACGGTTTCATGCGCCTGGCGGTACTGACCAGCTGGTCGTTCACGTCGACCGGCACCGGCAAGCGCTTCGAGCAGTTGCTGCTCGAACTCAACCCCAAGCAGGCTGCCAGCAGTGTCGGCGGCGTCGGCAACTTCGCCCTGGGGCTGCCGGTCGCCGCCGCGCAGGCGGGCGAGCCGGAGGCGACCCGCCAGGCCAGGAACGCGCTGGAAATGGGCTACACCGCGCTGGGCCACCATACTCGCGACGCCGGCAACACCGTTTCGTGGTACCGCGGGCCGCTGACGCCCTACCGGATCATGACCAACACCGTGCCGCCGACCTGGACCAGCGCCGATGCCGCCAGCGGCTACGACCCGAATACTGGGATGTTCGACATCTCCTATGCGGCGGCCTGGCAGGTCGGTCAGTTGCTGGCGCTGCAGGACAAGCACTTTGCGGTAATGCTTTATAACTGGCGGCGCAACAACCTGCGGGATGTGGCGGCGCAGATGGAGACGGCGATGCTGCAACAATCGCTGCACGAGATCCAACAGCAAGTGCGCCACGACACGCTGGTGCAGCCCATGCTCAAGTCGTTCCTGCCCGCCAGCGAGGCGCGCCTGGCAGCAGCCAGCCTTGGCCAGGCCCGTGTCGAGAGGGCCGGCACGCAACGTGATGTGCTTGCCGACCCCGAGTTGCTGCTGGCAGTCAAGGCGCCCACCCTGGAGGTGCCGGCCGAGATCTATGGCTGGCTGGCCAGGCTGAAACTGCTCGATGGCGTGCCTTTCAACTACCTGGTAGCGGACGAGCGCATGCTGCCGCCGGAGTCGATCCGCTTCTTCTACCTGGACGAAAACTGGGTGCAGAGCCTGCTCGATGGCGCCTTGAGCATTGGTCGGGCGGTTACCGGCAACAACGCCGCGCCGTCGGTGGTGCATGACGTGGCGGTCAAGGCCAGCGTCGATCGCCGCGCCACTCGCCAGGCCTCGGTCAGTCGCCGCGAGGCGCTGGGGTTGCAGGCGGCAACGGAAAAGCAGCAGATGGACGTGATCAGCGGCTTCCTGCTGCGTTCGGACGTGGTTCAAGGCTGGCCGGGGCTGGAGGTCAACGCCTACACCCCGGACGGCAAGGCCATGGACATCGTGCGCTTCGAGCGCCTGGCGCCCGGTGTGCTTTTGTGCCTGTTCGAGCTGGATGGCCAGCCACTGGGTTCGGTCGATATCCACGAGCCCGCCGAAGGCCTGCACTTCGGCGTGACGGACAGCCAGCCCAAGGCCATCAACCTGCGTTACAACTACACCAACGCCGCCCATACCGCCGGCGACCAGGTGCCCGATGTGTTCCAGCCGGTGCCCTGGCGCGACGCGCCCCAGGCCCGGCAACTGCGCCTGTATCGCCTGTCGCGCAACCTGCATGGGCCGCAGTACGCCGACTACATCCAGGGCATCTACAGCGGCTTCGATCACCTGCCGTCCTCCGAGTTCGCCTTGCAGATGGTCAAGGGGGTTGGCCTCGTTTCGTTCAACGTCAGTCCAGGAACGCCAGCATGAGCTTGATCATTCCCGTGAACGTCCAGGCCCTGCGGGTCAGCCCGAACGATGCAAGCCTGGTGACCAAGAGCCACGACCTGTTCGCCGGTGGCACCACCGGCTATGACGGCCTGCCCTGGCGCGAGCCCGGGCGCAATGGCGCGATCGTGCACGCGGGCACCTGGAGCAAGGCCAACGTCAGCAGCAATATCTACAACCCGCTGAGCCAGAATGTCATCGAGCAGCTCAAGGCCGGCATCCACCTGCACTGGGCGCTGCCCGACCGTATCGCCCAGGGGCGTCAGGCGCCCTCGGGCGAGGTGGACTACCCGGCGGCACCGAACCGCTGGATGGTCACCCGGATCCTGCGCTGGGCGCAGGGTACGCAAGTCAAACAATGGGTGATCGAAAGCGATTACCTGATGACGCCCCAGGAATACGTGTCCGACTATTACCCTGCCAGCCAGCGCAACAGCATCTCGTTGCCGGTAGGCTGGGAGGTGCCCCCTGGCTATGACGTCAGCGGCAATGGCGGCGCGGCGTACTATCCGCCATCGCGGCGCATGGGGCGGGTGTTCGAACTCAAGGCCTGGCAGCCGGAGCCTGACGCCCCGGGAGCGGGGCTGCTGGATGTGCGCCACCTGCCGGCGTTCGTGCTGTCGGCCGGAAACTACATGGCCCCGGGGCAAAGCCTGGGCGCGGTCAGTGCCATGGGCAACAGCGGGCCGACCTTCAGTGCCTATTACCCCGACTGCGCCAGTGTCTTCGGCTTCCACGACAATTTCCTGGACATGGGCCAAGGCTTCAACCTGGGCAACGTGCAGTTCGATGTGTCCTACCAGGTCAGCGGCTGGCACAGCCACGCGGCCGACGACCCGCTGCAGGACGGTGACTTTCGCCAGGCGCTGGCCCAGGCCCAGGCCGACAACCAGCGGGCGCCGGACAGTGAGCGCCTGCCGGCCGAACGCCTGCTGGCCGAGGTGGTGGCAGGCTTCTACCAGTGGGCCTACAGCCCGCAGCCCGGGCAGTTGCCGGAGCGTTGTCTGTATACCGCGCAGGCTGCGGACATCCCCTGGGACACCCGTGGGCAGAACCCGGCCGTGCCCGGGGCGAAACCCGGTTTTCCCAAGTGCTACCTGGCGCCGGTGAGCGAGCGCGACGAGTCGGTGCGTGCGGCCCTGGGCAGTTCCAGCTCCTCGGCGCTGGCCGCACTGATCAAGGAACAATGGCGCAGCTGGAAACCCCAGGACCCGACGGGTGGGCAGGGCGGCGACAGCCAGGCGATCGAGCACAACCTTGAGTTTCTCCTCGACGCGCTGCAACTGGGGTTGCTTGAGCGGCTGGGCAGCGACCTGACACTGGTGCAGCTGGAGCAGGAGGTGCACCAGAACGGCTTCGGCGCGTTGCAGTCTGGGCGTATCTGGATGATCCGCGAAAAGCGCGCGGCCAGTGCCACGCCCTATGCCGATGCGCAGGCGACCCTGCCCGACGACCAGAACCAGCTGGCCGAGAAGCTCGACAGCCTGAACCGATACCAGCAACGGCTGGATGCGCTGCTCAACGTTATTGTCTCGTGTCGCCAGCAGATCTTCATGGACTGGTACAAGTACATCACCGCCCTCTACGACGAGAGCGGCTCGGTGCCTTTCGACATCCCGCAGTTGAACAGCTACCTGGCCGAACAGATCCTCGACCTGTGGGCGAAGTTCGAGGCCGCTTTCGGCAAGGCTGCCGATGCTTCCCCGGCCAGCGGCAACATTCCGCTGTTCTGCTGCGGACCGGAGGACTTCCTGCAGCAGGCGGCCGATGGCCGCTATCTGACCAAGGCCTCGGCGGCGAGCCTGGCCGGGCGGCTCGTCGCCCAGGCCAATGCCCTGGTGGCGCTGTTGTCCGAGCAGTACGCCCGCTTCGAACTGCAGACCACCAATGCCGCGCGCTTCTGGCAACCCAACGAGCCCGTGATGGTGGTGACCGGCGATACCGTGCAGCCAGCGCGGCGCAACGGCAACGTCAAGTGCCTGCCGTGTCGTCTGGGCAGCCAGTTGCTGGCGCAGGTCGACAGCGCGAGCGCCAGCCTGGCCGCCGGTACTCTGCGTGCCTCGTTGGCACTGGCGGTGCCTTCGGTGAACCCCACGGCCAGTCCGGAGGCGCACGATCTGCAGCCATTGCTGGACGAGTTGGGCCGTCTGTTGGGCGAGAAGTGCCTGCTCGACCCACTGCTCGCCGCACAGATCGCCTCGGCTCTGAATGGCGCGTCCGCAGCCGACGTGCAGGCCGCGCAACAGGCGCTGGTGGCCGAGATCCAGCAGGCCTGGACGCAGAATGCCGACGCGCCGTGGAAAGCGCTGCCGATCATCGACCATCCCAGCCAGACCAGCGGTGGCCTGAGCCTGTGCTGGCAAGGGCAGGCGCCCCAGGGCCTGGCGCTCAACCACGCGCGTGACTGGCAGGATCCGTTCCTGCCGTTGTTCCTCACCTGGGAGGCGACCTACGTACCGTTCGAACACCGTCGGGACGGGGCGTCGGACTACGCCGCCAGCTATATCACCGAACAGTTCCAGCTGGACGCGCGCGAAATCGAGCTGGTCTTCGGCACGACGCCACCGCAGGCAGCGGCCGGCAGGGTGAAACTGACCGACAGCATCCTGCTGTCCTCCAAGGTCGCTGAGCCGTTGATCGAGCAGCTGCGTCGCTACCTGCAGCACAACGACAATCCCGAGCTGCAGGCGATTGTCCAGTACCTGTTGGATAAGCCGTTGTTGGCGCAGGGGCTCAGCGGCGTCAATGCCGGGTTCATTACCCGGGCGGCCGGCCTGCAGCTCAAGCCGTTCAACCCGTTCTACGATGAAGAGTCGACCCCGACGGCGCTGGTCGACACGTTCGACAACACGCAGTACGTCAACAGCCTGACCCATTTCGTGGCCTGGGCGGCCGGCGAGCAGACCGGGCAAGTCCCGATCAGCCAGGAGAGTCTGTACAACCTGCTGCGCGCCGGCTATTTCAGCCTGTCCAAGCTGCAACTGGTGGATGTGTTCGGACGCAAGCGGCTGTTGGTCGACACCGACCGTTTCGAGGACCGCGACAAGGTCACGCTGGCCTGGCAGATGCAGGCGCCGGACGGCGAGGCCGGCAAGGGCTACCTGGCCCCGAGGCTGGCCCAGCCGAGCCGGTTGCTGTTCCGTTGGCTGAGTGCCGCCGACGATGAGGTACAGATGAACCCGCTGCCGTCCACATCGCCGCTGTGCGGCTGGATCGTGCCCAACTACCTGGAGAACGCGCTGATGCTGTTTACCGGTGATGGGCTGGTGCTCGGCTCGCTCGGGGTATTCGGCGCGCAGCAGACGGTCGCCTGGCACTCGGCCCCCGGCAACCCGGCGCGGCCGATGCTTGAGGACCTGGTCGATGCCAACCCGCACCTGGTCAAGCTGGCCAGTTTCATCCTGGGCAAACCCAGGGCGTTCTTCGCCGCGTTGCTCAAGACCATCGACAATGCCCATACCTACATCCTGCCCAACGACCAGCAGGCGGCCCAGGCCCAGGCGGTGCTCATGGGTCAGCCCCTGGCCCTGGTGCGCGCCAGCCTGCGCTGCGAGGTCCAGGGTCTGCCGGCCATGGCCACCAGCAGCGATGAACTGGCCCGCCTGCTGCCGGGCCAGTATGACAAGGTCTACGACTGGACCTTGCGCGACGACGCCGCCATAGGTGGCGTGAACATCCCGGTCAGGCTGGGTGATCGCGACCACCTCGAGGATGGCCTTGTCGCCTACCTGCTCGACAGCGAGGGACCCTACACCACGCTCTACGCCCCGGCAGCTCCCAGCCCGGCAGTGGACGGCATCGCGCAGCCGGCAGCGGACACTATTACCCTCAACCTGCGTGCCAACATCGACCCGCCAGCGCAGCCCTATACCGATGCCGCGGCGCAGATCGCCGGCCTGCGCGATGTGCGGGTACCGGCGCAAACGCCCCTGAGCCTGCTGATCGACCCCAGGGCCAGGGTGCATGCCACCACCGGGCTGTGGCCGGTCAAGGCCATCGGCATACCGCCGGATATCTGCGCCGCCGCGTTGCGCAACATTGAGGTGACGTTCTTCACCCACCCGATCCTGCGCAGCCATCAGGCCCTGAGCCTGCCCGTGCCCGCCGAGCCCGGCTTTACCTGGGAATGGACCACCAGTGTGCTGCAGGGTGGCGTGCAGGTGCCGCGTGACGAGCCCTTGGCGGCAAGCCAGGTTGGAGATCGCGCGGCGTTCTCCTACACACCGCAGACAGCCGAGGACGGCTGGTTGAAACTGACGCCCGTCGCCAAAGACGAGTAAGGACCGGATAGACCAAAGGAGTTTCGCCATGGCTGTCAGCGCCACATTCCTCAACGACTCCACTCGCAAGCCCGAGCTCTATATCGGCCGTGCGGACCTGGGCGACTACACCCTCACGGTGACCAGTACCACGGCGATTACCGCCACGGACATCCGCCTGCAGTTTCCCGGTACCCTGCTCAGTGCGTCGGACGTGGCGAAGATCAAGGTCACCGGCAGCGCCTGGAGAACCACGGTGCAAGGCAACATGCTGGTGCTCAACGGCAGCCAGGCGCTCGATGCCGGAGGGCGCCTGGTGCTCCAGCTGACCGGGGTCGCCTCCAGTTTCGTCAGCCAGACCAACGCTGACCTCGGTGTGCGGGTGAACGGGCAGAATATCTCGCCGCCTTACAAGGTCTTCCTGCTGCGCTACCCCGAGTTCGCCGCCGACCTGCGCCAGAACATGGCCGCGCAGTTGTTGCCAGACAGCAGCGTCTATGTCACACCCGCGGACAACGTCACCATCGAGAACCTGCTGGTCCTGCAACTGTCCAACCTCAAACCCGGCGAACCACTGGTGACCAAACCTTGGGTGCACACCCCCACGGTGCTGCTGTCGTTCGTCTACGGCGACAGCATCGGCGCATTGACCCCGGCGGACCCGCGCGACCCGTTCTCGGCCTGGAACATCAAGGCGTCGGTGGAGGCGACCTACCACAATGGCCAGCAGACCTATGAATGGGATGCGACCAATCCCGACTCTGGCGCCGGCGCCAATGACCCGGTATGGACCCTCAAACCGGTGAGCACGAACCGAACGGTGCTCGGGGCCGGCGCGGGTGCCACGGCGGCCTTCGTGATCGAGAACATCACCACCCAGGCGCCTCGCGGGGCGACGCTCGCCTATCTGCAGTACAGTGATTTCCCGGGCTATGACGACGGTTATTTCACCCTGCCGGTGCAGAAACTCGAGCCGACGCCGAATATCATCTTCTTCAACGGTGTGCCTTCCAACCTGGCCAACCTCGGTGACGAAGCCACCCTGCGCTGGCAGTGCTTCGACGTGCGCCAGGTCAAGCTGCAGTATGGCAATGTCACCCTCGACAGCGCCAAGGGGCAGATAGGCACCGGGGTCAGCAGCGTCGCGCAGTACAAGGTCAGGTGTGACAGGACCACCCAGTTCACCCTGAATGCCTACAAGACCCTCAATGCCGCCACTCCGGACTTCACCACCCAGTTCACGGTGAACGTACCTCCGGTGGCGATCGATGCCTTCACCGCCACGCCCGCCAGCGGCAGGGCGTCGAGCGCCGTGACCCTGGCCTGGCAGACCCATGCCGCACGCTCGGCGATCATCAGTGCGCCAGGCCAGGATGACCATGTGATCGCCAGGGATGACCTGGCCTCGGGCCGTTACCAGGTCTTCCCGCCGAAGCCGATCACCTACACCCTGACCGTACAGGGGGAGGGCGGGCCGCTGTCGCGCAGCCTCGATCTGTTCTTCCTCAAGCTCGGTTGGAACACCTTCAACAACACCACCGATTTCATGGCGCCAAGCGGGGCCATCGTACTGGGCCAGGACACCCGGTTGTGGTTGTTCTCGCCAGACAGCGCCAAGGCGATCTTCAGTACCCACGATGGGCAGATCTGGACCCAGGTCGGCGCATTCGACGAAACCTTCAGCGCGCGTGCCAATGCCGCCGGTGTGTACTGGAAGGGCCGGTTCTGGCTGATGGGCGGCGACACCGGCGCGCGACGCCTGAATGACGTGTGGAGCAGCAGTGACGGCCTGCACTGGACCCAGGCGACCGCCAGCGCGGCCTGGCCAGGGCGTCGTGACTTCGGCTGCGTGGTCTTCCAGGACAAGCTGTGGGTGATGGGCGGGGAGGACCAGAACTACCAGTTGCTCAATGACCTGTGGTGCTCGAGTGACGGTATCAGTTGGCAGAAGGCAGGCAACGCCGGTTGGTCGCCGCGCTCACGGTTCGGGGTCACTGCCGTCGGCGCCAGGTTGTACGTGGTGGGTGGCAAGTCGGACCTGCAGGCCGCCGGTCGTGATGTATGGACCAGCAGCGAGGGCAGTGGCTGGGAGGAGCAGGCGCCGATGCCGGCGGCGGGGCGAACCGACCCGATCGTGTTCGCGCAGGCTGGGGCGCTTTATGTCATGGGGGGCGTCGCAGCCGATGGCTCCGCGCTGGGCGATCTGAACCTGTGTTCGCGCAACGAATGGAGTGTATTACCCGGCATTTCCTGGAGCGTGATGAGGCCTGGCTACACCTGGTTCCGCGAGAGCGTCTGGATTGCAGGCGGTACCAAGGGCGGGGCAGGGGCGAACAGGACGGTCTATGCCTTGATGCCTTGACGCCCTGGCCGACGAGGTAGTCCTGCGAACCTGCTGGCGCAGGGGCTACTTCTTCGCCACCCTGTTGCCAGGCACATGCAGGTACGACATGACGCTTTCCGTCAGCTCGGTCGCCAGCCTCACGGCCTCCTTGTTGCGTGCCATGACCCCGGCCACCAGGCCTTCGATCAATGCCAGCACAGCGATGTTGGAGCTGGTCAGCACCGGATGATCAGCGGGGGCATACAACACGTGACGGGCCAGCGGCGCCAGCGGCGAGGCCGGGGAGTCGGTGATGGCCAGCACGGTGGCCTTGCGCTCATGGGCGAAGCGCGACAGTTGCAGGGTATCCTGGGAGTAGCGTGGCAGGGCGATGGCCAGCAGCACGTCCTGCTCGGTGATCGCGGCCAGGCGGTAGGCGGCGTTCTCGTTGCCGCCTTCCATGCTGATGGCACAGGTGTCCTTGCAGAACGGCACCAGGGTCGAGGCGGCCAGGCCCGCCAGGTAGACGCTGTTGCCGAACCCCAGCACATAGACCTTGCGCGCCTCGAGCAGGCAGCCGACGAAGGCCTCGAAAGCGTCGGCCTGGTTGTTGCTGGCGGTGGTCGCCAGGTTGCTGCTGGCGCTCTGGATCTGCTCATGCAGGCCAAAGTTGCCACCCGGGCGCTGGGCCAGTTCGTTGCGCAGCTTGTCCACCGGCGAGACCATCTGTTGCAGGGTCGCCACCAGCTCGGCCTTCATTCCGCTGTAGCCGCCCAGGTCCAGGGCCTTGGCCAGGCGGTTGACCGCGGCCGGCGAGGTAGCGGTGGCCTGGGCCATCTCCTCGATGGTCAGGGTCGCGGCCTTCAGCGGATGGCGCAGGATGTAGTCGGCGACCTTGCGCAGGGACGGCGGCAGTTCGCCCAGGCTCTGCGACAGCTTGCGCATGACCGCGGAGGCGTAGACGGTGGTGTTCTTGGTATGGCTCGACATCCGGCGCGACGCTCCCTGAAAGTTGCCGGTAGTGTATCCCAAGGCGCCCGGCGGCGGAGCCGCTGAGCGCCCCGGCGTTTACTTCAGGCTGCCGGCGAGGAACTGGCGCAGGCGTTCGGACTGCGGCCGGGCCAGCACTTCGCGTGGGTCGCCGCGCTCCTCGGCCTGGCCCTGGTGGAGGAACAGCAGCTGGTTGGAGACCTCGCGGGCGAAGCCCATCTCATGGGTGACCACGACCATGGTGCGGCCCTCCTGGGCCAGGTCCTGCATGACCTTGAGCACCTCGCCGACCAGTTCCGGGTCGAGCGCCGAGGTCGGCTCGTCGAACAGCATCACCTCGGGCTCCATGGCCAGGGCCCGGGCAATGGCCACCCGTTGCTGTTCGCCACCGGACATGTGCGCCGGGTAGGCGTCGCGGCGATGGCCGACACCGACCTTGGCCAGGTAGTGCTCGGCCTTGTCCCGGGCCTCCTTGCGGTTCATGCCGAGCACGTGCACCGGGGCTTCCATGACGTTGTCCAGGGCGCTCATGTGCGACCACAGGTTGAAGTGCTGGAAGACCATGCTCAACCGCGCGCGCAGGCGCTGCAGCTGGCGCGGGTCCGCCGCGCGCAGCCCGCCGCGGGCGCATTCGCGCAGCTTGAGCTGTTCGCCGTTGACCAGGATCTGCCCGGCATTGGGTTGCTCGAGCAGGTTGATGCAGCGCAGGAAGGTGCTCTTGCCCGAGCCGCTGGAGCCGATGATGCTGATTACATCACCGGCGTCGGCCTGCAGCGAAACACCCTTGAGCACCTGGTGGTTGCCGTAGCTTTTGTGCAGGTCGTGGATTTGCAGTTTGTTCATCAGTCGGTACTCGCAGGGGTCAGTCGCTGAGCAAGCGACCTTGGCGGATGGAGGTGCTGCCGGCGACCTTGGCCAGCCACAGGCCGGGCTGGGCGAAGCGCAGGCGTTCACGGGCGTAGAGGATGCCGTCGGTGGTGGCCCTGACCACGCTGTGGCGGTCGCTGAGCGGATCGAGCACTTCGAACAGCGGATCGCCGACCCGCACCTGCGCGCCCAGTGGCTGCAGGTAGCTGACCACGCCCGGGTGCTCGGCGTAGGCATACTGCGCGCCGGCGAAGGGCGTGGGTTGGCAGCAATGCTCCGGCGCGGCCGGCCACGGGCCGCTGATCAGGCCCTGGTCGGCGAGGTAGCCGAGGATCTGCTCGGCGCTGGCCTGGCACTGCTCGCGCTCGGTGTCGGCCATGCCGCGCAACTCGATGGTGGTCGCCACGCAGGCCAGGGGAATCTCGGCTTCGGGGAAGTACTCGCGCAGGTGCAGCCACGGTGCCGCGCAGGCTTCATCGAAGGCATCGCCGCCTGCGCCTTCGGCCAGCAGCGCCACTTGTGCGCCGAGGCGGGCGGCGAGCGGGCGCAGTTGGGTCCAGTGCTGCGGCATGGCGTACAGCAGCATCACCGATTCGAAATCGCAGTGCAGGTCCAGCACCAGGTCGGCGTCGCAGGCGTGGCGCAGCAGCAGGCGGCGCAGGCCGTCGAGCTCCGAGTCGGGCGCGGGCAGTTCATCGAGCAGTTCGAGCATGGCCCGGCGGATGGTTGTCACGTTAGCCTGGCCATCGCTGCCCAGGCGGCCTTCCAGGTGGGCGGCCAGCGCTTCGGTCAGCGCCGGGAAGTCGCGATTGAAGTTCTTGCCGCTGTTGAATTCGAAGCGGCCCTGATGGGTGGCCTGGAACATCTGGCCGATGCCGATCGGGTTGGCCAGCGGCACCAGTTCGATCACCGCTGCCAGCCGGCCTTGCGCCTCGAGTTCGAGCAGGCGGTGCTTGAGCTCGATGGCCACGCGCATCCCCGGCAACTCGTCGGCGTGCAGCGAGGCCTGGATATAGGCCTTGCGCGGGCCGCTGCCAAAGCGCAGCACGCGCAGGGAGCGCTGGGTCCCGCAGGCGCTCCAGGGCAGGATATGGTCGATGTGCTGCATGGAAGCTCCTTAGTGCTTGCGGGGGGCGAGGTAGGCCAGCCAGTGGCGCTCGGCCAGTTTGAACAGGCGTACCAGCAGGAAGGTCAGGACCAGGTAGATCAGCCCGGCGGTGATGAACGCCTCGAACGGCAGGTAGTAGCGGGCATTGAAGGTCTTCGCCGCGCCGGTGATGTCGACCAGGGTGACGATCGAGGCCAGGCTGGTGGTCTGCAGCATCATCAGCACCTCGTTGCCGTACTGCGGCAAGGTGCGGCGCAAGGCCGAGGGCAGCAGGATGCGCCGGTACAGCGTCAGCCTCGACATGCCCATGGCGCGGGCCGCTTCCACCTCGCCGCGTGGCGTGGCGCGCAGGCTTCCGGCCAGCAACTCGGCGCTGTAGGCGCTGGTGTTGATGGCGAACGCCAGGCAGGTGCAGAACGTAGCGCTGGACAGGTAGGGCCACAACGGGCTCTGGCGCACCGCCTCGAACTGGGCCAGCCCGTAGTAGATCAGGAACAGTTGCACCAGCATCGGCGTGCCGCGGATCACATAGGTGTAGAGCCAGGCGGGGTAGCGCAGCAGGCACGCGCGCGAGACCCGCATCAACCCCAGCGGGATCGCCAGGGCCAGGCCGCAGGCCAGCGAGATCAATAGCACCTTGAGGGTCAGGGCGATGCCGTTCAGGTACAGCGGCAGGTTCTGCCAGATCAGCTGATAGTCGAGTGTCATCGGGCAGCTCCCCTAGAGTTCGGCGGCTTTGTAGCCGACCGAGTAACGTTTCTCCACACCGCGCAACAGCAGCAGCGAGGCACTGGTCAGCAGCAGGTACAGGGCCGCCACGGCGAGGAAGAAAGTGAATGGCTGATGGGTGGCGTCGGCGGCGTTCTTGGCCTTGAACATCATGTCCTGCAGGCCGATCACCGAGATCAGCGCGGTGGACTTGGTCAGCACCAGCCAGTTGTTGGTGAACCCCGGCAGCGCCAGGCGCACAATCTGCGGCAGGCTGATCCGCCGGAACACCTGCAGGGCACTCATGCCGTAGGCCATGCCGGCCTCGGCCTGGCCTTTGGGGATGGCCAGGAAGGCGCCGCGAAAGGTCTCCGAGAGGTAGGCGCCGAAGATGAAGCCCAACGTGCAGACGCCGGCGACGAAGGGGTTGATGTCGATGTACTGCTCGTAACCCAGTGCCAGCGCCAGGCGGTTGACCAGGTCCTGGCCGCCATAGAACACCAGCAGGATCAGGACCAGGTCGGGAATGCCGCGCACCACCGTGGTGTACACCTCGCCCGGTAGCGCCAGCCATTTCAGGGGGGACAGGCGACAGGCCGCACCGAACAGGCCCAGGCCGATGGCCAGGGCCATCGCCAGCAGGGCCAGGTGGATGCTCAGCCAGGCGCCTTCGAGAATGCTCGATCCGTAGCCGTGAAGCATGATGAAAACCCTCGTCAGCCTGCGCTATTGGCCGTAGATGTCGAACGGGAAGTACTTGCGCTGCACCTGCTGGTAGGTGCCATTGGCGCGAATCGCGGCGATGGCGGCATTGAGCCGCGCCAGGTTGGCGCTGTCACCCTTGCGCACGGCGATGCCGGCACCGCGGCCGAAATAGTGCGGGTCGGCGATGTCCGGGCCGACCAGGGCGAAGCCCTGGCCGGCCGGAGTCTTGATGAAGCTCTCTTCGGTGTTGACGATGTCGGCGAGGGTGGCATCCAGGCGCCCGGACACCAGGTCGAGGAAGGCTTCGTTCTGCGAGGCGTAGCGGACGATCTCGACCCCCGCCGGTTCCAGTTGCTCGGTGGCGAAGCGGTCATAGGTGGACGACCTTTGAACCCCAACCTTGCGGCCCTTGAGGTCCACCGTCGGGGTGTCGAGCCGGCTGCCGGCCTTCATCGCGAACTTGCCGGGGGTCTGGTAGTACTTGTCGGTGAAGTCGACCGACTTCAGGCGATCCTCGGTGATCGACATCGACGACAGCACCGCGTCGATCTTGCGCACCTTCAGCGACGGGATCATGCCGTCGAACTCCTGGATCACCCACTGGCACTTGACCTGCATCTGCGCGCAGAGGGCATTGCCGATGTCGTAGTCGAAGCCGGCGAGCTCGCCTTCAGGGGTGCGGTAGGAGAAGGGCGGGTAGGCGGCCTCGATGCCAATGCGCAGGCTGGCGTCGTCGGCCTGGGCGAAGGCGCTGCAGGCACAGAGTGCCAGCGCGCCGAGAAGTCCTGTCTTGTTCATGTTCTTGACTCCGGTGGGTGGGGCGTACCGTCCAGGGCCTTGCTTGGGAGGGGCCTGGGCACGGAGAAGAACATGACATGAAATATTTCATTTATCAATATGGTGAAAATAATTGTGTCAGTGCAGTGGTCGATGGTGTCTGCCGACAGAGTTGTGGCGGACCCCTAGTCGGCAACATGCACGCCCAGACCGTCCCGGCCAGGCGCAAGCTCAGGCCGCAGTGTCAACGCCGGGATCGCATAATCCCCGCCGTTCTGCCGTCGGAACGGAATGGGCGCATCATTCCACAAGCCATCGAGCCGCTGGCCCAATGACGCGCACGCCGCCGCAAAGCCTGCGTCGTCGACCCGGCTGGTGCGGTACACCGCGAACGGCGGCAGCACCTCGAACCCCGGGTAGAACAGGATGCCGTGCTGGATGGGAAACAGGATGTCGTTGAGTGGGCCATTGATGCCGCGCTCGCTGTAGTGCGAGGCCCAGCCGCCCATGCTGACCATCAGCATGGCGCGCTTGCCCGCCAGTCGGCCTTCGCCGTAGCGATCCCCCCAGTGCCGGTCGGAGTGCTCGCCGACACCGTAGGCGAAGCCATAGGCGTACACCCGCTCGACCCAGCCCTTGAGGATCGCCGGCAGGCCGAACCACCACAGCGGAAACTGCAGGATCACCGCGTCGGCCCACTGCAGCTTGGCTTGCTCGGCAACTATGTCGGGCGCCTGGGTGCCATCGGCGAACGCCCGGCGCGAGGCGTCGGAGGGGCTGAAGCGCTCACCGGTGGGGTGTTCGACGCTGTCGCCGGCGTCCAGCACGGCCTTGAACTTCATGGCATAGAGGTCCGAGACCTGGACATGGTGGCCCCGGCGTTCGAGGTGGCGGACGGCGAAGTCCTTGAGGGCGGCATTGAGCGAGCGGGGTTCGGGATGGGCGTAGACGATCAGGATGTTCATGGTCGGGCTCCGGTAGGGGATGGCCAAAGCATGCGGATACCCTGCATATTGTTGAAATGAATAGATGAAATTACAGGTATTGCCATGCATGATTCCTTGCGAAGCCTGGACCTGAACCTGCTGGTCACCCTCGACGCGCTGCTCGCCGAACTCAACGTCACCCGCGCCGCCGAACGCCTGCACCTCGCCCAGCCGACGGTCAGTGTGCAACTGGCACGGCTGCGTGATGCGCTGGGCGATCCATTGCTGTTGCCGGGTGCCCGCGGCATGCGCCCGACCGCCCGCGCCCTGGCGCTACGCGAGCCGTTGAGCCGGGCCCTGGAGGCGCTGCGCCTGGCTATCGCCGCCGAACGGCCTTTCGACCCGGTCCGGGCACAGCTGACCTGGCGGGTGGCCGCGACCGACTACACCGAAGCGACCATCCTGCGCCCTGCGTTGGCCACACTGCGTGCGGCCGCCCCGGGCACGCGTCTGGCGATCGTCGACATGAACCCGCCGACGCTGGTGCGCAAGGCGGAGCAGGGCGAGCTGGACCTGGCTTTCCACATCGCCATCGATGCGCCGCCCGGCTTGCGCCAGCGCCCGCTGTTCGCTGACCGCTACGTGCTGGCCGGGCGTGCCGATCATCCGCGTCTCAGGCGCCGGCCGACGCTCAAGCAGTTCTGTGCGCTGGAGCATGTCATCGTGTCGCCCGACGGTGGCGGCTTCAGCGGCCCGACCGACGATGCCCTGGCCGAGCAGGGACTCACGCGTAACGTGGTGTTGTCGGTGCCGCGCTTCTCGGGCCTTGCGGCGATGCTGGTCGATAGTGACCTGGTGGCCATGCTGCCGCAGCGCCTGGTGGCCGGGAATCCGGCGCTCGCGGTGGTGGAGGCACCCCTGGCGGTGCCGGGCTTCGAGATGCTGATGCTGTGGCCGGAGCGGGTGCACCGGGATCCTGCGCATCAGTGGTTGCGCGAGCAGCTGGCCCGTGGGGCATCGACCGCGCGGCGATAGGCGCATGGCGCCGCCAGCACACTGATCAGGATTACCATGGGCAGCCCCGGATACTGGGCGCAGATGTAACAGGGGCCTGCTTATCCGACACCCATGCATTCAAGGACAATCAATGCTCATCGTCTTCAGCGGCTTGCCCGGTACCGGGAAAAGCACCATCGCCAAGCAACTGGTCGCAAGGTTCGGCGCGGTCTATCTGCGTATCGACACCCTGGAGCAGGCCCTTCGACGTTCCGGCGAATTGGCCGGGGAGGTCGGGCGTAGCGGCTACCTGGTGGCCTTCGAACTGGCGCTCGACAACTTGCGCCTCGGCCGCACGGTGATCGCTGACTGTGTCAATCCCGTGGCCGAGAGCCGGGTGGCGTGGCGCGATGTGGCGGCGCGGGCAGGCGTTCGGCTGGTGGATGTCCTGGTGATTTGTTCCGATACAGGGGAGCACCGGCGCCGGGTCGAGACCCGGGAGGTCGATATTCCGGGCTTGACGCCTCCCAGCTGGGCGTCGGTGGTGAATCATGAGTACGAGCCGTGGGGGGAGGTACCGTTTACAGTCGACACCGCCTTCATCTCTCCGGAGGAGGCTGTGCGGCTTATCGCGGAATGGTGTCTTTGCGGTGGATGAGTTTTGGAGGGGGTGTGCGTCCCTTGTATGTCGTTATCAGCGGCGAATGAGCAATCATGTCGTACTACGTGGTATGTAATTTTATTGTTTTTTAACAAGGAAAGCCTATATTTTCCAGGTTGGCGTCAGGCTGTCGACATGAATAAGTACGAATTTCGTACCGTGGGAGCTGGGGTTCTCGAACGCGTGATGGCCACTAGGTGTTCGCCGTAATCCTAGCTGCGCCTATGAGATCGAGCGCGCTGCAAGACGGTCGTCTCACACCTGGTCGCCTACACGCGCTCGAAAGACAGCTGCCAACCCTGCACTGAGTGTGAGTTGACCCGCGATAAGGCCGGCCCAGGCAATCTTGAATTGGAGCGGCCATAGTCCAAAAAACGCAAAAACCTTGAAAAGGGGCTCAAAGCGCCCCCGTGTTTGGGGCAGCCTCCCCAATACTCTTCGCTTACTTCTCCAACACTCTGATTCAAAACAACTTTAGTGATGGCATAGCGCTTGCTTCCACCCTCCACAGAACCCTTGAGCCCCGTGGAGGTGCAGCATGGTCATCCCGCTCGAAGGCGCTGCCCCGTGCGCGCCCATCCCCGCCAGCGGAGCGCGGGCATGAACCGCAAGCTGCGCCCAGCCTACCTGGGCCTGCTGCTGGGCACGGCGCTGATCGGCCTTGGCGTCGCCTACGAAAAGCTCTGGTGCGACCCCCGCGAGCTGCTGCAGGAGGCCGCTGATCCCCAAGCCCTGCATACCCTCAACCGCGATGGCGTGACCGTGGAGTTCGAGGCCCGCCCCCTGAGCGGGGGGGAGCTGCGCGAGGGCGATTTTGCCAACATCCGCTTCAAGGTCAGCGACCAGTCAAGCGGCCAGCCCTTGTCGGGCATGGCCCCCGGCGCCTGGCTCGACCCCGCGCAGTCGGCACCGGTCGGCGACCGCGACAGCAGCTGCAAGGCGCGGGTGGCGTTGTTCCTCAAGAGCAGCATCGGCGCTCGTCCTTTGCTCGATCTGAACAGCTACTTCCTGCTGGTGCTGAACAAGGACGCGAGTCTGACGGTGATCGACCCGACCGTGTCGGTGGGCGGAGTCACCAGCACCCTGGCGCGTATCGACCTGCCGGGCCGGCCCATGGACTGGGTGGCCACCGGCGATGACAAGCAGGTGTTCGTGTCCATGCCCGAACGCAACCAGGTGGCGCTGATCGACACCGAGACCTTCACCCGCGTGGCCACCCTGGAGGCCGGCGAACAGCCGCTGCGGGTGGCGCTGCAACCCGACCAGCGCCTGCTGTGGGTGGGCAACAACAGCCATGATCCGGCCAAGGGCGGGGTGACGGTGATCGACGTGCCCAGCCGGACCAAGCTCAAGTCGTTCGTCACCGGCTCCGGCCACCACGAGATTGCCTTCAGCGCCGACTCGCGCTTTGCGTTCGTCAGCAACCGCGACGGCGGCACCCTGAGCGTCATCGACACCGCCCAGATGCGCCTGGTGAAGACCCTTGAGGTCGGCCCGCATCCGCTGTCGGTGGCTTACTCGCCATTGTCGCAGGCGGTGTACGTGGTCGATGGACAGGAAGGCACGGTGCGGGTGATCGATGCGCGCAGCCATAGCCTGCGCCACACGGTCAAGGCCGAGCAGGGCTTGGGGCCGATGCGCTTCAGCCACGATGGCCGCTATGGCGTGGTGCTCAATACCCTGGAGAACCAGGCGCTGGTGATCGACGCCAGCACCGACCAGCTGATCCACCGAATCCCGGTGGCCGCCGAGCCCTACCAGCTGACCTTTACCAAGGCCTACGCCTACGTGCGCGGCCTGGCCTCGCCGAAGGTGAGCATGATCAACCTGGCAAGCCTGGGGCAGGGGCGCACGCCGATCGTCCAGGGCTTCGAGGCCGGTCCGGCGGCGCCGCGCCAGGCCGGCGACCTGCCGTTGGCCCAGGGGGTGAGCATCTCCCGCGACGACAACTCGGTGTTCGTGGTCAACCCGGTGGACAACACCACCTACTTCTACGCCGAGGGCATGAACGCGCCGATGTCGGGCTACAACAACCGCGGCCACCAGGCCCGCGCCGCGCTGGTCATCGACCGTAGCCTGCGCGAGGTCGCGCCGGGGGTGTACGGCTCGACGGTCAAGCTGCCGGCGGCCGGCACCTTCGACGTGGCCTTCCTGCTCAACCAGCCGCAGATCATCCACTGCTTCAGCACCGAGGTCGCGGCGCTGCCGCAGTCGAGCCTGCGCAAGCGGGCTCATGCCGAGTTCATCGGCACCGCCCGGCCATTGTTGCAACACGCGCCCTACATGGCCCAGGTACGCATCCTCGGCGAGGACGGCAAGCCGCGCCAGGGGCTCGAAGACCTTAGCCTGCGCTACTTCCTGGCGCCTTCGTCGCTGCCGCGCGACGTGGCGCTGGTCGAGGTGAGCGAGGGGCTCTACCAGGCACCGTTGGAGCTGGCCGAGGCCGGCGCCTGGTACCTGCACGTGCAGTCGCCCAGCCTCGGGCGCGCCTTCACCGAAGACAATTACACCAGCCTGCGCGTCCTGCCGAGCGCAGCAAAGCCCAGTACTTCCCAAGGGGAAGCCAGGAGTGTGCGATGACGCGTCTGCATGGCGGAAAACTGCTGGGCCTGAGCCTGCTGCTGGCCAGCAACCTGGCCCTGGCCCACGCCGGCCACGATCACGGCGGTCAGCCCGAGCAACCCCCGGCCGCGCGCCAGGAGAAGGCCAGCGTGCGCTTCGCCGACGTGGCGCTGCTGGACCAGGACGGCATGCCGGTGCGCCTGGAGCAAGACCTGGTGGGGGATCACCTGGTGGTCATGGGCTTCATCTACACCAGTTGCACCACGGTGTGCCCGGTGGTCTCGTCGATCATGAGCAAGGTCCAGCAGCAGTTGGGCGGACGGGTGGGCGAGGAGATCCGCCTGGTGTCGATCAGCGTCGACCCGCAGCGCGACGACTCGAAACGCCTGGCCGGCTATGCCCGGGCGTTCCAGCACGGGCCGGGGTGGAGCTGGCTGACCGGCTCGCCCTATGCCATCAGCGAGACGCTCAAGGGGCTCGGCAGCTTCAGCGCCAACCTCAGCGAGCATCCGCCGCTGATCCTGGTTGGTGACGGGCGCAGCGGGCACTGGACGCGCTACTACGGCTTCACCGACCCCAACGTGCTGATCGGCGAGATCAACCGCCTGAGCGCACGCCGGGTGCACGCCAAGAGCACGGCCATCGCCGGCCAGGAGGCGCGGCCATGAGCGCGCAGACTTCCCGTCATGCCGGCATGCGCAGCCTGGACTGGCTGGTGCTTGGCGGCTGCCTGTGGATCCTCGCCTCGGTCGCGTTCGCCCACGAGGGCCACTCGCCAGCGCCGCAACCCGCGCCGCAGGCGATGGCCAGCGGCGGTGGCACCCGCGATGCGCAGACCTGGTTCACCGACACCGTGCTCAAGGACCAGGACGGCCGCGAGCTGCGCTTCTACAGCGATGTGCTCAAGGACAAGGTGGTGATGCTCAACGTGATCTTCACCCACTGCAACGACGCCTGCCCGCTGATCACCCGCAAGTTGCGCGAGGTGCGCGAGGCCATGGGCGCCGAGCTTGCGGCGCAGGTGACCTTCGTCTCGGTGAGCAGCGATCCGCTGAACGACACGCCTGAGGTGCTCAAGACGTTTGCCCGCAAGCAAGGGGTGGACGGGCCGAACTGGCTGTTCCTGACCGGCGACAAGGCCAGCGTCGACCTGGTGCTCGGGCGCCTGGGGCAGTTCCTGCCCAGCCCCGAGCAGCATTCGACGCAGTTGATCGCCGGCGACGTGGCAGGCAAGCGCTGGAGCAAGATCCGTCCCGATGCACCGCCTGCCGCCATCGCCCAGCGCATGCAGCTGCTGACCCAACCGCTGGCGGGGCGGTGACTACCATGTACTTGCCGACCCCTGTAGGAGCGGCCTTGTGCCGCGATCGGGCGCGAAGCGGCCGTAAATCAGGCGACGCCGATATGCCTGATATACCCCATCGCCTGTCATGGCGGCCGCTGCGCGCCCGATCGCGGCACAAGGCCGCTCCTACAGGGGCACTGTGGCTGGTGCTGCTATGCACCCCAGCCCTGGCCCTGGACCTCACCGACCACGAACAAGCCGGCAAACGCCTCTACCGCGAAGGCGTCTCCAGCAGCGACGCCCAGTTGCTGGCCCGGGTCGGCCCCGCTGACATGAGCGTGCCGGCCAGCGTGCTGCCTTGCGCCAGTTGCCACGGCAACGACGGGCGCGGTCGCAGCGAAGGCGGGGTGCGCCCGCCGAGCCTGGACTGGCAGCGTCTGGCCCTCGGCCCGGGCGCTCGCGAGGTCAACAACCGACGCTACCCAGCCTATACCGAAGCCAGCCTGGCGCGGGTCGTGCGCAGCGGCGTCGACCCCGCTGGCAACCGGCTGGACCCGGCCATGCCGCGCTTTGAGCTGAGCCTGGCCGACCAGCGCAACCTGGCGGCCTACCTCAAGCGCCTGGGCGAGGACCGCGATCCGGGCGTGGAGGAGGGGACGCTGCGCCTCGGTACCTTGCTCCCCGAACAGGGCCCGCTGGCCGAGGCCGGGCGGACGGTGAGGGCGGTGCTGGAGGATGGCGTCGCCCAGCTGAACCAGGCGGGGGGCATCCATGGCCGTCGTCT
This sequence comes from Pseudomonas carassii, assembly GCF_036324045.1. Taxonomy (NCBI): domain Bacteria; kingdom Pseudomonadati; phylum Pseudomonadota; class Gammaproteobacteria; order Pseudomonadales; family Pseudomonadaceae; genus Pseudomonas; species Pseudomonas carassii. The sequence continues at coordinate 61,006 of NZ_JAZDCT010000015.1, read as the reverse complement.
GCAGCTGATGGTGATGGACCCGGGGCCGGATCCGGCCAGTACCGCACAGGCGCTGGACCAGCTGATCCAGCGCGAGCGGGTTTTCGCCCTGATTGCGCCCGTGGCACCGCTGCTCGACAGTCGCCAGCTGGAACAGGCGGGCCTGCCGCTGATCGGCGCCACGCCGCGCAGTGGTGGCAGCGTGCAGGTGTTCGACCCTTTGCCGGGCGTGCCCGAGCAATTGCTCAGCGTGGCCCTGTATGCCCGCGACACCCTTGGCCTGGCCGGCGAAGCCGTGCAGGTGGTCTATGCCGGCGAAGACCAGGCCGAGGCGGCGCAGGTTGTACAGCAGCGGTTGCGCCAGTTGGGCTTTACCGGCGTATCCGCGCAAGTGTTCACGGGCCAGGCGCTGGCAGGCGAGGGCATCGTCTTCCTGGGGCGAACCCAGGCATTTGCCGAGCTGGCCGCCAGTCTGCAGACCGCCGGCCGCAACCCCTACCTGCTTGCCGCGTCGAGCCAGGTGGCCGGTGCCGTGCCGGGACTGGCACCGGCCTGGTCGCGGCGGGTGCTGCTGGCCTATCCGTTCGTGCCCGGCGACTGGACCGCCCGAGGCCGGGCAACCCTGGCCGGCGTGCAGCAGCGCCAAGGGCTGGAACCACGCCAGGCGTCGTTGCAGGTCAGCACGCTGTGCGCCTGGCAGTTGCTGGTCGAAGCGCTGAAACAGGTGGGGCGCGACGCCAGCCGTGAACAACTGCTTGGCGCCCTGGAGCAGCTGCATGACGTCGACACCGGCCTGACGCCGCTGCTGGGCTTCGGCCCCGGACGTCGCCAGGGCATGGCCGGCGCCCATGTGGTGGAGGTGAGCCTGCCGGGGCCGGGCTATGCCGAGGTGGCACCGTATCGTCCGGTACCGGACTCACCATGATCCCTTCAGGAGTGGATGACCATGCGTGTACTGATTGCCTGCCTGCTGTCACTGCTTGCCCTGGCAAGCCACGCCGACACACCGGTGGCGCGGGTCAATGGCGTGGACATCGGCGCGCTGCGCCTGGAGCGCTATTTCAGCGAATACCTCCAGGCCCAGGGGCGGGCGCTGGCGAGCATCCGCAACCCCAACCTGTACCAGCGCCTGCGCGAGCAGGCCCTGGACGAGCTGATCGACAAGGAGCTGCTGTGGCAGGAGGCCAAGCGCCAGGGCGTCGAGATCAGCGATGCGCAGCTGACGGCCCGGGTCGGCGAGGTGGAGGCGGCCTTCGGCAGCCCCGCAGTGTTCGAGCGCCGCCTGGAGGAGGCGGGCTTCGATCGGCGCAGCTTCGCTGACTACACTCGTCAGGAGATGGCCGCCCAGCAGGTCTACGCCCGGCTGACGGCGGTGGCGCCGCCCAGCGAAGCCGAGGTCGCGGCCTTCCATCAGGCCAATCGTCAACGACTGCAATGGATGCAGAACCAAAGTGATAATACTTCGGTCTTACCTGAACACGGCCTGCGCCTGGCCAGGGCAGCGCTCGTCGCGCAATTGCAGGCCCAGGCGCGGCAAGCGGTGCGCCAACGTTTGCGTGATTCCGCTACAGTGGAGCGTGCCGATTGAAGCGGTGCCGGGGCGTTCCCCACTGTTGGGGAATGCCCCAAAGGCAAAGTGCCATCAGCTCCCCCGGTTGTGGGGGACGGCCTGCCAGCACGGCCTGAGGTGGATGGAAAGCGACAACGATATCAATGACTTGAAAGCGGTGCGCAATGACTTTTCATGCCTGGCACGAAGCCTGCTCAAGCCTCTACAAGGCCGCACTTCGCAGACCGGGAAACCGGGCAGTTCATGGGAGTGGACCTTGGTGAACAGAGTATTGGTAGTCGATGACGAACAGACCCTTGCGCAGAACCTGCAAGCGTATCTGCAGGCGCAAGGCCTGGAGGTCCATCTCGCTCATGACGGTACCGCGGGTATCGAACTGGCCGAGAACCTGGCACCGGACGTGATCGTGCTGGATTACCGCTTGCCCGACATGGAGGGGTTTCAGGTCCTGGAGACCGTGCGCAGGAACAGGCCGTGCCATTTCGTGCTGATCACCGCCCACCCGACCGCCGAGGTCCGTGAGCGCGCCGCCGAGCTGGGTGTGACCCATGTCCTGTTCAAGCCGTTCCCGCTGATGGAACTGGCCCGCGCCGTCTTCGACCTGATGGGCATCGAGCGCCAGCGCAGGAGCACCGACCAGCCGGCCGCGGGGTTCGTCGAACGACGCCAGAACAGGAACGAGTCGTTCCCCTTGCAGTTGTACGATGGCAGCTGGGTCCTGGCCGACCGCCGACGCAACGGCGCCAAGCCAGGCGAACCTGACGACGAACAACTGCTCACCGGGGAATAGCGGCGCCCAAGGTCCCCCAGCCTGCGGCGCCGCCCCTGAGCGGAGTCGCAGGCCATGTCCCAGGCATTCGATGCAGATCCACTGGACCCATCGCGGGGTTATCCTCGCGACCTCCTGGCCCAGGCCCGCCAGCAAGCCGGCGAAGAGCGCCTGCTGGTCTGCCTGGAGCGCCTCTCCAGCGACACGCCCGCCACCTTCACCCAGCGCCTGGCCGCCACCCTGCATTACCCGGTCCTCGCCACCCAGGCCCTGTTCGCCTGCGCCCCGGCCTTCGACCAGGTCAGCCTGGCGCAATGCCTGAAGCGTGAATTCGCCCTGATCGAGCACCACGGCGAGCGGGTCGGCGTGTTCGCCGACCCCTTCGACAGTGCCCGTCTGGCCTGGATCGACGACTGCCTGCAGGGCGCGCCGCTGTACCTGGTCCATGCCGCCGACCTGGCCGCGTTCCTGGCCCGCCACGAAGAGAGCTTCCATGCCGTCGACGCCCTCGGCCACGACGCCGAGGCCGGCGGCGAGGCCGACCCGCTGCAGCGCCTGTCGCTGACCAGTATCAGCGAAGACCAGAGCCGGGTAGTCAAACTGGTCAACTCGACCCTGTACGACGCCCTCAAGCTGCACGCCAGCGACATCCACTTAGGCATGACCGGCCAGGGCCTGACCATCAAGTACCGCATCGACGGCGTGCTCAACGGTGCCGGCAAGGCCAGCGGCAGCGCCTTCGCCGAGCAGGTGATCTCGCGCATCAAGGTCATGGCCGAACTGGACATCGGCGAGAAGCGCGTGCCCCAGGACGGGCGCTTCAAGGTGGCCATCGGCGAGCGGCAGATCGATTTTCGCGTCTCGATCATGCCGAGCATCTTTGGTGAGGACGCGGTGCTGCGGGTGCTGGACAAGCAGGACCTGTCCGACCAGGTCAGCGGCGTGCAGCTGCAGGCCCTGGGTTTCGAGGAGCACACCCTGCGCGCCCTGCGGCGCCTGGCCAGCGAGCCCTACGGCATGATCCTGGTCACCGGACCCACCGGCAGCGGCAAGACCACCACGCTGTACGCCATGCTCAGCGAGATCAACCACGGCGTCGACAAGATCATCACCATCGAGGACCCGGTCGAGTACCAATTGCCCGGCGTGCTGCAGATCCCGGTCAACGAGAAGAAGGGCCTGACCTTCGCCCGCGGCCTGCGTTCGATCCTGCGCCACGACCCGGACAAGATCCTGGTCGGCGAGATCCGCGATCCGGACACCGCGCAGATCGCCGTGCAGTCGGCGCTCACCGGGCACCTGGTGTTCACCACCATCCACGCCAACAACGTGTTCGACGTGATCGGCCGCTTCAGCCAGATGCAGGTCGACCCCTACAGCTTCGTCTCGGCGCTCAACGCCGTGCTGGCCCAGCGCCTGGTGCGCCTGGCCTGCCCGCATTGCGCGGCGCCCTGCGAGCCCGACGACGAACTGCTGGCCGCCTCGGGCCTGGCCCGTGACGCGGTGGCCGGCTGGCGCTTCGTGCGCGCCCAGGGTTGCGGCCAGTGCCGTGGCAGTGGCTACCGCGGGCGCAACGCCATTGCCGAACTGCTGCACCTGGACGACGACCTGCGGCAGATGATCGTCGAACGCCGCCCGCTCGCGCAGATCAAGCAGTTGGCCTGCCAACGTGGCCTGCGCCTGCTGCGCGCCTCGGCCCTGGACCTGGTCCGCGACGGCCGCACCACACTCGAGGAGATCAACCGTGTCACATTTATCGCCTGATCGGTATTGCGCCGTGCTCGGCGCCGAGGGTGTCGGCCTGGGGCGCTGGCATGGTCATCAACACCAGTGGCTGGGCAGCCGCGCCTTCAGCTGCGATGCCGCCCAGCCGGCCTGGGCCCCGGCCCTGGAGGCCCTGGCCGGCCTGCTCGGCGAGCACCCGGCACGCGGCGCGCAACTGCGGGTGCTGCTCTCGGCCCGCTACAGCCGCTTCTGCCTGGTGCCCTGGAGCGACGCCATCGGTACCCCGGGTGAACTGGACACCTACGCCCGGGCCTGCTTCGAACACCTCTACGGCCAGGCCCTGGACGATTGGCGCATCGTGCTGTCGCCGGAGCCGGCAGGCGCCGCGCGCATCGCCACCGCGCTGCCCGAGGCGCTGCTCCAGGGCCTGCAGGCCCTGGGCCGGGAAAGCCGGCTGAGCCTGCGCTCGGTGCAGCCTTACCTGATGGCCGCTTACAACCGCTGCTCGGCGCAGCTGGCTCAGGGCGACTTCCTCTTCGTGCTCGCCGAGCCGCGCCGCAGCGTGCTGTTGCTGGCCGCCGGCGGCGCCTGGCAACAGGTGCTGGCCCAGGGCTGCGCCGACAGCGACCAGGCCCTGCAGGCACTGATCGAGCGCACCTGCGAGCTGTACGGCGAGCAGTTGCCGCGGGTGTACCTGCATGCGCCGGGGCGCACGGCGGCCTCGCACCTGGCGGCGGTGCAGCTGTGCGCGCCGAGCGCCGAGGTCGACCCGCTGTGCGCCATGTGGCGGGCGGTGGCCTGACATGCGCCGCCTCGATCTGGAATTCCAGCCCCGTCACAGCAGCCCCCTGGCCTGGTCGCTGCTGGCCCTGGGCGGTGCCGTGCTGGCGGTGCTGGTACTGGCCCAGCAGCAACTGGTGAGCGAGCAGGTGGACCTCGAAGGCCGTGTGCATCAGCTCGAACTCAAGCTCGGCCGGCGCCCGGCCACCGCCGCCGTGCAGAACAGCGCGGTGATCCGCGAGCAGGCCGAGCGCCTGGCGCAGATGCGCAGCGTCTCGCAGCAGCTGCAGCGGCCCTGGCAGCAACTGTTCGCCATGCTCGAGGCGATGCCGCAGGAAGACGTGGCGCTGCTCAGCCTCACCCCGGACGCGCGCAAGGGCCAGGTTCGCATCAGCGCCGAGGCGCGCAACCTCGAGGCGATGCTGCAGTACCACCAGCGCCTGGAACGCAGCAGCGAGCTGTCCGACGTATCGCTGCTCAACCATGAGGTGCTGGCCGGACAGGCCGAGCATCCGGTGCGCTTCAACCTCACCGCTACCTGGGAGACCGGCCATGCGCGTCCCTAGCCTGATCGTCCACGAAGCGCTGCGGCGTCTGGGTCGGGCAGGGCTGGCCGCGCTGCTGGTCGGCGCCTTGGCGCTGGCCGTCGCCCTGGGCGGGGTGCTGCCGCAGTGGCAGGTGGTGCGCGAACTGCGCGCCAGCGAGGCCGACGCCAGCGCCCAGGTGCAGCGCCTGGCGCGTGGCGAGCTGAAGGTCCAGGTCCGGCCCGAGCAGCAGGCCCTGGACGACCTGCGCCAGCAGTTGCCCGGCCAGCCCCAGGCCAGCGAGCTGATCGAGCGCCTGTACCACCTGGCCAGCGCCGAGCGCATCAGCCTGTCCCGCGGCGAGTACGCCCTGGGAGTGGACCCCAAGACCCAGTTGGCGCGCTACCAGATCGTCCTGCCGGTGCGCGGCAGCTACCCGCAGATCCGCGGCTTTCTCAAGGCGCTGCTCGGCCAATTGCCGACTTTGGTGCTGGAAGACCTGGAGCTGCAGCGCAAGCGGATCGGTGACCGGGAACTGACCGGTCGTGTGCGCATGACCCTTTACCTGTCGAGGTCGTGATGAACACTCAGCGTGCGGTGATGTGGGCCGGGTTCCTGGGGTTGAGCGCCGCGCTGGCGTGGGCACCGGGGCACTGGTTCGGCCTGGAGGAAGAGGAGGCTGGCCCGATCGCGGGGCAAGCCCGCTCCCACGCAGCATCCACGGTCCCAGTGGGAGCGGGCTTGCCCCGCGATGAGGCCGCCAGCCCTTCACGCGACCTGTTCCCCAGCCAGCAATGGACCCCACCCCAGGCCCTGGCCACCGTCACCGAACAACCCGTGATCACCGCCCCGGTGGCCGCCGCGCCCACCGCCCCGACGCTGCCGTTTCGCTTCATCGGCCGCATGGGCGAGCGCGACGACCTGCAGATCTTCCTGCAGAGCGGCGACAAGCTCTACGTCGTGCGCCAGGGCGACGTGATCGATGACACCTACCGTCTGGACCACGTCTCGGCCACCGAGCTGAGCCTGGTCTACCTGCCACTGCACCAGCCACAGACCCTGTCTGTCGGGAGCGCACCATGAAATCGTCGAAGTTGTGCAAGCCTGCGCCGTTCATGCTCCTGGCCCTGTGCGTGGCCATCGGCGGATGCGGTTCGAGCGCCGCGCGCAAGGACAGCCAGGAACTGATCAAGGAAGGCCAGTACGAGGCCGGGATTGCCCGCCTGGAAGAGGCCCTGCGCGAGGACCCGCGCGACACCGAACTGAACATCGCCCTGGCCCACGGCCGCCAGGCCGCGGTCGAGGCGCTGCTGACCCAGGCCGACAGCGACCGTGTGCGCCACGACTTCGCCGGCGCGCGCATGGGCTACGGTCGGGTGCTGACCATAGAGGCGAACAACCGCCGCGCCCAGGAAGGCATCCGCCAGCTGGAGCTGATCCGCACCCTCGACGATCGCGTCGCCCTCGGCCAGGCGGCGTTGCGCCAGGGCGACCTGTTCGGCGCCGAACGCTACATGCGCGAGGTGCTGCGCCTGGATCCGCAGAACCAGAAAGGCCAGACCCTGCGCAGCGACATCGAGAACGTCCAGGCGCGCACCGCCACGCCGTACCCGCAGCTGCGCAGCAAGCTGGAGCGCCCGGTCACCCTGGAGTTTCGCGATGCTGACCTGAAGACCATCTTCGAGGTGCTGGCCCAGGTCGCCGGGATCAACTTCATCTTCGACAAGGACCTGCGCCCGGACATGAAGGCCACCATCTTCGTGCGCGAGGTGCGTATCGAGGACGCCGTGGCCCTGCTGCTGGAGCAGAACCAGTTGCGCCAGAAGATCGTCAACGACAACACCCTGCTGATCTACCCGGACTCGCCGCAGAAGACCAAGGACTACCAGGAACTGGTCATGCGCACCTTCTACCTGACCAGCATCGACGCCAACACCGCGCTGAACATGGTCAAGACCATGCTCAAGACCCGTGACGTGTTCGTCGACGAGCGCCTCAACACCCTGACCATGCGCGACACCCCCGACGCCGTGCGCATGGCCGAGAAGCTGCTGCAGTCCCAGGACCAGTCCAACCCCGAGGTGGTGCTGGAGGTGGAGGTGATGGAGGTGGCCACCTCGCGGATCCTCGACCTCGGCCTGCAATGGCCCAACACCTTCGGCGTGCTGACCAGCGACGGCAAGTCGGTGAGCGTGCTCGACCAGTTGCGCGGCATCGACTCCAGCCGCATCAGCATCTCGCCGGCGCCACAGGCCAAGATCAACGCCCAGGACAAGGACATCAATACCCTGGCCAGCCCGGTGATCCGGGTCAGCAACCGCGAGCAGGCGCGCATCCACATCGGCCAGCGGGTGCCGATCATCAGTGCCACTTCGGTGCCTTCGACCCAAGGGCCGGTGATCACCGAAAGCGTTACCTACCTCGACGTCGGCCTCAAGCTCGAAGTACAGCCCACCGTACACCTGAACAACGAGGTGGCGATCAAGGTGGCCCTGGAAGTGAGCAATGCCACACCGCTGGAGGCGACCCGCCAGGGCACCATTCCGGTCCAGGTCGACACCCGCAACGCCCAGACCAGCCTGCGCCTGCACGACGGCGAGACCCAGGTGCTGGCCGGACTGGTGCGCAACGACCACAACGCCAGCGGCAACAAGATCCCGGGGCTGGGCGACATTCCCGGCCTGGGCCGGCTGTTCGGCAGCAACAAGGACGACATGAGCAAGTCCGAACTGGTGTTGGCGATCACCCCGCGCATCGTGCGCAACCTGCCGTACCAGAGCCCGTCGGACATGGAGTTCGGCACCGGCACCGAGTCGGCCCTGCAGGTGCGCCAGCTGGCCCAGCCGGTGCCGGCCAGCGCCGTGCCCACCGAGGTGCCGGGCAGCGAGTCGCAGGAGGCGCCGCTGGTGGAAGGGCAGATGGCGGTTGTGCCCGCCGGCCCGAGGCCACGGCCATGACACGCCGCCAGCAGGGCTTCAGCCTGATCGAGGTGGTGCTGACCCTGGCGCTGCTCGGGCTGCTCGCCAGCATGGCCGCGCCACTGACCGAGACCGTGGTGCGCCGGGGCAAGGAGCAGCAGCTGCGCGAGGCCCTGTACCAGATCCGCGACGCCATCGATGCCTACAAGCGCGCCTTCGACGCCGGCTACATCGAGAAGCGCCTGAACGGCAGCGGCTATCCGCCGAACCTGCAGGTGCTGGTGGACGGCGTGCGCGATGTGCGCAGCGCCAAGGGCGCGAAGTTCTACTTCCTGCGGCGCATCCCCCACGATCCGCTGCGCGCCGCCAAGGTTGACGACCAGGGCGGCTGGGGCCTGCGCGCCTACGACAGCGCGGCCGACAGCCCGCGTGAGGGCGAGGACGTGTTCGACGTCTACTCCAAGGCCGCCGGCAATGGCCTCAACAACGTCCCCTACGGGCAATGGTGACGGCGATGAAACCGAGCAGAGGTTTCACCCTCATCGAACTGCTGGTGGTGATGGCGATCATCGCCACCCTGATGACCATCGCCATGCCGCGCTATTTCAACAGCCTGGAGGCCTCCCGCGAGGCCACCCTGCGCCAGAGCCTGGCGGTGCTGCGCGAGGCCCTGGACCACTACTACGGCGACACCGGGCACTACCCCGATTCCCTCGATCAGCTGGTCGAGCAGCGCTACCTGCGCAACACCCCGGTCGACCCGATCACCGAACGCCGCGATGCCTGGCAGCTGGTGCCACCGCCCGAGGGCGTGGCCGGTGGGGTGGCCGATATCAAGAGTGGAGCCAGCGGGAGGGCGCGTGATGGCAGCCTCTATGCCGAATGGTGAAACCGGCTTCACCTACCTGGGCGTGCTGCTGCTGATCGCCGTCAGCAGTGTGGCCCTGGCGGCCACCGGCACCCTGTGGGCCACCAGCGTGCAGCGCGAGCGCGAGCGCCAGCTGCTGTGGGTGGGCGGCCAGTACGCCCAGGCCCTGCGCAGCTACTACCGCGCCTCGCCGGGCCTGGCCCAGTACCCGCAGGACCTGGGTGAGCTGGTGGAGGACAACCGTTTCCCGGCGCCGCAGCGCCACCTGCGCCGGCTCTACCCGGACCCTGTCGGCGGTGGCGAGGAGTGGGGCCTGCTGCGCGCGGTCGATGGTCGCATCACCGGGGTGTACAGCCGCTCCGAGGCCGCGCCGCTCAAGCGCAGCGGCTTCGACGCCCAGTGGAGCGCATTCGAAGGGCTGGAGCACTACAGCGACTGGCAGTTCGTCGCCGAGCAGGCCTTTGCCGAAAGCGCCGGCGGCGCCCGCCAGCACGCAGGCCCGGGAGAGGCGCCATGAAACGCCTGGCCGCGCTGCTGTGCCTGTGCCTGGCGCTGATGCAGGGCCAGGCCCGGGCGGGTGCCGAGGACGAGATGATGGGTTTTATCGTCGACAACACCATCTCGCACATCGGCCACGACTTCTATCACGCCTTCAGCGACCGGCTGCGTGCCACCAGCCGGCTCGACTTCAACCTGGTGGTGCGCGAACGCCCGGATGCCCGCTGGGGCAGCCTGGTGACGGTGGAATACGAGCGCGAGGTGCTGTACCGGCGTTTCCTGCCGCCCAACACCACGCAACTCAACGACGAGGCCATCGCGGCCGCCGACCTGGTCAGGCAGCAGATCGTCCAGCGCAAGCTGCAACGACTGCTGCAGGACACAACCGATCTGGAGAGGGACGAGCTATGAGCACCCACCTTGCACGACGCATCGCCGCCTGCCTGCTGGCCGCCGGCCTCGGTGGCCAGGCCCAGGCCACCGAGTTGGTGTACACCCCGGTCAACCCGTCCTTCGGCGGCAACCCGATCAACGGCACCTGGCTGCTGAACAACGCCCAGGCGCAGAACGACTACGACGATCCCGACCTCAAGGACCGCAGCTCGGCATTTGCCGGCACCTCGGCCCTGGAGCGCTTCAGCAACCAGCTCGAGTCGCGCCTGCTCGGGCAGTTACTGGACAACATCAGCAACGGCAACACCGGCAGCATGTCCACCGACGCCTTCCTGATCGATGTCATCGACGATTCGGGGGCGCTGAGCATCAAGGTCACCGACCGGGCCACCGGGGAAGTCTCGATCATCGAGGTCAGCGGCCTGAACCCCTGAGAGGGACGGGTCTTTGCTAGGGAGAGAACGCCATGAAACGCCTGCTGAGCACACTGCTGGTCCTCGCCGCCCTGGGTAGCCTGCACGGCTGCGGCCTGCGCGAGCCGATGCCCGCCGAACAGGACCCCGAGACCCCGACGCTGACGCCGCGGGCCTCGACCTACTACGACCTGGTCAACATGCCCCGGCCCCGCGGCCGGTTGATGGCGGTGGTGTACGGCTTCCGAGACCAGACCGGGCAGTACAAGCCGACCCCCGCCAGTTCGTTCTCCACCAGCGTTACCCAGGGGGCGGCGAGCATGCTGATGGACGCGCTCAACGCCAGCGGCTGGTTCGTGGTGCTGGAGCGCGAGGGCCTGCAGAACCTGCTGACCGAACGCAAGATCATCCGCGCCTCGCAGAAAAAGCCCGATGTCGCGGAAAACATCCAGGGCGAGCTGCCGCCGCTGCAGGCGGCCAACCTGATGCTCGAGGGCGGCATCATCGCCTACGACACCAACGTGCGCAGCGGCGGCGAGGGCGCCCGCTACCTGGGCATCGGCCTGTCCCGCGAGTACCGGGTCGACCAGGTCACGGTCAACCTGCGGGCGGTAGACGTGCGCACCGGCCAGGTGCTGGCCAACGTGATGACCAGCAAGACCATCTACTCGGTCGGGCAGAACGCCGGGGTGTTCAAGTTCATCGAGTTCAAGAAGCTGCTCGAGGCCGAGGTGGGCTACACCACCAACGAGCCGGCGCAGCTGTGCGTGCTGTCGGCCATCGAAGCTGCGGTGGGCCACCTGCTGGCCCAGGGCATCGAGCGGCGGTTGTGGCAGGTGGCGGGGGATGGGGCAGGGGACAAGGCGGTGCTGGACAAGTACCTGAGTCAGTATCAGCAGCCGTGAGTCGAGGCTACGCGCTTGCCTGTAGGAGCGGCCTTGCCGAGGGGCGGACCGGCCGGAAAGGGTCGAACAGCGGCCCCGGGATTTCAGCGTTGATGCAAAGGTCGCCGGGGCTGCCTCGCAGCCCTTTCGCGGCGCAAGGCCGCTCCTACAGGGGGATTGCATTGCGGGGGCATCCTGGGTCCGGTCGATCATCGTAGCGTTGCCGCGCCTGAATAATCGCCGGCATGTTCGACTCCGCCCAATGCGCCAGTTGTTCCACCGTGCCACCCAGTGTCGCGCCCAGTTCGGTCAGGGCGTATTCGACGGTGGGCGGCACGGTCGGGTGTACCTGGCGTTCCACCAGGCCGTCGCGCTCGAGCTTCTTCAGGGTCTGCGACAGCACCTTCTGCGAGACGCCGGCGATATCCCGGCGTAGCTGGTTGAAGCGCACCCGTTCGCCGGTGCTGAGGCGGTCGATGAGCAGCAGCACCCATTTGTCGGCCAGGCGATCGAGCACCAGGCGTGCCGGGCAGTTCGGGGCGAAGACGTCGTAGGCCGGGCATTCGCGGTAGTGGGCCATGGGTTACTCCAGGGTAATCAGGTGAGTGAAAAGTGCCTTCTTGAGCGCTTCGTCGGGGGTGGTTAGGCTGTTGTCCATGGTTCGCGGCCGCGCCATGCCCCCTTGTAAACGCACTGAAGGAAATCAGGATGAACACCGAAACCAAGGCTTCGGCGCTGCGTGCCGCCCGCTGGATCTCCACGCTGCTGCTGACTGCGGCGGCCAATCTGGGCAACGCCAGCGAACTGGTGACGCCGGTCACGCTGGTGGTCGACCAGAGCCTGCCCGCGGCCCAGGCGCAGCAGCAGATCCTCGCCGCCCGCCGCTACGACACCTTCTGGAACACCGGCGACGAGGCCATGGCCCGCGCCGCGCTGGCCGCCGACTTTCGCGACAACACCCTGCCGCCGGGGCGGGCGCAGGGCGTCGAAGGGCCGCTGAAGGCTTCCCGGGCATTCCGCGCGGCGGTGCCGGACCTGCGCTGCGAGGTGCTGCAGATGATCGTCGCGGGTGACCGGGTCACCGCAGCATTGCGCTTCACCGGCCATTTCACCGGCACGCTGGGCGAGCACCAGGGTCAGGGCCAGGCCATCGACTTCATCGCCATGGACATCTATCGCATCGCCGATGGCCGGATCGCCGAGGACTGGCATCTGGAGGACAACCTGGCGTTCATGCGTCAGGCGGGGCTGGTGGGGCTGTAGGAGCGGCCTTGTGCCGCGAAAGGGCCGCAGAGCGGCCCCTGGATTTCAGCTTTAATGCAAAGGTCGCCGGGGCTGCCTTGCAGCCCTTTCGCGGCACAAGGCCGCTCCTACAGGTTGGGCCAGGCTGGCCTGCGATCAGCCGAACACCTGCGGCGGATTGACCGGCGCATCGCCCTGGGCCAGGGTCCAGCGGGCGATGTCATCCTTGCGCATGAACGCCACGCCGGCATGGCTGCGGGCATAGGCGAAGAACTGGTCCAGCGCCCGCACCACGGTGGGCGTGCCGCCGATGCGGTCATGGGCCGACAGCGACATCAGCCGGCGGCGCTGGCGGCCTTCGGCGTACAGCACGTCGAACTCGTCCTTGAGCTCCTGCAGCAAGGCGGCGCCGGTCATCGCCGTGGACCCGGCGATGCGGCCAATGTCATTGTTGCGCAGGGTGTAGGGCACCACGGCGAACGGCTTGCCGCGCACTGGGGTGATCGAGGGCTCGTCACGGGCCAGGTCGTCGATGTGGTAGAGGAAGCCCAGGTCCTGGAGGATATTCAGGGTCTCGCGGGAGTGGCGCATCCAGAACGCGTTGAAACCCAGCGGACGTTGCCCGGTGACGCGCTCGATGATGGCGCTGGCCTGCTGGTACTGGCGGCGCTCCTCGGCGGGCGTCAGGCTGTACTGGGGCGCCCAGTGCAGGCCGTGCCCGGCGGCCTCGTGACCGCGCCGGACCACCTCGGCCGCCAGCTCCGGGTAGGCTTCCACGGCCTTGCCGACCATGTGCGAGGTGACCTTGATGCCGTGCCGGTCGAACAGCGCGAGCAGGCGTGGGACGCCTTCCAGCGGGCCGTAGCGGTACCAGCTGGGGGCGATGGTGTCGGGGTACTGCGGGTCCAGTGGCGGGAAGGGGCTTTCGGCATGCTCCGGCTGACCGCCCGATTCGAACTGCAACGACACCGAAATTACCAGTTGCGCGCCGTTGGGCCAGAACACCTTGCCACCGCCGCTGCTGGGCGTCGCCCCGTTGCTGCTGCCGGGTTCGCTCGCCAGTGCCGCGCCCGCCGCCACGGCGATGCCGCCGGCGAGGGTGCCTTTCATGAAGTCTCTTCTGCTGGTCATCGGTTCGCTCCTGAGTGCGTGGGTTTCGATGCCGGGCAGTGTAATTAGCGATAAAATCGCTAATAATCAGCCGAAAGGCAAAATCATATTTCGGAAAAATCGAAAGCCATGCTGGATCAACTGGCGTTGTTCCTCACCATCATCGAGAAGGGCAGCCTGTCGGCGGCGGGCCGTGAGCGCGGGCTGTCACCGGCCACCGTGTCCGAGCGCCTGTCGGCGCTGGAGGCGCATTACGGGGTGGCGCTGCTGACCCGCAGCACCCGCTCGCTCAGCCTGACCGACGCCGGCCGCCTGCTGGCCGACGGCGCCCGGCGCCTGCTGGCCGAGGCCGACGAGCTGGAGAGCCAACTGCGCCACGGCCAGCAGAAGATCTCCGGGCTGGTGCGCCTGAGCGCCCCGGTGGACCTCGGCCAGCACTGCATCGCGCCGCTGCTCGACCGCTTCCTCGAGGCGCACCCCGACGTGTCGATCGACCTGGACCTGACCGATGGCTACGTCGACCTTGTCGGGCAGGGGATCGACTTCGCGATCCGCTACGGCACATTGGCCGACAGCTCCCTGCGCGCCCGACCGCTGGGCGACAATCGCCGGGTGGTGTGCGCCGCGCCCGCATACCTGACTCGGCACGGCACACCGCTGCACCCGGACGACCTGGCGCGGCACGACTGCATTGTCATGCGCTTTGGCATCCATACCGAGCGGGTCTGGCCGTTTCGCCTGGGCGCGGCGGCGTATCCGGTCAGCGTGGGCGGGCGGCGGGTCGCCAACAACGGTGAGCAGGTGCGGCGCTGGGCCCTGGCCGGGTATGGCCTGTGCCTGAAGTCGCTGCGTGATGTGCAGGATGACCTGGACAGTGGCCGGCTGGTGGAGGTGTTGGGCGACTTCAGTGCGGGGCAGGTGGCGTTGCAGATCGTCTATCCGCCGACCCGGGTGCAGCCGAGGCGGGTGCGGGCGCTGATGGAGGCGATCATGACGGAGCTTGGTTGAACGGGCACTTGTAGGAGCGGCCTTGTGCCGCGAAAGGGCCGCAACGCGGCCCCTGGGTTTCAACACTCATGCATAGATCGCGGGGCCGCTCTGCGGCCCTTTCGCGGCACAAGGCCGCTCCTACAGGTGATAGACAGTGGCCTGGCTGAACTATAGTGATGAGCGGCCAGTGCGTGACGACAAGGGATTTCGATGGCAGCAGCCAGGAAACAGACTGATGACGGCGTCTTCGCGGTGACCGGCGAGGGCCGCGCCGTGTCGTTGTTCCGCCTGGTGCTGGGGTTCATGGCGGTGGTGATGCTGGCGTTCGTGCTGATCGAGGGCTGGCGCATCTGGCGCGAATACCGACAGGCGTTCCACGATGCCGAGAACGCGGTCACCAACCTGGCCCGGGCCACTGCCCAGCACGCCGAGGATGCCATCCGCCAGGTGGACGCGATCACTGCGGTCCTGGCCGAGCGCCTGGAGGGCGATGGCTTCGCCCATATCGATCACCCGCGCCTGCATGCCCTGCTCAAGCAGCAGGTGCAGATCATGCCGCAATTGCACGGATTGTTCGTCTATGGCGCCGATGGCAGCTGGATCGTCACCGACAAGGAGGCCGTGCCGCCGGGCGCCAACAACGCCGACCGCGATTATTTCATCTATCACCGCACCCACGCTGATCGTCGGGTGCGCATCGGCTCGGTGGTGCGCAGCCGCTCCACCGGCGACCTGATCATCCCCATCTCGCGGCGCCTGGACCTGCCCGATGGGCGCTTCGCCGGGGTGCTGCTGGGCACCATCAAGGTCGACTGGTTCGTGCGTTACTACGGTGATTTCAAGATCGATGAACGTGGCGCCCTGGTGCTGGCCAAGCGCGACGGTACCATCCTCGTGCGCCGGCCGTTCGTCGAGCAGGTCATTGGCCGCAGCCTGGCGGGCAGCGAGATCTTCCGACTCTACTTGCCCTATGCCAGTGAAGGGGTGGCCGAGGCGGTGGCGGTGGTCGACGGCACAACCCGGTTGTACGCGTTCCGTGCGCTGTCCAGCTATCCGCTTGTGGTGCAGGCGGGCTTGTCCCGCGAGTCGATCGTCGCGCCCTGGCGGCATGACATGATCAAGTCACTGGCCGTGCTGGTCCTGCTGCTGGTCGGCCTGGCCGGCTTCGGTTGGATCGTCCTGCGCCAATTGCGCGAGCGCATCGCCATCGAGCGCGCGCTGCACCAGGCCCACCAGACCCTCAAGGCGCTGGCCCTGAGCGACAGCCTGACCGGGCTGGGCAACCGCCGGCGGCTGGACGCGGTGTTCGAACCGGAGATCCGCCGGGCGCGGCGCCAGGGCCGGCCGCTGGCTTTGGTGATGCTCGACCTGGACTATTTCAAGGCCTACAACGACCGCTACGGCCACCCGGTGGGCGACCAGTGCCTGCGGCGTTTCGCCGAGCTGCTGCGACAGGCGCTCAAGCGCCCCGGGGACCTGGCGGTGCGTTATGGTGGCGAGGAGTTCACCCTGTTGTTGCCCGATACCGATGCCCAGGGCGCCAGCCAGATCGTCCAGGAGATCCTGCAGCTGTTGCGCCGGCTGGCCATCGAGCATGCCGGCAGCCCGTTGGGGCATGTCACGGCCAGTGCCGGTATCGCGGTGGGCGCGCCGACGCTGGAAACGGTGACCCCGGAGAACCTGATGGCGGTGGCGGACGCGGCGCTTTATGAAGCCAAGCGTCAGGGGCGGGATCGCTATTGCCTGGCGTCCAGTGTGGCGCAGCATCCGGCGCATTGAGGTCGTAAGGCTAAGCCTTTGCAAGGTGTTGAAAGTTGGTGTCTGGCTTGGAATTGCCGGGGCTGCTTTGCAGCCCTTTCGCGGCACAAGGCCGCTCCTACAGGCGATCGCGCCCCCCTGTAGGAGCGGCCTTGTGCCGCGAAAGGGTCGCAGAGCGACCCCGGCTATCTTGAATTGGAGCGTTGATATCCAAAAGGGCTGGCCATAAGGCCGGCTCACTCCACCTCGACCAACACCCCATCACGGCCAAGCCGATAACGCTGCAGGTCCCGGGCCAGGGTCAGGTGCCCGTTGTAATGAGCCTGCGCCTCTTCGCGCACTTCCTCGATGGAGCCGCCACGCCCACCGCCCGACTGATAGCGAGCACTGAAATGCGTCAGTACCAGGTTCCTCACGCCCGCCGTCTCAGCGAAGCGCGCCACCGCCGCAGCGGTGCTGTGGCCGAAGCTGGCCTGGGCACGCTCGACCACCGGCTGGGTGAAGGTCGCCTCGTGGACCAGCACATCCACGTTCGCCGCCAGCGTGCTCAGCAGCTCCGGGCGATCATTGTCGCCACAGACGATGATCCGCTGCGCCGGGCGCGTCGGTTGCAGGTAGGCCTGCGGGTCGAGCTCACGGCCCTCGTGCTCGACGGTCCTGCCACGGGCCAGTTGCCCCCACAGCGGCCCGGCGGGGATGCCGTCGGCCTGCAGGCGCTGGGTGTCCAGCCGTGGCTCTGGGTCACGCTCCTCGAACACGAAACCGTAGGACGGCACCCGGTGCGACAGCTCGACCACGCCGATCTGCACATTGCCCTGTTCCAGGCCGGCGAAGGTCTCGACCGGCTGCATCTGCACTTCGAAGGGCAGGTAGGTGTCGCTGACCGCCAGGCTCTGGCGCACCCAGGCCTGAAGCTCGGCCGGCAGCACCAGCTGCAAGGGTTCCTTGCGCCCCGACATGCCGGCGCTGGCCAGCAGCCCCGGCAAGCCGAAGCAGTGGTCACCGTGCACATGGGTGATGAGAATGGCGCGCAGGTCGCGCACCGACAGCGGGCTGTGCAGCAACTGGTGCTGGGTGCCTTCGCCGCAATCGACCAGGTACCAGCCGGTGCCGGAGGATTCGATGACCGCGGTCGCACTGACGTTGCGGGCCTTGGTGGGCACACCGGAAGAGGTGCCCAGAAACTGCAGGTCCATTGCCTGACTCCTTGATTCGACGTTGTTGCGGCCCCGCAGGGCGGGGCGCGCGGAGGCTAGCATGGCGCTGCCGGAGGGGCCAGTGCGCTCCCAACATCGAGCTTACGCGCTACCAGTGCGGACTAGTAGACACCGCCCTGGGCGATGGTAGCGTTCCCCTCCTTGAACTTGCCCGCCAACCCCTGCAAGCCGCGCATCAGCACCGTGGTGTCGACCCCCACGGCGACGAACGCCGCGCCCAACTCGATATACCGGCGCGCCAGCGCTTCGTCGGCGCTGAGGATCCCCGCCGCCTTGCCGGCACGGCCGATGCGCACGATGGCGTCGTCGATGGCCGCCTGCACTTCGGGGTGTCCCGGGTTGCCCCGGTGGCCCATGGCGGCGCTGAGGTCGGCGGGGCCGATGAACACGCCATCGACGCCTTCGACGGCGCAGATCGCTTCGAGGTTGGCCAGGCCTTCGCGGTTCTCCACCTGCACCAGCAGGCACATCTGTTCGTCGGCCTGGTCCAGGTAGTCGGGTAGGCTGTTCCAGCGCGACGCTCGTGCCAACGCGCTGCCGACACCGCGCACACCATGGGGCGGGTAATGCATCGCTCGCACCAGCTGGCGTGCCTGCTCGGCGCTTTCGACCATGGGCACCAGCAGGGTCTGCGCGCCGATATCCAGCAACTGCTTGATCAGCGCGGTGTCGCCGATCACCGGACGCACGATCGGCTGGGCCGGGTAGGGCGCCACCGCCTGCAACTGGCCGAGCAGGCTGCGCAGGTCGTTGGGCGCGTGCTCGCCGTCGAGCAGCAGCCAGTCGAAGCCGGCATTGGCCGCCAGCTCCGCGCAGTACGGGTCGGCCAGGCCGAGCCACAGGCCGATCTGCGCCTGGCCAGCGTGCAGGCGTTGCTTGAAGGTGTTGATGGGCATGTCCATGGCGGGTCCTCAGGTGAATCGGCAGGCGATCGAACCGAGTTGATCGTAGTCGACGTGGAAGGTATCGCCGGGGCGGGCGGCCACCGGGCGGGTGAACGAGCCGCCGAGAATGATCTGGCCGGCCTCCAGGCCCACGTCGTATGGCGCCAGCTTGTTAGCCAGCCAGGCCACGCCCTTGGCCGGGTGGTTGAGCACCGCCGCCGACACACCGGACTCCTCGATCACGCCGTTGCGATACAGCACCGCCGGCACCTTGCGCAGGTCGACGTCGCCCGGGCGCACGGCACGGCCGCCCATGACCACGCCGGCGTTGGCGGCGTTGTCGGAGATGGTGTCGAACACCTTGCGGGTGGCGCCGCTGAGCGGGTCGACCTGCTGGATGCGCGCATCGATGATCTCCAGGGCCGGAATCACCCACTCGGTGGCGTCGAGCACGTCGAACAGGGTTACGTTCGGCCCCTTGAGCGGCTTGCCGAGGATGAACGCCAGCTCCACCTCGACCCTGGGCACGATGAAGCGCTCGAAGGGAATGTCGCTGCCTTCGTCGAACAGCATGTCGTCGAGCAGCGCGCCGTAGTCCGGCTCGGTGATGTTCGAGGAGACCTGCATGGCCCGGGAAGTCAGGCCGATCTTGTGGCCGACCAGCTTGCGGCCGTCCTTGATCTTCTGCGCCACCCAGGCACGCTGGATGGCGTAGGCGTCCTCGATGCTGATCGAGGGGTGTTCCAGGGAGAACTGGCCGACCTGTTCGCGGGTGCGTTCGGCCTTGTCGAGGCGGGCGGCGGCTTGCTGGATGATGCGGGCGTCGAGCATGGAGACCTCAGGGCTGACGGGTGAACAGGGGATGCAGGCTGCTGTGCTTGGCGTCGTACACCTGCGCCTGGCTTTCATCGATCTGCAGGGTCACACCGACCGGGCGGCGTTCCAGCAGCGCGTCCAGGTGCAGGCGCAAGACAGCCAGCAGCGCATCGCCGACCTGCCGGTGCCCCGTGGCGCTGCGACCGCTGCCCATGCGCAGGTTGGCGTAGACGAAGCCGTAGTCGCCACGACCATCGGCGATCGCCGCGTGGGCGGCCGGGTAGGCCAGCACGCGGGTGCCGCCGGTGGGGAACACCTGGCGATCATGTTCGTCGCGCTGGGCGAGCATGCAGTCGGCCAGGGCGCGGCACAGGCCGGGCATATCTGCTTCGGCCTCGATGTCCGGGCTGTAGAGCAGGACCAGATGGGGCATGACGGTGCTCCTTACAGGCGGCTGGTGGAGGTGACGCCGGCCGGGTTCGAGGCCTGGGCGGCGGGGATAGCGCTGCCGTCCTGCGGGGTGACCGGGAAGATCGCGTTGATCTGGCCGGTGCCGGAGGAGCCGAAGTACGGCGTCACTACCTCGGCCTTGCCGTCGTACTGCGACCAGCCCAGGGCGCCGAGCAGCATGGCGGTGTCGTGCATGAAACCTTCGCCGTGGCCCTTGACCGCGTACTCGGGCAGCATCGCGCAGAAGTCGGCCCAGTCGCCGTCCTGCCACATGCGCACCACGCGGTGGTCGAGGGTCTCCAGGAAGGGGCTCCATACCTTGGTGGCAAAGTCCGGGGCCTGGCCGTTCTGGGCGAAGCGATGCGACAGCGAGCCACTGGCGAGGAAGGCCACGGTGCCGTCGTAGTGGTCCTCGACCGCCTTGCGCATGGCCCA
The DNA here is from genome assembly GCF_036324045.1 of Pseudomonas carassii. Taxonomy (NCBI): domain Bacteria; kingdom Pseudomonadati; phylum Pseudomonadota; class Gammaproteobacteria; order Pseudomonadales; family Pseudomonadaceae; genus Pseudomonas; species Pseudomonas carassii. The sequence goes on along the minus strand of NZ_JAZDCT010000015.1, from coordinate 40,783 downwards.
GCCCAGGCGCGCGCTGTCGTTGAGGTAGTGCGAGGTGCACAGGGCCGAGACCGAGACCACCTTGAAGTGACGGTCGGCGTTCATGTAGCGCATGGGCACCAGGGTGCCGTACTCCGGGGCCAGGGTGGTGGCGTCGTGGGCCATGGTCTCCACGCCGAGGCGGTTGCATTGCTCGGCGAGGATCCGCCCCAGTTCGGGGTTGCCGGGGAAGCCGTAGTCCATGTTGGCGATGAAGTGTGGCAGTTCGTTGCTGGTGTACAGGCCTTCGAAATGCGCGGCGCAGTTGATGTGGTAGTTGGCGTTGACCAGCCAGTGGGTGTCGAACACGACGATGGTGTCCACGCCCAGTTCGCGGCAGCGCCGGCCGATCTCGTGGTGGCCGTCGATGGCCGCCTGGCGAAAGCCCTGGCGCGGGCCGGGCAGTTCGGACAGGTACATCGAGGGCACATGGGTGATCTTGGCGGCGAGAGCGAGTTTGCCCATGGGAATCTCCTGTGATTGTTGTTGTGGCCGCATCGCGGGGCAAGCCCGCTCCCACGAACCGATGCCTTTGTGGGAGTGGCGGTTCGCCGCTGCGACTTGTCCCGCGATGACGTCAGATGCCCCAGCGCGGAATGTGATGGCTACCCATGGATATACACACGTTCTTGATCTCGGCGAAGACCTCGAAGCTGTATTGCCCACCTTCGCGCCCGGTACCCGAGCCTTTCACACCACCGAACGGTTGGCGCAGGTCGCGCACGTTCTGGCTGTTGATGAACACCATGCCCGCCTCGATGCCACGGGCCAGGCGGTGGGCCTTGCCGATGTCCTGGGTCCAGATGTACGAAGCCAGGCCGTATTCGGTGTCGTTGGCCAGTTGCAGCGCCTCGGCCTCGTCCTTGAACGGGATCAGGCAGACCACCGGGCCGAAGATCTCTTCCTGGGCGATGCGCATCGAGTTGTTCACGTCGGCGAACACCGTCGGCTGGATGAACTGCCCCTTGGCCAGGTGTGCCGGCAGCCCGACCGGACGCTCCAGGCCGCCGGCCACCAGGCGTGCGCCTTCCTCGAGGCCGATGCGGATGTAGCCGGTGACCTTGTCGTAGTGCTGCTGGGTGATCATCGAGCCGACCTGGGTCTTCGGATCGGTCGGGTCACCGACGATCAGGCGCCTGGCGCGAGCGGCGAACTCGGCGACGAACTGCGGGTACACGCTTTCCTGGATGAAGATCCGGCTGCCGGCGGTGCAGCGCTCGCCGTTGAGCGAGAAGATGGTGAACAGCGCGGCGTCCAGGGCTCGCTCGAGGTCGGCGTCCTCGAAGACCAGCACCGGCGACTTGCCGCCCAGTTCCATGGAGTACTTCTTCAGGCCCGCCGTCTGCATGATCTTGCGACCGGTGGCAGTGCCGCCGGTGAACGAGATGGCGCGCACGTCCGGGTGGCGCACCAGGGCGTCGCCGGCGGTGGCGCCGTAGCCCTGGATGACGTTGAGCACGCCATTGGGGATGCCGGCCTCGACTGCCAGGCGCCCCAGTTCATTGGCGGTGAGCGGCGACAGCTCGCTCATCTTCAGCACCGCAGTGTTGCCCAGGGCCAGGCACGGCGCGGTCTTCCAGGTGGCGGTCATGAACGGCACGTTCCAGGGCGACACCAGTCCGCACACGCCCACCGGCTGGTACAGGGTGTAGTTGAGCATCTGGTCGTCCACCGGGTAGGTGTGGCCGTCCATGCGCGTGCACACCTCGGCGAAGAAGTCGAAGTTGTGCGAGGCGCGGGGGATCAGCACGTTGCGCGTCTGATGGATCGGCAGGCCGGTGTCCAGGGTTTCCAGTTCGGCCAGCTGCGGCACGTTCTGTTCGATCAGCTCGCCCAGGCGGCGCATCAGCCGGGCGCGCTCTTTGGCCGGGGTGTTGGCCCATTTCGGGAAGGCTTCCTTGGCCGCGGCCACGGCCTGGGCGACTTCCTCGGCGCCGCCGCTGGCGACTTCGCCGATGGCTTCGCCGGTAGCCGGGTTGTAGTTGATGAAGGTGTCGCGGCTCTCGACTTCGCGGCCGTTGATCCAGTGCTTGATCATGCTGTTGCCTCGTGTGCTTTGCGGGCGAAGAACTCGGCTTCGCTGACGATTCGGTTGACCAGGCGGCCGACGCCTTCCACTTCCACCACCACCTCGTCGCCCGGCACCACGTCGGCCAGGCCTTCCGGGGTGCCGGTGGCGATCATGTCGCCGGGCTGCAGGGTCATGAAGCTGGAGAAGTATTCGATCAGGTAGGGGATGTCGAAGATCATGTCGGCGGTGGTGCCTTGCTGTTTCAGCTCGCCGTTGATCCAGGTGCGCAGCGACAGGTTCGACGGATCCGGCACGTCGGCGACGTCGACGATCCAAGGGCCCACCGGGGTGGTGGCGTCGCGGTTCTTCACCCGCAGGTTGGGGCGGTAGTAGTTCTCTAGGTAGTCGCGGATGGCGTAGTCGTTGCACACGGTGTAGCCGGCCAGGTAGGCGAGGGCGTCCTCGCGTCGGACGTTGCGCGCCGGCTTGCCGATGACCGCCACCAGCTCGCACTCGTAGTGCATGTACTTGACGTTGTCCGGGCGCCAGGTGACCTGCTCGTGCCCGGTGTAGGTGCCCGGCGACTTGATGAAGGCCAGCGGTTCGGTGGGCGGGGTGAAGGCCAGCTCGGCGGCGTGGTCGGCGTAGTTCAGGCCCAGGGCGAACATGTTGCCGGTGGCCGGCGGCAGCCAGGTGACCTGGTCGGCATGGACCAGGCGGCCATCGGCCAGGCGCAGTTGCTGGTCGTCCTCGACGGTGACCTGATGGACCTGGCCGTCGAACTGGATACGGGCGTGCTTCATGGGGCGAGTCCTTGTTCGGCGACGATGGGGTTGGTCAGTTGGCCAAGGCCGTCGATCTCGACCGTCACGCGGTCGCCGGGCAGCACATCGACGCGGCCTTCGGGGGTGCCGGTGATCAGCACGTCGCCGGCATGCAGGGTCATGAACTCGCTGATCTCGGCGATCAGCCGGCCCACGCCGCGCACGCAGTTGGCGGTGGTGTTCTGCTGGCGCAGCTCGCCGTTGACCCACAGGCGGATGCCCAGCGCGTCGGGGTTGCCGACCTGCGCGGCCGGCACCAGCTGCGGGCCGATGGCGCAGAAGCCGTCGCGGCACTTGGCCTTGACCGCCGGGCGGTAGTAGCTGTCCTCGGGCAGGCTGAACTCGTTGACGATGGTGTAGCCGGCCACATGCGCGAGGGCGTTTTCGACGCTGACGCGGCTGGCGTCCTTGCCTATCACCACGCCCAGCGCGGGGCCGGGTTGCAGGCGATCGACTGCCGAAGGGTAGGTTACCGGTCGGGCATGCTCGTTGCGGGTGTTCGGGGTCTTGATGAACAGCACCGGCTTGACCGGCGGCTGCCGGTACGGCGCTTCATGGAAGGATGCCAGATGCTGCTGCAGCAGGCCCTGGTAGTTCAGGGCGACGCCGAACAAGCTGCCGTTGGCGACCTCGTGCAAGGCACGGCTCATGCTTTTCTCCTGCGGTGGGCGAAGCGATCGGGGGCGCCTCGTTGTGTTTTTGTTAATGTGTTAACGTTATATTTAATATGTTAACGATCGTCAAGGCGTCCACCGCTGGCCGGTGGTGCTACGATGGTTTCCCCGGCGCGTTTCACCGCTGCGAGAACAACAATGAAAGAACGACAGCCGATCCCCAACATCAACATCGGTCAGGTCTACGACCAGCGCTACAGCGACAGCGAGGTGCACTACGACCGCCTGGGCAACCTGGCCGGTTTCTTCGGTCGCAACATGCCGGTGCACCGCCACGACCGCTTCTTCCAGGTGCACTACGTCAAGACCGGCAGCGTACGGGTGTACCTGGATGAGCAGCGCTACCACGAGTCCGGGCCGATGTTCTTCCTCACCCCACCGACCATTCCCCATGCCTTCGTCACCGAGGCCGACGCCGACGGCCATGTGCTGACCGTCCGCCAGCAACTGGTCTGGCAACTGCTGCAGGCCGAGCCCGGGCTGGCGTTGGGCCCGCGACTGCAACCGGCCTGCGTCGCCCTCGGTCACCTGCAGGGCGCGGCGGCCGGGGAAGTGCGGCGCCTGGAGCAGCTGTTCGACCTGCTCGGTGACGAAATCGGCCATGGCCAGGCCGGGCAGGGCACCGCCGTGCAGGACCTGGCGCGCCTGGTGATGATCAGCCTGCTGCGCCTGGGCGCCAATTCGCTGGAGGCCAAGCCCGCGCGGCACGAGGACCTGCAGCTGTTCCATCGCTTCAACGAGCTGATCGAGCGTCACTACCTCGACCACTGGACGCTGCCGGCGTATGCGGCGGCGCTGGGGGTGACCGAGGCGCGGCTGAACGATGTGTGCCAGCGTATGGCCGACCTGCCGTCCAAGCGCCTGGTGTTCGAACGGCTGATGCAGGAGGCGCGGCGGTTGCTGCTGTACACCGGCGGTTCGGCCAACGAGATCTGCTACCGGCTGGGGTTCAAGGATCCGGCGTATTTCAGCCGCTTCTTCCAGCGCCATGCGCAGATGACGCCGGGGGAGTACCGCCAGCGCCAGGCGGGATTGCGTTGACATGAGGCGATCAGTTCCGGGCTGCGGGCTTCAACTGATCGTGCAACGAAGGCGGCGCCTGGAAAATGGGTGTTTGCCGGGAGCGCTGGTACTTTTCACAGGGGCTGGACAGCACGGGTGAAAATGGTTTTCACTTTATTAATATCTTAATAAAACCAGCCGTTTATCCTGATGACCAATCCTAGACCTTCCCTGACGTTGACCCTGTTGCAGGCCCGCGAAGCGACCATGGCGTTCTTCCGTCCGGCCCTCAATGCCCATGACCTGACCGAGCAGCAGTGGCGGGTGATCCGCATCCTGCGCCAGCAAGGCGAGCTGGAAAGCCACCAGTTGGCGGACCAGGCCTGCATCCTCAAACCGAGCATGAGCGGCGTGCTCAAGCGCCTGGAGCGCGACGGCCTGGTGGGCCGGCGCAAGTCGCCGGAGGATCAGCGGCGAATCTTCATCAGCCTGACCGTGCGCGGCCAGCAGGCGTTCCTGGCCATGAGCGAGGAGATGGAGCGCAATTACCAGGAGATCCAGCGTCAGTTCGGCGAGGACAAGCTGGAGCAGTTGATGGGACTACTGAATGAGCTGAAGAAAGTCAGGCCCTGATGCCGTGCGCAGCCCCTTGTAGGAGCGGCCTTGTGCCGCGAAAGGGCTGCGAAGCAGCCCCGTCGATTGATGCGTCAACGCTCAAATCCTGGGGCCGCTACGCGCCCCTTTCGCGACACAAGGCCGCTCCTACAGGGATTGCGCAAGCCCTTGTTCTTCACTGACCCGCCAGATACAGCGAATCATCGAGAATCTTCAGCAACGAAGCCGCCCGCCGCGCATACACCGCCGGGTTCGCATACAGCAGCTCCACATGCAGACTGTCGATGATCCCCAGGTACGCATCGCCATACAGCTCCAGCTTGTTGCCATCGCTGCGGGCCCAGGCGTGGCGCTCGCGCAGGGCCTGGCAGAAGCCCAGGCGGATTTGCTCCAGGTAGGCCTCGAAGCCGCCGGTGACGATCGCACGGATCGGCGCCGGTGGCAGGAATGCCGTGCGCAGCACGAAGCGCAGGTTGGCCGAGGCGGCGTAGCGCTCGGCCAGGTGCAGCGGATGCCAGTGCCCTGGCGCCTCGCGGCCCGCCGCCTCGTGGCTGAATCCGGCCTCGACGTAGGCGGTCTCGTCCGCCAGCGCCCGTTCGAAGGCGCGCACGAACAACGCGTCCTTGTTGGCGAAGTGGGCGTACAGCGACGCCTTGCGCATGCCCGCCAGGACGGCGATCTCGTTCAGCGACGAGCCGTCGTAGCCGTGTTCGGCAAAGTGCTCGACGGCATGGTCGCAGATACGCGCGGCGGAAGGGGTCAGGGCTTTCAAGGCGGTCACTCCGGGTTGACGCTAGGGTAGGACGAGGCGCTGATTGTCTTTGCCACGGCGGCGCGGGTCAAACCGACGATGGCCAGCGCCGCCGCCGCCAGCAGCCAGGCCCAGGCCAGCGGTCCCAGTGTTGCCAGGTGCCCGGCCAACGGTGTGGCACTGGACGATATCACCAGTTGCAGGGCGCCGAGCAGGGCTGCGGTGGAGCCGACGTCACGTTGTTGCGACGACATCGCCAGGGCCATCAAGGTGGCCTCGCAAATGCCTAAGCCGAACAGCGCCAGTACCACGCCCGCCAGCAGCAGCGCCAGGCCCGCGCCGCTCAGCCCGGCAAGTACCGTCAGCAGCGCGCCGCCACCCATGCACAGCGCGCCCCACCAGGCCACGCGAGCCACGCCATGGCGCGTCACCCAGTAGCCGGACAGCGCCGCGCCGAGCAGGATGGCCACGCCGCAGGCCCCGAACAGCAGGCCGAAGTGGGCGCTGGAAAGGCCGAAGTGCTGCTGGTACACGTAGGCGGAGCCGGCGATGTAGGCGAACAGGAAGAAGAACACCGCCGACAAGGCCAGGGCCGGACGCAGGAACGTGCCGTCGGCGGCGATGCGCGCATAGGTGCGCCATGCGCGGGTCGGCGCCAGGCGTACCCGCTGCCCCGCCGGCAAGGTTTCGCCGAGTGTCAGCGTCGAATTGAGCAGGGTCAGCAGGCCCAGGCCGGCCAGCACCAGCATGATCGCCCGCCAGCCATAGGCCGCGTCGATCACCCCGCCCAGCGCCGGGGCGAGGATCGGCGCCAGGCCTTCGATGGTCATCAGCAGGGCGAAGATCTGCGCCGCACGCGCGCCGTCGGCGCTGTCGCGCACCATGCTCATGATCACCACCAGCGTCAGCGCGCTTGCCAGGCCCTGGACCAGGCGTGCCAGCAGCAACGTGTCCAGCGATGGCGCGGCGGCCGCGCCGAGGGAAGCAAGGCTGAACACCATCAGGCCCGCGAGCAATGGGCGACGCCGGCCCAGGGCGTCCACCACGGGGCCGAACAGCAACTGGCCGGCGCCCATCGCTAACAGGAACACGGTCAAGGTCAGCTGCACCTGGGTATAGCCGGTGGCAAAGTCGCGGGCCATTTCCGGCAGGCTGGCCAGGTACATGTCGATGGCCGAAGGGCCGAGGGCGCCGATCAGGGCGAGGGAGGCGGCGAAGCGCAGGTTGGAAGCAGGCATGACTGGAAAATCCGTTGGCAAAAATTAACCTACCGACCGGTAGGTTGTTCGAATTATGCCAGAGAACACGCAGGGGTCAACAAGACCGTGCCCTTGCAACAGGGCATTCGCTGGTACAGGACCGGCGGATCTTGCGCCTATGACCCTCCCTTGGGCTTGCTTGGTAATTTTTTTGAATTTTCAACGCAAAGGGTGATCTGTCAGAGAGTCATCCATGGAGAAGAGGAGGGCCTGCGTCGATGCCAAGTCCCCAGCTGTACACCATCGAATATCGGCTGCACGGAGAGCCGCGGCGATTCATCATCCGCCAGGAGCACATGGACAACGCCGAAGCCTGGCACTGGGCCAGTTGCGACGCGGGGTTGGGGATCATTCCGAAGTTCGGTCGGGAAAAGATCAAAAAGGTCAGCCGGCCGATGGCCGAGCGCCACGGCATCACCGATGTGCACTGGCGGGTGTGAGGCGTCGTAGGCGAACCACAGGAAATCGGCCAGGTACCTGAATCAGCGTGGGAGCGGGCTTGCCCCGCGATGCGATGCCTGGCATCGGCTTTGCCGGTGTTCGCGAGGCTAGCCCGCTCCCACGCAGCCACACACAACCCTCTGATGGTTGCTCAGTTCCCGGAATACTTCACCGCCGCCGCCGTACGGGTCGGCACGTTGAGGGTCTTGAGCAGCGACGACACATGGATGCGCACGGTGAACGGCGAGATGTCCAGGGCCCGGGCGATCTCCTTGTTGGTCTTGCCCTGGGCGATCAGACGCAGCACGTCCTGCTGGCGGTGGGTGAGCTGCTCCAGCTCGCTGGTGGCCCCCGATTGCGGCAGCAGGCCACTGGGCGCGTAGTTGACTACCACTTCGCCGGCGCGGATGGCGAGGATGGCCGCGCCGATTTCCGCTGGGCTGACGCTCTTGCCGATAAAGCCATCGACACCGGCGGCCATGACTTCGCAGATCACCTCCGGATCGTCGACCATCGACACCACGATCAGCGTGGTGCGTGGCAGTTGTCGGCGCAGCTCGGCGAGGCGGCCGATGCAGGTCAGGCCGGGAAAGCGCAGGTCGAGGATCAGGGTGTCGGGCGTGGCGCCCAAGGTGGCCAGCCGCAACACATCTGCCAGGCTGCCGGCTTCCTCCAGCCGGGCGTCGGGCAGGATACGCCGCACGGTGCTGACCATGGCTTCCCTGAACAGCGGATGGTCATCCGCCACGATGATCCGGCAACTCACGTCGAGGAACTCCCTGTCGTCCGACACATGCTAATTTAGCAGTCAACTGCGGCATTTTCCCATGACGCATGCCGCAAATGCCGACTGGCGCACAAGGACGTTACCCCATGAGGTTCGAGAAGAACAACGAACTGGACCAGGCCAACCTGCGCATCATCGTCGCCTCCTGCGCGATCAGCTACGTGGCGCTGCTGGGCTTCCTGCCGGGACGCTCGCCGGCCACATACCTGCCGGTACTGCTCTACTACGCAGGTTTTGTAGTGGTGTCGATCGGCATGCGCCAGGCCATCAAGCGCTGGCCGGGGCATTATCCGGCGCGGCGGATCTTCGGCATGCTCGGCGACTACACCGGTACCTGCTTCGGCCTGGTGGTCGGCGGTGAGACGGCATTGCCGCTGTACGCGGTGATGGTGTGGATCAATCTGGGCAACGGCATGCGCTTCGGCTCGCGCTACCTGGCCATCGCCACGGTGCTGGCCCTCGGGGCGTTGCTGGTGGTGTGGCGGCTGACGCCCTACTGGCAGGAGCAGCCGTTCCTGCTGCCGATGCTGCTGACCACCAGCACCCTGATCCCGTTCTATGCCCACCTGCTGCTGGAGCGCACGCGCAAGGCCACGGCCCTGGCCGAGGCCGCGACCCGCGAGAAATCGCGCTTCCTGGCCCAGGCCAGTCACGATCTGCGCCAGCCGATCCACTCCATCGGCCTGTTCACCGCCTGCTTGCGCGAGGCGCGCCTGGGTGATGAGGAGCGGCGCCTGGTGGACAGCATCGACCGCTCGCTGCTCAACGTTTCGCAGCTGTTCCGCTCGATCCTCGACCTGTACACCCTGGACAACGGCCGGGTGCAGCCGAAATGGGAGACCTTCGCCGTGGATGGTTTCCTGCGCGAGCTGCTGCGTCAGAACAGCGAGGCGGCGCGCTGGGCCGGGGTCGAGATGCGCCTGGTGCCCAGCCGGCACTGGATCCGCGCCGACCCGGGCATGCTGGCGACCATGGTGCAGAACGTGCTGTCCAACAGCTTCAAGTACGCCGCCGGACGCCCGCTGCTGATCGGCGTGCGACCTCGCGGGGAGGGCCTGGCCATCGTCGTCTGCGACCAGGGTCGGGGGATTGCCGAAGAGCACCAGGGCCAGGTGTTCGAGGAGTTCTACCGGGTGCGCGAGGCACGCGACAAGGATGTCGAGGGGGTCGGCCTGGGCCTGGCCATCGTCAAGCGCCTGGGTCGGTTGATGGGGCTGGAGGTCAGCCTGCGCTCGCGCCTGGGGCATGGCACCTGCGTGACCCTGCAGGGGCTGGCCAGGGCCCCTGCGCAGGTGCTGCGGGCCACGGCCGACCAGGCGGTGCAGGCGGGCCTGCTCACGGGGCTGCGGGTGTGCCTGGTGGAGGACGACCACAACGTGCTGCAGGCCACCAGTGCCTTGCTGCAACGCTGGGGGTGCGAGGTCCAGGCCGAGAGTTCGGCCCATGGCCTGGTCAGCGACTGCGATGTGATCGTCGCCGACTACGACCTGGGGCCGCAGGCTACCGGTATCGACTGCATCGACCAGTTGCGCGCGCAGCGCGGCGCCGCTGTGCCGGCGCTGATCATGACCGGTCACGACATTGACAGGCTGCAGGGCGCCTTGCAGGCGCGGGGCATCGCGGTGCTGGCCAAGCCGGTGCGGCCCGCCGAGCTGCGCGCGGCGTTGCGCGTCCTGCGCGAGACGGCAGTGGCGCCGGCGGTCAAGGCCGGCGCGTGAGGGGGTCACTGGAAGACGGGGGCCTGGCCTTCCTTCCAGCAGGTCGGTGATGGGGTGTAGATACCCATGCCGGCCACGGCGACCAGGCCACCGCTGGGCACCTGGCAGTCATATTGGCCTTTGGAGGTGCTGGCGGTGAAGTAGGTGGTGTTGGAGTCGCTGCGCAGGTTGCTGACCTTGTTCACCGGTACGCCGAGGGTGACCTCGGTACGCTGCTTGAGGGTGTCGGCGCTGGGGCTGGCGGTCTGGCAACCGGCCAGGGCGGCGAAGCCGGCGAGCAGGAGCAGGGACTTGAAGGGGAAGGACATGGGGATCATCGCGTTGCTTCCTTGGCATTGTTCTCGATACGGCGCCCCAGGGCCAGGAAGGGGAGCTGGCGGCGGGGTGGCAGACCGACTATAGCGGCGCAGGGCGTTGTGCGATGTAGGGCAGATGTGCGAGGTGGCATATTGCCTTTAGTCTAGGCAATGAACTCCGACTTCTGAACCTCTCGCCCCTCGCTATCCTGGCGAACACTGAGTACCACGGCCCCCCCGCACAGCCCGATCAACCCCACGCTGGCCACCACAATATCCCCAATGCCCATGCCGGCAAGCAGCAAGAAAAGACTGATCCGAAACAGTGCGGTCATGGCCATCTCCAAGGCAGGGCGAGGGAACTTCGAGAAGTCACCATACCCCCCAAACCCCCGAGGTACAGCGCCAGGCCAGGCGATTGGCACTGCACCCGCCCGCTTTGGCAGAAAGCCCGTCACTTGACGCCACACCCTATCCCTGATTTCATTGAAACCGTTTTCATCAACCCTGCAAAAGCGCAAACAAGAAGGAACCAGGGTGGACAAAGAGCCAGCACCCGTTCGCGGGCGGGTTACCATCAGCGAGGTTGCCAAGGCCGCCGGCGTCTCCAAGGCGACGGTCTCGCGCTACATGGGCGAAGACCGGCAACTGCTCGCCGAAGCCACCGCGCAACGCATCGAGGCCGTCGTCGAACGCCTCGGCTATCGCCCCAATCGCATGGCCAGTGCCCTCAAGCGCGGCCGCACCGGTTTGATCGGCATGCTCCTGGCGGATATCCGCAACCCCTACTCGGTGGCGGTGATGCACGGCGTCGAGACCGCCTGCCGCCAGCATGGCTACAGCCTGGTGGTGTGCAACACCGACTACGACGACGACCAGGAGCGCAGTCACCTGCAGGCCCTGCAGTCGTACAACGTCGACGGCCTGATCGTGAATACCCTCGGTCATCGCGCCGACGAGCTGGCGAAGCTGGCCCGCGACCTGCCGATGGTGCTGGTCGACCGGCAACTGGCCGGCCTGGCGGTCGACCTGGTGGGGCTGGACAACAGCGATGCCGTCGAACAGTCACTCGATCATCTGCAGCGTTGCGGTTATCGCGACATCCTTGCCGTGACCGAGCCGCTCGACGGCACCAGCTCCCGCCAGGAGCGGGTTGACGCCTTCCTGGCCTCCATTGCCCGGCGCCGTGGCCTGCGTGGGCAGGTGCTGGCGGTGGGGGCGGACCTGCCGGAGCAGCTGGGCAGCTTCATCGCCGGGGCAGGGCACGGCCCGCAGGCCCTGTTCACCTGCAACGGCGTTGCCACCCTGGAGGTGGTCCGCGTGCTGCACGCCCGTGGCGGGGCGCTGTTCCAGGACGTGGGCCTGCTAGCGCTCGACGAGCTGGACTGGTACCCGCTGGTGGGCAGCGGCATCACCGCCCTGGCCCAGCCCACCGGGCGGATCGGTGCCGCAGCGTTCCAGTGCCTGCTGGAGCGTCTGCAAGGCAGCGGTTCGCCAGCGCGGCGCCTGGATTTGCAAGCCGAGCTGATCCCGCGAGGCTCCACCCGATCACAAGCATGACGGCGTCCTTGACGCCGTTGTTGCTGGCAAAAAATGAAACCGGTTTCATCTACAAGAACAAGGATCACACACATGCAAACGCCCATTGTCTCCATCAGCTTGTCGAGTTTCGGTGCCGATGCCGTGCGGCGCCTGGGTCAGGCCAGCTACCTGCCGTTGCTGGCCGCCGCCGGTGCGCGACGGGTGGAATGGCGTGAGGAGCTGTTCGACGCCGCGCTTGCTGCCGCCACCCTGGCCAACCTGGCCGCCGAGCATGGCCTGCAGAGCCTTTACTCCACGCCACTGGAGTTGTGGCGCGAGGATGGCAGCCTGGAGCCGGCCATCGCCCAGCGTTTGCAACTGGCAAGCGAAATCGGCGCGGTGGCGCTGAAGGTGTCGCTGGGGCATTACCAGCCAGGCTGTGACTTGCAGGCCCTGGCGCCATTGTTGGGGCACAAGACAGCGCTGTATGTGGAAAACGACCAGACGCCTTACGGCGGACGGCTGCAGGTCCTGGAACGATTCTTCCGCGAGGCGCAGGAGCAGGGCGTGGCACCGGGCATGACCTTCGATATCGGTAACTGGTGCTGGCACGACGAGTCGCCGCTGCTGGCCGCCCAACTGCTGGGCTCCTGGGTGCGCTACGTTCACTGCAAGGCTGTCGCCCGACGTGCCGACGGGCGCCTGGTTGCCGTCGTGCCCCAGGCTCTCGACCTGGCCCAGTGGCGTCAACTGATGACGCATTTCGCTCCAGACCTGCCACGGGCCATCGAATACCCGTTGGCTGGAGACGACCTGCTGGCGCTGACCGCGCGGCAGGTCGCGCTACTGGCGCAGTTGGAAGGGCAGGTGTGCCATGGTTGAGCGCGACGTCCTGTGTTTCGGTGAAACCATGGCCATGTTCGTGGCCGCGCAGCCGGGCGAGCTGGCCCGGGTCGAGGGTTTCGGCAAGCGCATCGCCGGTGCCGACAGCAACGTGGCCATCGGCCTGGCGCGCCTGGGGCTGGGGGTGCGCTGGCTGAGCCGGGTCGGCAACGATTCGCTCGGTACCTTCGTGCTCGACACCCTGCGTCAGGAAGGGCTGGACTGTTCCAGCGTCGAGATCGATGACGAGCATCCCACCGGGTTCCAGCTCAAGGAACGCTGCGATGACGGTCGCGATCCGCAGGTCGAATATTTCCGCCGAGGCTCGGCGGCCAGCCGGCTGTCGCCTGCCCAGATGCAGCCCGCGTTGCTGGAGGCCCGGCACCTGCACGCCACCGGCATTCCGCCGGCCTTGTCGGCCAGCTGCCGCGCGCTCTGCCACCAGTTGCTGGACGACATGCGCGCCCATGGCCGCAGCATCTCCTTCGACCCCAACCTGCGCCCCTCGCTGTGGCCGGACCGCCAGACCATGGTGCGCGAGATCAACGCCCTGGCGTTCAAGGCTGATTGGGTCCTGCCAGGGCTTGAGGAGGGGCGCCTGCTGAGCGGCCGCCAGTCGCCGCAGGCCATCGCCGAGTTCTACCTAGAGCAGGGTGTGCAATACGTGGCCATCAAGCTTGGCGCCGAAGGTGCCTACTGGCGCGACGCCCACGGTGAGCACGGCGTGGTCCCAGGTGTTCCGGTGCCCCGGGTAGTCGACACCGTGGGCGCGGGCGACGCCTTCGCCGTCGGTGTGGTCAGCGCCTTGCTCGAAGGACTGCCGCTGCGCCGCGCCGTGGCCCGGGGCAACTGGTGCGGCAGCCGCGCGGTGCAGAGCCGGGGCGACATGGAAGGCCTGCCGCAACGCCACGAGCTGGACCTGCACGAGAACGCTTCGATCCAACCACGCTGAATCGCCGGACCGTCCGGCACCTGATGTGACAAGAACAACAAGACCAGGAGAACTCCCCATGCAGCTTGATCGACTCGCCCCCAGACGCTGGTGGTACATCATGCCCATCGTCTTCATCACCTACAGCCTGGCCTACCTCGACCGGGCCAACTACGGCTTTGCCGCGGCCTCGGGCATGGCCGACGACCTGAAGATCACCCCGGCGCTGTCGTCGCTGCTCGGCGCGCTGTTCTTCCTCGGCTACTTCTTCTTCCAGGTGCCGGGTGCCCTCTACGCGCAGAAGCGCAGCGTGAAGAAGCTGATCTTCGCCAGCCTGATCCTCTGGGGTGGCCTGGCGACGCTGACCGGCGTGGTGCATGACGTCTACCTGCTGATCGTCATCCGCTTCCTGTTGGGCGTGGTGGAGGCGGCGGTGATGCCGGCCATGCTCATCTATCTCTGCCACTGGTTTACCCGCGCCGAACGTTCGCGGGCCAACACCTTCCTGATCCTCGGCAACCCGGTGACCATTCTGTGGATGTCGGTGGTCTCGGGCTACCTGGTGCAGCAGTTCGACTGGCGCTGGATGTTCATCATCGAAGGCGCGCCGGCGATTCTCTGGGCCTTCATCTGGTGGCGCCTGGTGGATGACCGTCCGGAGCAGGCCAAGTGGCTGGATACCCGCGAGAAGGCGGCGCTGCGTGAGGCGCTGGACGCCGAGCAGCAGGGCATCAAGCCGGTGAAGAACTACCGCGAGGCATTCCGCTCGCCCACCGTGCTGATCCTGTCGCTGCAGTACTTCTGCTGGAGCATCGGCGTGTACGGCTTCGTGCTCTGGCTGCCGTCGATCCTCAAGCAGGCGGCGGCACTGGACATCGTCACCGCCGGCTGGCTGTCGGCAGTGCCGTACCTGGGCGCGGTGGTGGCCATGCTCGGCGTGTCCTGGGCCTCGGACCGCCTGCAAAAGCGCAAGCGTTTCGTCTGGCCGCCGCTGCTGATCGCCGCCCTGGCGTTCTATGGCTCATACAGCCTGGGCACCGAGCATTTCTGGTGGTCCTACGCCTTGCTGGTGATCGCCGGGGCCTGCATGTACGCGCCCTACGGGCCGTTCTTCGCCATCGTCCCCGAGCTGCTGCCGGCCAACGTCGCCGGGGGCGCCATGGCGCTGATCAACAGCATGGGCGCGCTGGGTTCGTTTTCCGGCTCGTGGCTGGTGGGCTACCTCAATGGCGCCACCGGCGGCCCCGGCGCTTCCTACCTGTTCATGTGCGTGGCGCTGCTGCTGGCCGTGGCCCTGACCGCCGTTCTCAATCCCTTGCAACAGACACGCCGGCAAAGCCTGGCGCCCAGCCGATAGGTACCGTGCAATGAAGAAACGCATCGTCCTCTATAAACGCCTCTCCGAAGCGCTCATGGCCCGCTTGCAGGCACACGCCGAGGTGACCTTGGTCGAATCGCCCAGTGCCGACGGCCTCGCTCGGCTGCGCGCGGCGCTGCCGGGCGCCCACGGGCTGCTCGGCGCCAGCCTGCGCCTGGACGCCCCCTTGCTCGACCTGGCGCCGCAGCTGGAAGTGGTCTCCAGCGTCTCGGTCGGCGTCGACAACTACGATATCGACGCCTTCGACCAGCGCGGCGTGCTGCTGACCAACACCCCTGATGTGCTCACCGAAACCACCGCCGACACCGGCTTTGCCCTGATCCTCGCCTGTGCCCGGCGGGTCGTCGAGCTCGACGGCTGGATCCGTGCCGGCCACTGGCAGGCAGGTATCGGGCCGGCGCAGTTCGGTTGCGACGTGCAGGGCAAGACCCTGGGCATCGTCGGCATGGGCCGTATCGGCGAAGCCCTGGCCCGCCGCGCCCATGCAGGCTTCGGCATGCGCGTGCTGTACCACACCCGCCAGCCGCGGCCTGAGGTGGAGGCGCGGTTTGCCGCCGCGCATCGCAGCCTGGAGGCCTTGCTGGCCGAGTCCGATTTCGTCTGCCTGTGCCTGCCGCTGACCGCCGCGACCGAGAACCTGATCGGCGCGCCGCAGCTTGCGCTGATGAAGCCGTCGGCGATCCTGGTGAACATTTCCCGTGGCCGGGTGCTGGGCGAGGCTGCGTTGTTCCAGGCCCTGGCCGAGCGGCGCATTCGCGGCGCCGGCCTGGACGTGTTCGTGCGCGAGCCGTTGCCCGCCGATTCGCCGTTGCTGCAACTGGACAACCTGGTGGTGACGCCGCACATCGGCTCGGCCACCGAGGAAACCCGCGAGGCCATGGCCCGTTGCGCGGTGGACAACCTGCTGGCGGCCCTGGCCGGCGAGCGACCGCAGAACCTGGTCAACCCGCTTGCCTGGTCGCGGCGAAACCCATGAGCGGGGCGAGCACTGTGCTCGCCCTATGCTTGCCATAACAACAGCCCTTGCCCGCTTCGATATCCCGGGGTCGCACCGCGACCCCTTGGCAAAACAAGGCCGCTCCGCCGAGACAGCGCTGTCTCGACTTGCGGCCACGGGATCTCCATCGGTGAAAAGGGCGACGATTTCCGTATGACCTGATCAACAGAGAGACATCCTCATGTCCAAGGACCAACCCGCCTCCGTGCAACCGGCGCGCCGGGCGTTCCTGCGCCAATCCCTGACCCTGATCCCGGTGGCGACCCTCGCCAGCACAGGGCTAGGCGGCGCAGTGCTCGCCGACAGCGCCACCCCGGCACCCGCCGAACTGGCCCGAGTGGCCCCGGCGCGTGCCTACCAGCCAAGCTTCTTCACCCAGGAGGAGTGGGCCTTCGTCAGCGCCGCCGTGGCCGTGCTGATCCCCACCGACGCCCTCGGTCCCGGCGCGGCCGATGCCGGCGTGCCCGAGTTCATCGACCGTCAGCTCAACACCCGCTATGGCAGCGGCGGGCTGTGGTACATGCAGGGGCCATTCCACCCCGACGCGCCCAGCGAGCTGGGCTACCAGCTCAAGCTCAGTCCCCAGGAGATCTACCGGCTGGGCATCGCCGAAACCGACGCCTGGTGCCAGGCGCAGTTCGGCAAGGTGTTCGCCCAGCTCGGCCTTGAACAGCAGCAGCAGGTGCTCGAGGCCCTGGACGGCGGCAAGCCGGCCTTTGCCTCGGTGCCGGCGGCCACCTTCCTCGGCATGCTCTGGCTCAACACCCGCGAGGGCTTTTTCAGCGACCCCCTGCACGGCGGCAACCAGGGCCTGGCGGGCTGGAAGCTGGTCGGATTCCCCGGCGCCCGCGCCGATTTCATGGACTGGGTGGAGCGCGACGAGCGTTATCCCTTCCCGTCAGTGTCCATCAGCGGCGAGCGAGGTTGAGCCATGAGCCAAGTGATGAAGAAAGTCGATGTGGTCATCGTCGGGTTCGGCTGGGCCGGGGCGATCATGGCCAAGGAACTGACCGAGGCCGGTCTGCAGGTGCTGGCCCTGGAGCGCGGCCCGGCCCGCGACACCTATCCGGACGGCGTCTATCCGCAGACCATGGACGAGCTGACCTACAACTCGCGCAAGAAGCTGTTCATGGACATCTCCCGCGAAACCGTGACCTTGCGCCACAGCGTCAACGACGTGGCAGTGCCGTACCGCCAGTTCGGCGCCTTCCTGCCCGGCACCGGCACGGGCGGAGCGGGGCTGCACTGGTCCGGCGTGCATTTTCGCGTCGACCCGGTGGAGCTGCGCCTGCGCAGCCACTATGAGGAGCGCTACGGCAAGCGCTTCATTCCCGAGGGCATGACCATCCAGGACTTCGGCGTCAGCTATGAAGAGCTGGAGCCGTACTTCGATTTTGCCGAGAAGGTGTTCGGTACCTCCGGCACGGCCTGGTCGATCAAGGGCCAGGTGGTGGGCCGCGACAAGGGCGGCAACCCGTTCGCCGCCGACCGCTCCAGCGACTTCCCACTGACGGCGCAGAAGAACACCGTGTCGGCGCAGCTGTTCGAGAAGGCCGCCCGCGAGGTCGGCTACCACCCTTACAACCTGCCGTCGGCCAACACCTCCGGGCCGTACACCAACCCCTACGGCGCGCAGATGGGGCCATGCAACTTCTGCGGCTACTGCAGCGGCTATGCCTGCTACATGTACTCCAAGGCCTCGCCCAACGTGAACATCCTCCCGGCCCTGCGCCAGGTGCCGAACTTCGAGTTGCGCAACAACGCCCATGTGCTGCGGGTCAACCTGACCGCCGACAAGCGCCTGGCCACCGGCGTGACCTACGTCGACAGCCAGGGGCGCGAAGTGGAGCAACCCGCCGACCTGGTGATCCTCGGCGCGTTCCAGTACAACAACGTGCGCCTGATGCTGCTCTCGGGCATCGGCAAGCCCTACGATCCGGTGAGCAACGAGGGGGTGGTAGGGCGCAACTTCGCCTACCAGAACATCTCAACCGTGACCGCGTTCTTCGACCGCGACAGCCACCACACCAACCCCTTCATTGGCGCCGGCGGCAACGGCGTGGCGGTGGACGACTTCAACGCCGACAACTTCGACCATGGCCCGCACGGCTTCGTTGGCGGTTCGCCGTTCTGGGTCAACCAGGCGGGCGCCAAGCCGATCTCCGGCACCAAGGTGCCGCCGGGCACGCCGAAATGGGGCAGCGGCTGGAAGGCCGCGATGGCCGACAGCTACCGGCACATGCTGTCGATGGACGCCCATGGCGCGCATCAGTCCTACCGCGACAACTACCTCGATCTGGACCCGGTGTACAAGGATGCCTACGGCTTGCCCCTGCTGCGCATGACCTTCGACTGGAAGGACAACGACGTGAAGATGAACCGCTTCATGGTCGAGCGCATGGGCAAGATCGCCGAAGCGATGGGACCCAAGGCGATCAGCGCGGGCAAGAAAGCCTTCGGCCAGCACTTCGATGCCTCCACCTACCAGACCACCCACCTCAACGGCGGCGCGATCATGGGCACCGATCCGAAAACCAGCGCGCTCAACCGCTACCTGCAGTGCTGGGACGTGCACAACGTGTTTGTCCCCGGCGCCTCGGCCTTCCCCCAGGGCCTGGGCTACAACCCCACCGGGCTGGTGGCGGCGCTGACCTACTGGTCGGCACGGGCGATTCGCGAGCGCTACCTGAAGAACCCCGGTCCACTGGTGCAGGCATGAGGAAGGCCAACATGAAGACATTGCTCATCGCCATGCTGGGCCTGGGCGCCAGCACCTTGCTGCAGGCCGCCGACGCGGTGGACCCGGCGCAGGTCAGGCAAGGCGAATACCTAGCCCGCGCCGGCGACTGCGTGGCCTGCCACACCGCCAAGGGCGGCAAACCGTTCGCCGGCGGGCTGCCCATGGAAACACCCATCGGCACCCTGTACTCGACCAATATCACGCCCCATGCGAGCGGCATCGGCCAGTACAGCTACGAGGACTTCGAGCGTGCCGTGCGCCAGGGTATCGGCAAGGATGGCAGCACGCTGTATCCGGCCATGCCGTACCCGTCCTATGCCCGGGTCAGCGACCAGGACATGCAGGCGCTCTACGCCTACTTCATGCACGGCGTGCAGCCGGTGGAGCAGCAGAACAAGGACAGCGACATTCCCTGGCCGCTGAGCATGCGCTGGCCGCTGGCGTTCTGGCGCGGGTTGTTCGCGCCGCCGGTCAAGCCGTTCGAAGCCGCCGGGCGCGATCCGGTGGTGGCGCGCGGCGCCTACCTGGTCGAAGGGCTGGGGCACTGTGGCGCGTGTCACACGCCGCGGGCGCTGACCATGCAGGAAAAAGCCCTGGATGCCGGCGACGGCGCGGCATTCCTGTCCGGCAGCGCGCCCCTTGAAGGATGGATCGCCAAGAGCCTGCGCGGTGACCACAAGGATGGGTTGGGCAGCTGGGACGAGGCGCAGATCGTTGCCTTCCTCAAGACCGGGCGCAACGAGCGCACCGCGGTGTTCGGCGGCATGAGCGATGTGGTCGAGCACAGCATGCAGTACATGAGCGACGCTGACCTGACCGCCATTGCCCGTTACCTCAAGACCTTGCCGTCGGTGAACCCGGACGACAAACCGTTCCGCGAGGACCCTGCCGTCGCCCAGGCGCTGTGGCAGGGCAATGACGGCAAGACCGGCGCGGCGCTCTACGTCGACAACTGCGGTGCCTGCCACCGCACAGACGGCAAGGGCTACGCCCGGGTGTTCCCGGCGTTGGCCGGCAACCCGGTGGTGCAGGGCGAGGATGCCACCTCGTTGATCCATATCGTGCTGGAGGGCGCGACCCTGCCGGCCACGGCGACGGCGCCCTCGACCTTCAGCATGCCGGGCTTCGGCTGGCGCCTGTCGGACCAGCAGGTGGCCGATGTGGTCAACTTCATCCGCGGCAGCTGGGGCAACCAGGCACCGGCGGTGAAGGCGGGGCAGGTGGCGCAACTGCGCAAGCAGGCGCCGCCGGTACTGAAGGCCGAGTCGTTGATCGGCGATACCACGGGTATCCAGGAGCCCTGAGCAGTGGCCGGGGGCAGCGGGTCTACACGCCCTTGCCCCTGGCCCCTCACTCAGAACCAGCGGTCGTTGCGTTTACGGCCGCGGGTCAGCGCCGGCAGGATCAACCCCGCCAGCAGCCCGGCCCCGGCAATGCTGCCGCCGTAGACCATGTAGCGCATCATCACCTGCTTGTTCTCGTCACCCAGGCGCGCCTGGGTGTCGCGCAGGGTCGACTGGCTCTGCGCCAGTTGCTCGTTGAGCGCCTTGTTGCGGCTTTCCAGCTCGTCGATCAGCGCCTTGCGCGAGTCGAGGGTCTCCTGCATGCCCTGCACGCGGTTCTTCCAGCTGTCGTCGATGCTCTTCAACTGGCCGGACAGTTCGGCCACCTGGGCGTCGAGCTGCGGCAGGCGCTCGTTCTGGCCGGGTACGCCCTGCAGGTCGTTGCTGAGGATCCACACCAGGTCGCCGTTCTGCCCGCGCACCTGGCTGTAGTTGCCCTGGCTGGTCACCAGGCTGACCTTCTGTCCGGACTTGAGCGTGCCGACGATGCGGTGGCCATCGGTGGGGCCGCTGCGCACGTAGGTGCTCAGGCTGTCGCTGACCCAGCGCGCATCGCTGGCCGGTTCTTCGGCGTGGGCCGGCATAGCAAGGGTGATCAGGGCGGCGATCAGGCCACCGCGCAGGGCGGTGAGGGCAGGGGAAACGGGCTGGATGTCTGGCATGCTGGTCTTCGCTGAAACAGGACGAATGAAGGCCCGATGACTGGGCCGGCGATCCGGTCGGGTGGATTGACCGTCAGCGAAAGACCGTTTTTTTGTAGGCAGGTTCACTGCCTGCGGTAGGAAATGTCTGCAGAATGTTGCTGGCAATAGCCCCCTGTGGGAGCGGGGCAAGCCGCTCCCACAGGGGAAGCAAGCCTCAGGCCACCACCTCATAGCACGGCACATACGCCGCCCCACCGGGCAGCTTCATGCGGTGCTGGTCGACGAACGCCTGCAGCAGGCGTCCGAGCGGGTCGAGGATCGCCGCGTCGCCGCGGATCTGATACGGCCCATGCTCCTCGATCAGGCGAATACCCTTGTCCTTGACGTTGCCGGCGACGATCCCGGAGAACGCCCGGCGCAGGTTGGCCGCCAGTTCATGGGGCGGCAGTTCGCGGCGCAGGGCCAGGTTGGCCATGTTCTCGTGGGTCGGGTCGAACGGGTGTTGGAAGCCCTCGTCGATCTTCAGCAGCCAGTTGAAGTGGAACGCGTCGTTGCGCTCGCGGCGGAACTGCTTGACCGCCTTGAGCCCCTCGACCATCTGCCGGGCCACTTCGGCCGGATCGTCGATGATGATCTGGTAGTGACGCTGGGCGGCCTCGCCGAGGGTGGCGCCGACGAAGGCGTGCAACTGCTGCAGGAAGGCTTCGGCGCTGCGTGGCCCGGTGAGCACGACCGGGAACGGCAGGTCCTGGTTGTCCGGGTGCATGAGAATGCCGAGCAGGTACAGGAACTCCTCGGCGGTGCCGGCGCCGCCGGGGAAGATGATGATGCCGTGGCCGACGCGGACGAAGGCTTCCAGGCGCTTCTCGATGTCCGGCAGGATCACCAGTTCGTTGACGATCGGGTTGGGCGCCTCGGCGGCGATGATGCCCGGTTCGGTCAGGCCCAGGTAGCGGCTGCCGTGCATGCGTTGCTTGGCGTGGGCGATGGTGGCGCCCTTCATCGGGCCCTTCATCACGCCCGGGCCGCAGCCGGTGCAGACATCCAGCTTGCGCAGGCCCAGCTCGTGGCCGACCTTCTTGGTGTACTGGTATTCCTCGCTGCTGATCGAGTGCCCGCCCCAGCACACCACCATCTTCGGCTCGACGCCCGGGCGCAGGGTGCGGGCGTTGCGCAGCAGGTGGAAGACGTAGTCGGTGAGGCCCTGGGAACTCTCGAGGTCGATGCGCTGGCTGGCCAGCTCGCTCTCGGTGTAGACGATGTCGCGCAGGGCGCTGAACAGCATCTCGCGGGTGCTGGCGATCATCTCGCCGTCGACGAAGGCGTCGGCCGGGGCGTTGAGCAGTTCCAGGCGCACGCCGCGGTCCTGCTGGTGGATGCGTACTTCGAAGTCCTTGTAGGCCTCGAGGATGGTCTTGGCGTTGTCGACATGGGCGCCGGTGTTGAGGATGGCCAGGGCGCACTGGCGGAACAGGGTGTAGAGGCTGCCGGTACCGACTTCGCTCAGTTGCTGGACTTCACGTTGCGACAGCGTCTCCAGGCTGCCCTTGGGGCTGACGGAGGCGTTGATGACATTGCGTTGGGGCATCTGGTCTTTCCTGTGCGGGTAAAACATCCTTCTTGGACAACACCATACAAGCAAATGTGCGTGGCAACGAGGGGGCGGGTGAAAAAGCCTGGCTGGCGATCGTGGGAGTGGCCTTGGTAGGAGGGGGCTTTATGGGAGCGGGCTTGCCCCGCGATCAGGGCCGGTAAGGCATCGCGGGTCAAGCCCGCTGCCACGAATGTCACCTCACCTTGAACACATGCCGCAGATAAGCCACGAAATTCTCGTCCCGACACTGGGTCTTGCCCGGGCTGTCCGAGATCTTCGCCACCGGCGCGCCGTTGCAGGCGGTCATCTTGATCACCATGTTCATCGGCTTTACCCCGGGGATATCGCAGGTGAGGTTGGTGCCAATGCCGAAGCTGACATGGATCCTGTCATTCAACGCACGGTACAGCTCAAGCATCTTCTGGAAATCCAGCCCATCGGAAAAGATCAGCGTCTTGCCACGCGGATCGATACCCAGCCGCTGGTAATGGGCAATGGCCTTCTCGGCCCAGGCCAGCGGATCGCCCGAGTCATGGCGCAGGCCGTCGAAGAGCTTGGCGAAGTACAGGTCGAAGTCGTGCATGAACGCATCCATGCCGATGCAGTCGGTCAGGGCGATGCCCAGCTGTCCACGGTATTCACGTACCCAGCATTCCAGTGCGGCGGCTTGGCTGTCGACCAGGCGCGGACCGAGCTGCTGGTGGGCCATGAACCATTCGTGGGCCATCGTACCGATGGGCTTGATCTGGTACTCGCGGGCCAGGTGCACGTTGCTGGTGCCGACGAAACGCCCGGGGAAGTCGCGCTTGAGGATATGCACCACCTCTTCCTGTACCCGATAGGAGAGTCGCCGGCGGGTACCGAAGTCGGCCAGTTGCAGACCGGCCAGTTCGTCGTCGCTGGCTTCGGCCCTGAGCCAGTCGAGTTTCTGGTACAGGCGCTCGCCGACCTGTTCGATCAGCACCTCGCGATAGCGGTAGCGGTTGCGTACTTCGCTGATGATCGCCAGCAGCGGGATCTCGAACAGGATCACGTGCAACCATGGGCCGCGTATGCGGATCGCCAGCTGCCCGGCATCGTCCAGGCCGACCTGCACATAGCGCAGGTTGAAGCGGAACAGGCTGAGGAAGCGGATGAAGTCCGGCTTGATGAACGATATCTTCTCCAGGTAGGCCAATTGGTCATGGGTGATCGATACATCGGCCAACTGCTCGATCTGGTAGCGGATCTCGGCGAGGTAGGGCGCCAGGCCCTCGTCGTTGCGGCAGCGAAACTCCCATTCCACCTCGGCGTTGGGGTAGTTGTGCAGCACCGCCTGCATCATGGTGATCTTGTAGAAATCGGTATCCAGCAGGTTCTGGATGATCCGTGTACCAAAGACGCTGTCGCTCATGGGCGGGCCTCCTTGAGTTGGTCAAGCCGGGTATCGAGGGCCTGTTCGTCGGCGCACACGTGGATGCCGGCGCTGGTCATCTCGTTGCAGGCAGCCTGTGCACCCTTGGCGCTCAGGGCACGGCAGGCCGGCAGGTACAGCAGCACCTCGAAGCCGGCGCGGCGCAGTTGCAGGGCAGTGGTGCGCACGCAGTAGTCCAGTGCCAGGCCGCCGACGATGATCGCCTGTACCTGTTGCACCTTGAGGTACTCGATGACGCCGGTGGAGCGGCGCTCGGCCAGGTCGTGGTAGCAGGCGCCGTAGGGGTGCAGGTCGGGTTCCACGCCTTTCCAGACGAAGTAGTCATAGTCGATGGGGGCGGGCAGGCCGGGCAGCAGCTCGAAGCCCGGCGTGCCGGGGACGCAGTGGCTGACCCAGGTCAGGTCGGCATTGGCCATGTCCAGGGCTTGCAGCATTTGACCCGGCTCGGCGACCACCCAGGCAGCGTTGGCCGGGTGGGCGTCCTTGCTGCCCAGGCGCAGCGAGGCGCGTCGGGCCATGGCGTTGAGCTCGGGGGCGATCAGGTGGCCGCCAGGAACGGGCAGCTCTTGGGGAGCGTTGGTGGTGAAGCCGTTCTGCGCGTCGACGTCGAAGCTGGCAATGTTCATTTGGGGCCTCCTCTCGCTTGAGTGGCTATATATTTCACCTGGTGCATTAAGTGTGTCAAGCAATATCCTCCAGGAAAATTTATGCTTGACCAACTTAATTGCCCTGGTGGAATATTCTCGTATTTGAAAATGGGGTGCCATCTTGAGCAGCGCAGAAGTTCTGGCCAGCGTGGATATCGTCGCCCTGCGCCTGACGCCTGAAAGCCAGCGCCTGCAGGTCCTGCTGCACCAGCGCCAACGCTTACCCTACAAGGGGCAATGGGCCTTGCCGGGCGTCATCGTCAACGGCAGTACTGCGGACAGCAACCTGGATGCCGCTGCCTGCCGGGCCCTTGCGGAAAAGGCCAAGGTGTACCCGCGACACCTGGAGCAGGTCGGCACCGAGGGCAATGGGTCCCGTGATCCGAGAGGATGGACCTTGAGCACCTACTACCTGGCGTTGCTCGATCCAGCGGTCGTGGTGGAAGATCCGCAGATTGCCTTCCTCGATCTGCAAGGCGTCCTGGATAATGAACCACCATTGCCGTTCGACCATCGCCTGCTGGTCGAGCGCGCCTACGAACGGCTGGCGGCCAAGGCGGTGTACACCAACCTGCCGTTGTACCTGGCACCCGAGCGGTTCACCGTGCTGGACGCCCTGTCCGCCGCGCAGGCGTGCCTGGGGCAGCCGGTCAACAACACCTCACTGCGCAAACGCCTGGAGCGCATGAAGAGCGAAGGCTGGGTGCAGGACACCGGAGAGAAGAACCAGCCCAGGCTGGGACGGCCACAGCAACTGTACCGGCATACCCCGCAGGGGAACGGGGCGTTCATGTTCGACCGGAGTCTGCTGGCGGGAGGATAGTCTGGACAGGTCGCGGCCTCTTCCTGCAGTCGTCGAGTAGCGACTATCCTTGCCCCATGACCAACCTGCCTCCCCAACGCCATCCTTGTCCACCGGGCGCCTGCGACTGCGGCCGCGAACGCCTGGCCGACGGCCCCGAGCGACGCATCCTGCTGCTCACCCGCGAGGAGGAGAAGCGCTTGGTCGAACGCCTGGAAAACCTGAAGGATCTGGAGGACCTGCAGCGCCTGCAGTCACGCCTCTACGAGCAACTGGGCATCCGCGTGCATATCGCCCCGGGCTTCAACGAAGTGCGCACCATGCGCGGCATCGTCATCGAGTTGGAAGCGCAGCCGGGCCTGTGCCGCAAGACCCGGCAGTCGATCCCCGCCGCCATCCGCCGGGGGCTTGAGCGCAATCCGCAGGTGGCCTTCCGCCTGCTCGACGCCCACGACCTGTTGCGCGACGCCTGAGCCTCAGCGCATCGCCGCCAGCTTGATGCCGAAGCCCACCAGGCAGGCGCCGGCCAGGCGTTCGAGCAGGTTGGCGATGCGCGGGCTGGCGCGCATGCGCTCGGCCAGGCGGTGGGTGAGCAGCACCGCCACCAGGCCGTAGAGCAGGGTCAGGCCGGCCACGGTCAGCGCCATGAAGGCGAAGGTCACCACGCCCTGGTGGCGCACCGGGTCGATGAACAGCGGGAAGAACGCCATGTAGAACATGATCGCCTTGGGGTTGAGCAGGGTGATCATCATGGTCTGGCGCAGGTAGCGGCCGCTGGCCATGCCGCTGTCGCGCGGCGCGCCGCCGGGCTTGCTCAGCACCATGCGCAGGCCGAGCCAGGCCAGGTAGGCGGCGCCGGCCCACTGCACCACATGGAAGGCGGCGGGGTAGGCGGCCAGCAGGGTGGCGACACCGGCCACCGCCAGCCACATCAGCACCTGGTCGCCGAGGATCACCCCGAAGGTGGCGGCCAGCCCGCCCTTGATGCCGCCCTTGCCGGTGGCGGTGATCAGGGCGAAGTTGCCGGGGCCGGGGATCGCCAGGAGGATGAGGAACGCAATCACGAAAGCGCCGTAGTCGGTCACGCCGAGCATGGGAAGTCTCCTGGGCAGGTGGGCGGGCAGATCACGATATATGCCATTATTCGCGGGACTTGCAAAGCCATGACGGCACAGGGAGGTGAAGATGGCGTTCAGCGCGGATGAGCGGGCGGTATTGCTGGCGGTCAAGGGCGTGGGGCCGACCGTGGTGCAGCGGCTCGAGCAGTTGGGTTATGACTCGCTGGCGCGACTGGCCGGGGCCGATGCCCTGCAGATCGTCAGCGAGGCGGCCGGGCTGGTGGGCAGCAGTTGCTGGAAGAACAGCCCCCAGGCGCGGGGGGCTATTCAGGCGGCGATCGCGCGGGCCAGGGAGGTTGCCTGTTGATGCGCTGCACGCCCCTCTGTAGGAGCGGCCTTGTACCGCGAAAGGGCCGCAATGCGGCCCCGGCGATCTTTGCGCCATGCTCAAACCCGGGGCTGCTACGCAGCCCTTTCGCGGCACAAGGCCGCTCCTACACAGGGGGGCGTAGGGCCTTCGGAATGGGATAAAAAAGCCCCGAAGACCAAGGCCATCGGGGCAAACGGTTGGGGGAGGAACCAACCAAAGGAGTCTTCACATCAGGGGACGGTCAGCGCGAGCTGGCCACCACGTCGGGTTGCCAGCCGCCGCCGAGCGCCTTGTAGATCGCGACGATGCCGCTGTACAGCTCGACCTCGCCCTGGGCCTGGGCGTCTTCGGCGCTCAGGCGCTCGCGCTCGGCGTCGAGCAGCACCAGGTAGTCCACCGTACCTTCGCGGTAGCGCACCGAGGCCAGTTCCGCCGCCTTGCGGCTGGCGTCGCTCTGGCGCATCAGCGCCAGCAGGCGCTGCTGGCGCTTACCGTAGTCACTGAAGGCGTTGGAGGATTCCTCCAGGGCCAGCAGCACCTGCTGTTCGTAGTTGGCCAGGGCGCCTTCGGCATCGGCCTTGGCCCCGCGCAGGCGGGCGCGCACGCTGCCCAGGTCGAAGGCCGCCCAGGTAATGCTCGGGCCCAGCGCCCAGGCGTTGGCCGCCGAGGAGCCGATCTGCGAACCGCGCGCGGCGGTGAAACCGAGGAAGCCGCTGAGGCTGACCCGTGGGAACAGGTCGGCGGTGGCCACGCCGACGTTGGCCGTGGCCGCGGCCAGCTGGCGCTCGGCGCTGCGGATGTCTGGGCGGCGGCGCAGCAGCTCGCCGGGGTCGCCCACCGGCAAGGCCTTGGCGATGGCCGGCAGGGCCTTGGGCGAGAGGTCCACGGTCATCCCGTCCGGCCGTTGGCCGAGCAGGGTGGCGATGCGGTTCTTCGCCCGCACCTGTTCGGCCTGCAACTGCGGCACGGTGGCTTCGACACCCGCCAGGCGGGCGTCGGCGCGGACCACGTCGAGCTCATTGCCGACCCCGGTGTCGCGCAGGGTCACGGTGATGTCCCGCGACTGCTGCTGGGTCTTGAGGTTGGCCACGGCGATCTGCTCGCGCAGCTGGGCGCCGCGCAACTGGCCGTAGGCGTCGACCAGCTCGGCGATCAGGCTGACCTGCAGCTGCTGCAGGTCGGCCTCGGCGGCCGCTTCCTGCGCTTCGCTGGCTTCGATCTGGCGCTGGATGCGGCCGAACAGGTCGAGCTCCCAGGCCATGTCCAGGCCCAGGTCATAGCGCTCGCTGTTGACCCGGCGCTCGGTCTGGCCGGGCACCTGGCCCTTGCCCAGGTCGCTGCTGGCGCGGCTGGTGACCACTGGCAGCTGGTCGTTGGAAGCGTCCTCGCGGATCGCCCGTGCCGCCTTCAGGCGGGCGAAGGCCACGCGCAGGTCGCGGTTGCCGTCCAGCGACGCTTGCACCAGTTGGTTGAGCACCGGGTCGTCGAACTGCTTCCACCACACGCTCTCGAAGCGGCTGCGGTCGAAGGCCTTGGCTTGCAGGCTGCTGTCGAGCTTCGCCGGTTCAGTGAGCGGGGCCTTGTAGTCCGGGCCCACGGCGCAGGCCGCCAGGGCCAGTGCCAGCAGGCTCGGGGTCAGGGGTTTGAGCAACTTCATGCGTGGTTCTCCAGCGCGACGGCGTGCTCGGCCTTGCGGGCCTGGCGACGCTCGACGAAACGGCGGATCAGGAAGAAGAACACCGGGGTCAGGAACAGGCCGAACACGGTCACCCCGATCATCCCCGAGAACACCGCCACACCCATGGCGTGACGCATTTCCGCGCCGGCGCCGGAGGAGAACACCAGCGGCACCACGCCCATGATGAACGCGATCGAGGTCATCAGGATCGGCCGCAGACGCAGGCGGCAGGCTTCCAGCACGGCGGCCAGCGGGTCGAGGCCCTTGGCCTGTTCATCCTTGGCGAACTCGACGATCAGGATCGCGTTCTTGCACGCCAGGCCCACCAGTACGATCAAGCCGATCTGGGTGAAGATGTTGTTGTCGCCACCGGAGACAATCACCCCGGTGATGGCCGACAGCAGGGTCATCGGCACGATCAGGATCACCGCCAGCGGCAGGCTCCAGCTCTCGTACTGGGCGGCCAGCACCAGGAAGGCCAGCAGCACGCAGAGCGGGAATACGAACAGCGCGGTGTTGCCCGAGAGGATCTGCTGGTAGGTCAGGTCGGTCCACTCGAAGGTCATGCCGTTGGGCAGTTCCTCCTTGAGCAGCTTCTCGATCGCAGCTTCGGCCTGGCCGGAGCTGTAGCCGGGGGCTGCGGCACCGTTGATTTCGGCAGTGATGAAGCCGTTGTAGTGCATGACACGGTCAGGCCCGGAGGTGTCGCTGACCTTGAGGAAGGTCGCCAGCGGGATCATCTCGCCCAGGTTGTTGCGCACCTTTAGCTGGCCGATCTGCTCGGCGTCGAGGCGGAACTGCTGCTCGGCCTGGACGTTGACCTGGTAAGTGCGGCCAAAGCGGTTGAAGTCGTTGGTGTACAGCGAGCCCAGGTAGACCTGCAGGGTGTCGAAGATGTCATTGATCGCCACGCCGTGGGTCTTGGCCTTTTCCCGGTCGATGGCGGCATCGACCTGTGGCACGTTGACCTGGTAGCTGGTGAACAGGCCCGCCAGTTCCGGCACGTTGTGGCTCTTGGCGATGATGTTCTGGGTCTCTTTGTACAGCGCTTCGTAGCCCAGGTTGCCGCGGTCCTCGATCTGCAGGCGGAAGCCGCCGATGGTGCCCAGGCCTTGGACCGGCGGAGGCGGGAAGATCGCGATGTAGGCGTCCTGGATATCGGCGAACTGGGCGTTCAGGGCTGCCGCGATGGCCGCCGCCGACTGGCTCGGGTCCTTGCGCTCGTCGAACGGCTTGAGCGGGGTGAACACGATGCCGCTGTTCGGGCTGTTGGTGAAGCCGTTGATCGACAGGCCCGGGAAGGCCACCGAATCGGCAACGCCCGGTTGCTTGAGGGCGATCTCGCTCATCTTCTTGATCACCGCCTCCGTACGGTCGAGGCTGGCGGCGTCAGGCAGCTGGGCGAAGGCCACCAGGTACTGCTTGTCCTGGGCCGGGACGAAGCCGGTCGGGGTGGACGAGAAGCCCAGGTAGGTCAGCCCCATGAGGCCTGCATAGACGAACAGGGCGATGCCGCTGGAGCGGATGACCCGGCGCACGCCGCCGACATAGCCATGGCTGGCGCGGTCGAAGAAGCGGTTGAACGGCGCGAACAGCCAGCTGCCCAGCAGCTTCTCGAGGAACCGCGAGAAGCGGTCCTTGGGCGCATGGTGGTCCTTGAGCAGCACGGCGGCCAGGGCCGGCGACAGGGTCAGCGAGTTGAACGCCGAGATCACGGTGGAGATGGCGATGGTCAGTGCGAACTGCTTGTAGAACTGGCCGGTAAGCCCCGAGATGAACGCGGCGGGCACGAACACGGCGCACAGCACCAGGGCGGTGGCGATGATCGGCCCGGTCACTTCGCTCATGGCCTTCTGCGTCGCTTCCAGCGGTTTCAGGCCAAGACCGATGTTACGCTCGACGTTCTCCACCACGACGATGGCGTCGTCCACCACGATACCGATGGCCAGCACCAGGCCGAACAGCGACAGCGCGTTGAGCGAGAAGCCGAACAGGTGCATCACCGCGAAGGTGCCGATCAGCGAGACCGGCACGGCCATCAGCGGGATGATCGAGGCGCGCCAGGTCTGCAGGAACAGGATCACCACCAGCACGACCAGGATCAGCGCTTCGAACAGGGTGTGCACCACCGCTTCGATGGAGCCACGGACGAACACGGTCGGGTCATAGACGATGCTGTAGTCCATGCCTTCCGGGAAGTCCTTCTTCAGCTCGGCCATCTTCGCCCGCACTTCGTCGGAGATCTCGATGGCGTTGGAGCCCGGGCGCTGGAAGATCGGGATGGCCACCGCTGGCTGGTTGTTCAGCAGCGAACGCAGGGCGTACTGGCTGGAGCCGAGCTCGACCCGGGCGATGTCCTTCAGGCGGGTGATCTCGCCGTTGGCGCCGGCACGGATGATGATGTTCTCGAACTCTTCCTCGTTGACCAGG
Organism: Pseudomonas carassii; assembly: GCF_036324045.1. NCBI lineage: Bacteria > Pseudomonadati > Pseudomonadota > Gammaproteobacteria > Pseudomonadales > Pseudomonadaceae > Pseudomonas > Pseudomonas carassii. The sequence goes on along the minus strand of NZ_JAZDCT010000015.1, from coordinate 9,958 downwards.
CGGCCCTGGGTGTTGATCGACAGCTGGAAGCTGGTCGAACCCGGGGCGGGCGGGGCGCCCAGCTGGCCGGCGGCGACCTGGCGGTTCTGCTCGCGAATGGCCGCCACCACGTCGCTGGCGGTCAGGTTGCGCGAAGCGGTCTTGTTCGGGTCGAGCCACACCCGCAGCGAGTAGTCGCCCATGCCGAACAGCTGCACGTCACCGACGCCACCCAGGCGTGCCAGCTCATCCTTGATGTTGAGGATGGCGTAGTTGGACAGGTAGAGCATGTCGTAGCGGTTGTCCGGCGAGGTCAGGTGCACGACCATGGTCAGGTCGGGCGAGGCCTTGTCGACGGTGATGCCGATACGGGTGACTTCCTCCGGCAGCTTGGGCTGGGTGCGGGTCACGCGGTTCTGCACCTGCACCTGGGCGTTGTCCAGGTCGGTACCGAGGGCGAAGGTGATGGTCAGGGTCAGCTTGCCGTCGGCGGTGGATTGCGAGGACATGTACAGCATGTTCTCGACACCGGTGATGGCCTGCTCCAGCGGCGCGGCGACGGTTTCGCCGATCACCTTGGGGTTGGCGCCGGGGAAGTTGGCGCGCACCACCACGGTGGGCGGCACCACTTCGGGGTATTCGCTGATCGGCAGCTGGAACAGCGAGATCGAGCCCGCGATCAGCAGTACCAGCGACAGCACCGCGGCGAAGATCGGCCGGGTAATGAAGAATTTCGAAAAGTTCATCGGTGTTGTCCCTTAACCGCGCGGCGCTTGGGCGCTGGCGACTTTGACATTGGCGCCGGCAACCTTCGGCGCCGGGTTGCTGGCCTCCAGGGCCTGGCGCTGCTGGGCGAGGGCGGCGAGGGTCTGCTCGCTGGCCATCGGCGTTTCCTCAGGCGTGACCGGCGAACCCGGGCGCACGCGCTGCAGGCCCTTGACCACGATGCGGTCGTCCTTGGCCAGGCCGCTGCGCACGATGCGCAGGCCTTCGAGCTTGGGCCCCAGTTCCACGGCGCGATAGGCGGCCTTGTTGTCCTTGTCCATGACCAGCACGAACTTCTTGCCAAGGTCGGTGCCGACCGCTTCGTCGTTGATCAGCACGGCATCGTACTGGGCGCTGCCGACCAGCTTCAGGCGTGCGTACAGGCCGGGGGTGAACTGGCCGTCGCGGTTGTCGAACACGGCGCGGCCACGGATGGTGCCGGTGCGCGGGTTGACCTGGTTGTCGACGAAGTTCATCTGGCCCAGGTGCGGGTTGCCGGTCTCGTTGGTCAGGCCCAGGTACACCGGGGTGCTCTGGCCACGCTGGCCGTCGCGGGCAAGCTGGCTGTACTTGAGGTACACGCGTTCGTCGGCGTCGAAGTAGGCGTAGACCTTGTCGGTGGAGACCACGCTGGTCAGCGGGGTGACATCGGCAGTGACGATGTTGCCGGCGGTGAACTGGGCGCGGCTGACGCGGCCGCTGATCGGCGCGGTGACGCGGGTGAAGCTCAGGTTCAGGCGGGCCAGGTCGAGCTGGGCCTGGATCGCATCGACCCCGGCGCGGGCCTCGGCGGCGGCGCTGCTGCGCGATTCGGCCAGTTCCGCGGAAATCGCGTTGCTGTCGCGCAGGCGCTCGCCGCGACGGGCTTCGTTGGCGCTGCGGATGGCGGTGGCCTTGGCTTGTTGCAGTTGGGCTTCGAGGCGGCGGACTTCAGCCTGGAACGGGCGTGGGTCGATCTGGAACAGCAGGTCGCCTTTCTTGACCTGGGCGCCTTCGGTGAAGCCGACCAGGTCGATCTGGCCGGATACCCGTGGCCGCACTTCGACGGTTTCCGGCGCTTCGAGGCGGCCGGTGAACTCGTCCCATTCGTTGATCGGCTGCTCGATCACCTTGGCTACGCTGACCTTGGGCGCGGCGGGAGCCTGCACGGCGTCGGGGGTGCGACCGCAAGCGCTGAGCACCACCACTGCCAGGGCAGCGAGGGGGAAGCGCAAGGGTTTGAGTGAGTGATCCATGGAGAACTCCGCCAATGTATTAGTAGTGGGCGGAGTGTGAGTGTCTTGCGCGCGGCGCACGAATCAAACGGAGCGAAGGTTATTATCACGCGCAATGATATGTCGGGTGCCGTCATCGATCCGGACGCATGATTTCAAGGCATCTACAAAGGGACGGTGTAATTCGGCAGTCAGCGTGGCCCGCCGGATGCCTTTTCGCGCAACGCCTTGGCCACTTTCGCCTCGATCTCGTACGCCGGCCCCTCCAGCGCCTGGTAATCACGGGTATAACGCCGGGCGAATTCCTCCACCCCCAGTTCCTGGTACTGCTGCACATGCTTGAGTTCATGGGCCCACAGCGCCACGTTGTCCTCGGCATCGGCGCTGCGGCGGAAGATGATGGTGTCGATCAGGGTCACCGCGTTGACGTCCGGGTTCTGCAGCAATGCATTGGCGGCGCTGATCTGCTGTTCATCGCCCACCCGGTAGCGCGCCGCGTCAAGCACGGCGAAGTCATACCAGGGTTCGAGCTGGGCGCGGATATGCAAGGGAATCGGCTGGCTGCCGCTGGCGGTGGCCTCGTCGCGAGCCTGGCGCAGGGCGAACACCAGGCTGCCGGTGGCCATGCGCTCGACATCCTGCAGCACCTGGCCGCCCTGGTTGGGGTCGATGGGCGCGCAGAAACACACCACCAGGCATACCTGGTATTGCCCGGCCGGGCAACGTTCCTGGGCGAAGGCGGGCAGGGCCAGCAGCAGTCCGAGCAGGGTACTAGCGAGCCTCATCGAAGACCCGTCCGAGCAGTTTACGGCTGGCGTCCAGCACTTGCGTCTGCACCGGCTCGCTGGCCAGCATGCGGCCCACCACCAGCGCGCCGACGCACTGACTGAGCAGGGCCCAGGCCAGCTCGGGGTCGTCGAGGGTCTCGCTCCACGCCTGGTGCAGTGCCACCAGCCAGTGCTCGGCCTGTTCGCGCACTGGTCGCTCGGCGCGGGCGATCTCCACGCCCAATGGCGGCAGTGGGCAGCCGTCTTCGGCATTGTGCAGGTGGGCCAGGCTCAGGTACTGCTCGAGCAGGCGCCTGAGCCGGGGGCGGTCTGCGCCACGCTCGACCAAGCGCGCCAACGGGCTGTTGGCCAGTTCGCGGCGGACGATCTCGCTGAACAGGTCGTCCTTGGACGGGAAATGGTTGTAGAAGGCGCCGCCGGTCAGGCCGATGGCCTTCATCAGTCCGGCTACGCCAGTGGCGGCGAAACCCCCGCGTTTTGCCAGGGCGCCGCTGCTGGCCAGCAGCTTCTCGCGGGTCTGTTGCTTGTGGTCGGTGCTGTAGCGCATGCGCGGAACCTCTTGGCGCGGGCTTGACGATAAGCTGATCGTAGCATAGCGTTCGTTTACTAAACGATCATTCATCGATGGAGCGGTCCATGGCAGAACAACAAAAGGTCGTACTGGTGATCGGCGCGGGCGACGCCACCGGTGGCGAGATCGCCAAGCGTTTCGCCCGCGAGGGGTATGTCGCCTGTGTCACCCGGCGCCAGGCGGACAAGCTGCAGCCGCTGGTCGACGAGATCCGCGCCGCGGGCGGTCAGGCTCATGGCTTCGGGTCGGATGCGCGCAAGGAAGAGGAGGTGGCCGAGCTGGTCGAGACCATCGAGCGCGATATCGGCCCGATCGAGGCCTTTGTCTTCAATATCGGCGCCAATGTCCCGTGCAGTATCCTCGAGGAAACCCCGCGCAAGTACTTCAAGATCTGGGAGATGGCCTGCTTCGCCGGCTTTCTCACCGCCCAGGCGGTCGCACGGCGCATGGTGACCCGCGAGCGCGGCACTATTCTCTTTACCGGCGCTACCGCCGGCACCCGCGGCGCGGCCGGTTTCGCCGCCTTCGCCGGGGCCAAGCACGGCCTGCGCGCCCTGGCCCAGAGCATGGCGCGGGAGCTTGGGCCGCGGAACATCCATGTCGCCCATGTGGTGGTCGACGGCGCCATCGACACCGCGTTCATCCGCGACAGCTTCCCCGAACGCTATGCGCTCAAGGACCAGGACGGCATCCTCGATCCTGCGCACATCGCTGACAGCTACTGGTTCCTGCACGCCCAGCCACGGGATGCCTGGACCTTCGAACTTGACCTGCGCCCGTGGATAGAGCGCTGGTAAGTCCCACCCTCATACAAGGAACGAATCATGAGCAAGACCGTCGAGTTCTTCCTGGACCTGGGCAGCCCGGCCACTTACCTGGCCTCGACCCAGCTACCCGCCCTGTGTGCGCGTCACGGGGCGCGGTTGGTGTACAAGCCGATCCTGTTGGGCGGGGTGTTCCAGGCCACCGGCAACGCCTCGCCGGTCATGGTGCCGGCCAAGGGGCGCTATATGCGCATCGACCTCAAGCGCTATGCCGATCGCTATGGCGTGCCCCTGACCCTGCCGCCAGGGTTTCCGGTCAATACCCTGAACCTGATGCGTGGGCTGATCGGCGTTCAGTTGTTTGCCGAAGAGCGGTTCGAGGTGCTGTTGAAGGTGCTGTTCGAAGGGCTGTTCGTACACGGGCGCAATCTGGGAGACCCTGCGGTGTTGGGTGAAACCCTGGCTGCGGGTGGTTTCGATGGCGAGATGTTCCAGGCGCTGGCCGGCCGGCCCGAGGTCAAGGACGCCTTGCGCAAAGCCACCGAAGAGGCGGTTGAACGCGGCGTGTTCGGCGCGCCGACGTTCTTCGTCGACGGGCAGATGTTCTTCGGCCAGGACCGACTGGATTTCGTCGAGCAGGCTTTGGTCAGGCGGGCATGAGGGACAACAAGGTTCTTGCAGACTGCGATTCCAAAAACCTTGGGTGCTATTGCTTCATGGCCTGACGTCGTCAGGGTTGCAGCGCTCGATCGCGCAGGCGCTGAAACCCTTTTGCCGGATCAGAAGTTCGCCGGGGTATTGGCGCTGATGATCTCGGCCTCGTCGGGGCCGATGTTCTTGAAGCTGTGGGGCAGGGTGGTGGGGATGTAGTAACCATCGCCGGCGTTGAGCACGCTGACCTGGCCATCGACCCACAGCTCCATGGTGCCACGGGTAACCAGGCCGCATTCCTCGCCTTCGGCGTGGACGATCGGCTCGCCGGAATCGGCACCCGGCGCATACAGCTCGCGCAGCATGCGCATCTGCCGGCCTTCGACACTGGCGCCAACCAATAGCATGCGCAGGCCGTTACGGCCCAGGTCGGGTTGCTCGCCGCCACGGAAAACGTAACGTTCCTCGCGCACCGGCTCGTCGAAACTGAAGAACTCCGCCAGGGACATGGGGATCCCTTCGAGCAGCTTCTTGAGGGAACTGACCGAAGGGCTGACCCGGTTCTGCTCGATCTGCGAGATCGTCGAGTTGGTCAGGCCGCTGCGGCGGGCCAGTTCCCGTTGGGAGAGGTTGTTGCGTTCACGCACCAGTTTGAGTCGTGTCCCCGTGTCCATAGCCGCCTTGTTTGCAGAGGTGTCAAAAATAATGGGCGAGGCATTAAAACACACTCTGCAGGCTTGCGCGCTGTGCGTCTCAGTGACGCTGGTCGGTGGCCACCGGCCACAGCCCCACCAGCAACAGCAGGGCACCGACGGCGAGGAACGGCAAGCGCGGGTCGAGGGCGTAGACCAGGGTGCCGGCCAGCGGCCCGATCACCGCGCCCATGCCTTGGGCGGCGCCGATCGAACCCGCTGTGGCGCCCTGTTCGCTGGCGTGCATGGCGTTGGCCGCCAGGGCGGAGAATGCCGGGAAAACGAAGCCCATGCCGAATGCGGCGACGAAGAACGCGCCCCACAGCCAGGGCGCTTGGGTGGCCAGCGCGGCGGCGGCGAAGCCCAGTCCGGAAATGCTGGCGCCGACACGGATCATTTTCGCCGGCGGCCATTCGAGCCTGCGCAGGAACACCTGCGCCAGCATCAGCGCCACGCCCACGCAGGTCAGGGCGATGCCGGCGGCCTGGGCGGCGTCCCCGGCCTCCAGGCGCAGGCGGTCGAGGGCGAAGAAGCCGACGGCGATCTGCGACACGGTGATGCTCAGCATGGCGCTGAAGGCCACCAGCAACGGACGGCGCAGGCGCGGATCGGACAGGCGCACCGGATTGGGCGCATGGACTTGTGCCAATGGCTGTGGCTTGAGCTTGAACAGCAGCACCACGAACGCCGTGGCCGGCAGCAGCGACATCGCATAGAACGGCAGGCTCAGGCTGTAGCGCGACAGCAGCGCGGCCAGTGCCGGGCCGACCACCAGGCCGACGGCATTGGCGGCACCGAGTGAGGCCATGGCCCGGGCCCGGCGCTGGGGCTCGACATGGTCGGCGATCAGCGCGTTGCCGCCCACCGGCAGTGCGGCATAGAAGGCGCCAATCAGGCCACGGGCCAGCATCAGCCCGAAGAACGCCACGCTCGCGCCCGGCAGCCAGCGCAATGCGCCGTCGATGAACAGGCACAGCACCCAATAGGCCAGGGTGAAACCGCCACTGCCCAGCAGCAGCACGCGACGCCGGCCATAACGGTCGGCCAGGCGCCCCCAGGGCCGCGCCAACAGCACCCAGACCACGCCGGCCACCGTCACCGCCGCCCCGGCCTGCCAGGTGGCCATGCCCAGCAGGCGGGCGATGGGGCCGATCAGGGCGACGAAGGCCATCATCGACATGGTGCAGGCCATGTTCACCAGCATCAGTGGACGCAAGTCCAGAGTGCTGGCCGGGGTCAAAGTGGCAGGGTCCTTTGCGACGTTCATTAGGGCAGTCCGGGGCAGTTCGACGAAATGAGCGCCAATGTTAGTAATAATTATTTACATATGTCGACCCCGGCAGTGCTCATTCACTGCGGCGCAGCGGGCCTGGCCACATGCTACGCAAGACGCCGTCGCGGCGCACCAGGGCATGCATCAAGGCCGCGCCGAGGTGTACCAGCACGGTGGCGAACAGCAGGTAGCCAGCCCAGCCGTGGGCCTGGCGCAGCACGGCGTACAGCTGCAAGTCGTGGGGTGCGATGGCGGGTAATTGCAGGGGACGCGGATAGCCACCGGCCGAGAGCATGGCCCAGCCGAGCAGCGGCATGGCCAGCATCAGGGCGTACAGCAACAGGTGCGAGGCGCCGGCGGCCAGCCGTTGCAGGCGGGGCAGCTCGTGGGGCAGCGCGGGGTGCGGCAGGCCCAGGCGCAGGGCGATGCGCAGGACCACCAGCACCAGCAGGGCCAGGCCGGTGGCCTTGTGCAGCTCGACCAGCAACGGATGCCGTGGCGACAAGTCGCCGACCATGTTCACGCCGATGAATAGCATGACCAGGATCAGCGCGGCCATCAGCCAGTGCAGCAGGCGGGCCAGGGGGTGGAAGGTGGTGAGGGTCATGGGCGGGCTCCTTCGCTCAGCGCTTCGTGGCTGCGGCGGTTGAACGACACGGAATAGGCGGCCGAGCGGGCGGCGAGGATCGGGTCGGCGGACGGTTCGATGCCGTGGGGCAGGATCAGCGGGTCGAAGTTAAGGTCGCGGCAGGCACCTTGCTCGGGGCCGTCGACCCGTTCCAGCACCAGGGTGCCGGCGTCGATGCTGCGGCGTTCGGCGGGCCAGGGACGGGCGGGGTCGTCCACCGCGTCGCCGGGCTCGGCCAGGGTCAGGCGCAGGGTCCAGCGCAGCGGGCCCCGGGCCAGGCGTTGCTGCAGGTCGTGCTGGAGGAACTGCTTGTCATCGACCTGGGCGGGCAGGGCGGCGAAGGGTGTTTGCGGCTCCAAGGCCCAGCGTACCGGCTGGACGTTACCTTGGGCATCGATCAGGCGAAAAGCGTTGATGCTGTTGTAGGCGGTGCTGGCGAAGCTGTCGCTGGGCTTGTAGTTGGCCGCCCACTGGCGAAACGCCGCGCTTTCCGGGTGGTTGGCGAAGAACGCCTGCAGCTTCGCCGGGTCCGGTTTGCCGGTGGCCGGGTCGGGCGCCCCGGCCAGCACCTGCTGGTAGAACCCCTCGGGCGTGCTCACCGCCAGCACCGGCGGGTTGTTCATGCCGGTGCGCCAGACCTGGCCGTCGTCGCTGCTCAACTGGATGGCCAGGCTGCGCACCGGTATGGCCGTGTCCGGGGCGAACGGGTTGGCGCCGCCGATGGCGAAACGGCCGATCACCGGCACCCGGGCCTGGCTGAAGACGCGGGCGCTGGACAGCGCCGCGGCCTGGCCGCTGGCCTGGAAGTAACCGCTGACGCACAGGCCCTTGGCATGGTTCTTCCGGTAACCGGGATAATGGCCGGCCTGGGCCTCGAAGGTGTCGATGATGCGCTGCGGGGTCAGCCCTGGCGTGCCGATCCAGCCGGCGGCATAGGCGAAGCCCGCGCCGAGGGCGGCGAGGGTGCCGCCGATGATGGCCAGGCGCAGGACCTTGGCGGGGCCATGCAGGGGAGGGGTCATGGGGACGCTCCGGTCAGTTGGATTGAGCCGGTACGACGCAAGGGCGAACGATTTATTCCCGCCGGGGGAATAGATTTTGTGCCGGGCCGTCTGCCCATTACACTGACTGCCCATTGGGGCCCGGAACCCGACCATGCACGATCTGGACGACCAACAATGGCGCGAGCTGCTGCAACGCCTGCGCCGCTTCGCCCTGTGGCTGACCCGTGAGCCTGGCGGCGCCGACGACCTGGTCCAGGCCACGGTCGAGCGCGCCCTGAGCCGCCGTGGCCAGCAGCGCGATGCCGACAGTCTGCGGCCCTGGCTGTTCACCATCCTTTACCGGCTGTTTCTCGACGGCAAGCGCCGCGAGCGCCTGCACGCCCGCTGGCTGGCTTGGTTCGGTCGAGGCCAGGCCGAGGAAGCGGCCGGCGGCGAAATCGAAAGCATCGTCCTGGCCCAGGCCGACCTGCGTGCCTTTGCCCGGCTGTCGGCGGAGCAACGCGCCCTCTTGCTGCTGGTCAGCGTCGAGGGCCTGAGCTACAAGGAGGCGGCCGACACCCTAGGGATCCCCATCGGCACGGTGATGTCGCGCCTGTCGCGTGCCCGCGCCGCCCTGCGTGAACTGACCGAGGGCAACCCCACGCCCCCGGCCCTGCGGAGACTCAAATGACGCGCCTGATCCCCACCGAGCACGAGTTGCACGCCTACGTCGACGAGCGTCTGGAGCCGACCCGCCGGGCCGAGGTCGAGGCGTGGCTGTCGGCCAATCCGCAGGAGGCGGCGCGGATCGAGGCCTGGCGCGGCGATGCGCGGCGTCTGCGGGCGGCCCTGGCGGGCTTCGGCGAGCAGCCCAGCGATCCGACGCTGGATCTGGCGCCCTTGCGCCGGCGTTTGCGCCAGCGCCGGCAATGGCGGCTGGCACAGGCGGCGGTGTTGCTGCTGGCAGTGAGCCTGGGCGGGTTGGGCGGCTGGCAGGCGCGCGAGGCGACGTTGTTCGCTGGCATGCTGCCCATGGCCGACGCCGTGGAGGCCCATCGGCTGTTTGCCGACGCGGATACGCTGGATATTCAGGCCAGCGATCCGATGCGGTTGCAGGCTTGGCTGGGGCGGCACTTCAACCGTGTCGGTCAGTTGCCGGATTTGTCCGGCTATGGCCTGCAGCCGGTCGGGGCGCGGCTGTTGAGCAACGAGGCGGGGCCGGCGGCGTTGTTGGTGTTTCAGGACCGCCAGGGGCGGCGTATCAGCCTGTTTCTGCGTTCGCCTGGCGAGCACTTCGAGCGGATGCCCAGTGGGCAGCGGATCGATGGGCAACTGCAGGCGCGTTACTGGTCCCATGGGGAGTACAACTTTGCTTTGGTCAGTGCGGTGGATGATGCGCGGGGGGAGTCGGTGCGGCGGGTTTTGGGGGTTAGTTTGTGAGATGTGTGGTGTGACGTTTAAATTTATTTTGAGGTTTGAAGTTTGAAGTTTGAGGTTTGAGGTTTGAGGTTTGAGGTGTTGGTGTTGGTGTTGGTGTTGGTGTTGGTGTTGGTGTTGGTGTTGGTGTTGGTGTTGAGGGTTGTATGCGCATTCAATTGCGATGTCGACGCTTATTCACCTTTCCGCCCTTACGGCGGGTTACTTTGATCG
>NZ_JAZDCT010000014.1:0-133771 GCF_036324045.1 Pseudomonas carassii | reverse complement strand
AAGCGAAGCGAAGGGGCCGGATGATGGAGCGAGGATTTTTTGGTCCCTTTTTGATCCTTCAAAAAGGGACCCGCCGTAAGGGCGGAAAGGTGACTATGCGTCACCATCGCCAATGAATGCGCATAAAAAAATCAAAACAATCACCCCGAACCTAAACTAACCCCTGAAAGCCCGAACAAAAACCCCAACAGCCTCCCGCACATGCGCCTCAGCCTCATCCCCACTCAGCGCCTGCGCACACCCCAGCAACAACCGATAATCCGGCGCCCCCTTGACCAGGCAGAAGAAATGCTCCGCCGCCCGCAACGGGTTGTCGATCCGCAGCAACCCCCGCTGGTCGACACAATGCAGCAGCGCCGCCATCCCGGCCATCACCCGCTTCGGCCCCGCCTCGTAGAAATACTGCCCAAACCCCGGATCCTGGCTACCGAGGGCAAAGATCAGGCGACTCAGCTTGACCGCCTCGTCACTGCTGATCAGCGCCTGGAACCCCCGGGCAATGTTCAGCAGCACATCCTCCACCGCCACCCCTTCCGGATACTCGAACATCAAGTCAGGCAACTGGTTCTGGCAGGTGGACATGACCGCCGCGCCAAACAGCGTCTGCTTGTCGGTGAAATGGCTGTAGACGGTGAGCTTTGAAACACCTGCCGCCGCAGCGACCGCATCCATGCTGGTGTTGGCATAGCCAAGGCTGAGGAACAGGTGCTTGGCGGCTTCGAGGATGGCCTCGCGCTTGGCCAGGTCCTTGGGCCGGCCTGGGCCGATGGGTGCGTCGTTGGACATGAGGGACCGCATTCAGTGTGAAAGGGACACATCTTACCGGGTCGTGAAGGCGTCGGCTGCAGCATACGTCGCAAGGCTAATATGGATTTTCTCTGACACGCCCGCTTCCCCGACCCGGTTCGCTGACTTAATATACTCGTCAGTATAAATATTCGATGCGCCCTCTGCCAAAGGTCATTCATCATGTTGCGTCGTGCGTTGTCCCTCGCCCTGCCGGCAGCCGCCGTGCTCCTGCTTTCCGCCTGCGGCCAGGAGGCCGCGCCACCCGCCGCACCGCGCCCAGCGCTAGTGGTCCAGCCGCAACCGGCGCAGGCCTCGGCCGACAGTTATCCGGGCGAGGTGCGCGCGCGCTTCGAGCCTGAACTGGCGTTCCGCATCGGCGGCAAGGTCAGCAAGCGCCTGGTGGAAGAGGGGCAGCGGGTCAAGGCCGAGCAGCCGCTGGCCGAACTCGATCCCCAGGACGTGCGCCTGCAACTGGAGGCCAACCGCGCCCAGCTGGCGGCGGCCGAGGCCAACCTGGCGCTGGTGCGCGCCGAGCGCGACCGCTACCAGAAACTGCTGGACCGGCAGATGGTCAGCCGCTCCCAGTTCGACAACGCCGAGAACCTCTACCGCGCCGGCCAGGCGCGGCTGAAGCAGGCCAAGGCCGAGTTCGAAGTGGCCGGCAACCAGGCCGAGTACGCGGTGCTGCGCGCGCCCCAGGCCGGGGTGATCGCCAAGCGCCAGGTCGAGGTGGGCCAGGTGGTGGCCGCCGGGCAGACCGTGTTCACCCTTGCCGCCGACGGTGAGCGCGAAGTGGCCATCGGCCTGCCCGAGCAGCAGTTCGCCCGCTTCGCCGTCGGCCAGGTAGTGAGCGTGGAGCTGTGGTCGCACCCGAACCGACGCTTCGAGGGTCGCATTCGCGAGCTTTCCCCGGCGGCGGACCCGCGTTCGCGGACCTTTGCCGCACGCATCGCCTTCACCTCCAACGACACGCCGGCCGAGCTCGGCCAGAGCGCCCGGGTGTTCATCGACCATGCCGAACGCTCGCCGCTGGCGGTGCCGCTCTCGGCGGTGACCGCCGAGGCTGGCCAGGCCTATGTCTGGAAGGTGGGCAAGGACAACCGCCTGGAGCGTGCTCAGGTGCGCCTGGGCGCCTATGGCGCCGACAGCGTGCCGGTGCTCGAGGGGCTGCAGGCCGGCGACTGGGTGGTCGCCGCGGGTGGTCATGTACTGCGCGAAGGGCAACAGGTGCGGCCTGTGGACCGTAGCAACCGTGAAGTGAACCTGGCGGCCAAGGAGTAAGTCCCGATGGGTTTCAACCTTTCCGCCTGGGCGCTGCGCAATCGCCAGATCGTGTTGTTCCTGATGATCCTGCTGGCGGCGATTGGCGCCATGTCCTACACCAAGCTGGGGCAGAGCGAGGATCCACCCTTTACCTTCAAGGCCATGGTCATCCGTACCCTGTGGCCTGGGGCGACCGCCGAGGAGGTGTCGCGCCAGGTCACCGAGCGCATCGAAAAGAAGCTGATGGAGACCGGCGAGTACGAGCGGATCGTCTCGTTCTCGCGGCCTGGTGAGTCCCAGGTCACCTTCATGGCCCGCGACTCGATGCATTCCGCGGACATCCCCGAGCTGTGGTACCAGATCCGCAAGAAAGTCGCGGATATCAAGCATACCCTGCCGCCCGAGGCGCAGGGGCCGTTCTTCAACGACGAGTTCGGCACCACCTTTGGCAACATCTATGCCCTGACCGGCGCCGGCTTCGACTATGCGGTGCTCAAGGACTACGCCGACCGTATCCAGATCCAGCTGCAGCGGGTCAAGGACGTGGGTAAGGTCGAGCTGATCGGCCTGCAGGACGAGAAGGTCTGGATCGAGCTTTCCAACGTCAAGCTGGCTACCTTGGGCGTACCGCTCGCCGCCGTGCAGCAGGCGCTCAGCGAGCAGAACGCGGTGAGCACCGCAGGCTTCTTCGAAACCTCCAGCGAGCGCCTGCAACTGCGGGTCAGCGGGCGCTTCGACAGCGTCGAGCAGATTCGCCAGTTCCCCATCCGCGTGGGTGACCGCACCTTCCGTATCGGCGACGTCGCCGACGTGCAGCGCGGCTTCAACGACCCACCCGCGCCGCGCATGCGCTTCATGGGCGAGGATGCCATCGGCCTGGCGGTGTCGATGAAGGACGGCGGTGACATCCTGGTGCTCGGCAAGGCCCTGGAGGCCGAGTTCGCCCGCCTTGCGCAGAGCCTGCCGGCGGGCATGGAACTGCGCAAGGTGTCCGACCAGCCGGCGGCGGTGAAGGCCGGGGTCGGCGAGTTCGTGCAGGTGCTGATCGAGGCCCTGGCGATCGTCCTGCTGGTGAGTTTCTTCTCCCTGGGCCTGCGTACCGGCCTGGTGGTGGCGCTGGCGATTCCGCTGGTACTGGCCATGACCTTTGCCGCCATGCACTACTTCGGCATCGGCCTGCACAAGATCTCGCTGGGGGCGCTGGTACTGGCCCTGGGCCTGCTGGTGGACGACGCGATCATCGCGGTGGAGATGATGGCGATCAAGATGGAGCAGGGCTACGACCGGCTCAAGGCGGCGAGCTACGCCTGGACCAGTACCGCGTTCCCGATGCTCACCGGCACCCTGATCACTGCCGCCGGTTTCCTGCCGATCGCCACGGCGGCCTCGAGCACGGGGGAGTACACCCGCTCGATCTTCCAGGTAGTGACCATCGCCCTGCTGACCTCCTGGGTCGCCGCAGTAGTGTTCGTGCCCTACCTGGGCGAGCGCCTGCTGCCGGACCTGGCCAAGCTTCACGCAGCCCGCCATGGCGCCGACGGGCATGCCCCCGACCCATATGCCACGCCGTTCTACCAGCGTGTCAGGCGGGTGGTGGAGTGGTGCGTACGGCGGCGCAAGACGGTGATCGTCCTGACCATCGCCGCGTTCGTCGGCAGCATCCTGCTGTTCCGTTTCGTGCCGCAGCAGTTCTTCCCGGCCTCCGGCCGTCCGGAGCTGATGGTCGACCTGAAGCTGGCCGAAGGCGCCTCGTTGAACAACACCGCCGAACGGGTCAAGCAGCTGGAGGCGCTGCTCAAGCAGCAGGACGGTATCGCCAACTATGTCGCCTACGTTGGCACCGGCTCGCCGCGCTTCTACTTGCCGCTGGACCAGCAACTGCCGGCGGCGAGCTTTGCCCAGTTCGTGGTGCTGGCCAAGTCGCTGGAGGACCGTGAGCGTCTGCGCAGCTGGCTGATCGGCACCCTCGATCAGCAGTTCCCCGACCTGCGCTCGCGGGTCACGCGCCTGGAAAACGGCCCGCCCGTGGGCTATCCGGTGCAGTTCCGCGTCACCGGCGAGCACATCGAGAAGGTCCGCGCCCTGGCCCGCGAGGTGGCGGCCAAGGTGCGCGAAAACCCCCATGTGGTCAACGTGCACCTGGACTGGGAGGAGCCGAGCAAGGCGGTCTACCTGGATATCGACCAGGACCGCGCGCGGGCGCTGGGGGTGAGCACTGCGCACTTGTCGAGCTTCTTGCAGAGCTCGCTGACCGGCAGCAGCGTCAGCCAGTACCGCGAGGACAACGAACTGATCGAGATCCTTCTGCGCGGCACCCCGGAGGAGCGGCGTGAACTGGGTAACCTCGGCAGCCTGGCGGTGCCCACCGACAACGGCCAGAGCGTGGCCCTGTCGCAGGTGGCGACCCTGGAGTATGGCTTCGAGGAAGGCATCATCTGGCATCGCAACCGCCTGCCCACCGTCACCGTGCGCGCCGACATCTACGACAAGGAGCAGCCGGCGACCCTGGTCAAGCAGATCCAGCCGACCCTGGCCCAGATCAAGAGCGAGCTGCCCGACGGCTACCTGCTGGAAGTGGGCGGCACGGTGGAGGACTCCGAGCGTGGCCAGCGTTCGGTGAACGCCGGCATGCCCTTGTTCATCGTGGTGGTGCTGAGCCTGCTGATGATCCAGCTGCGCAGTTTCTCGCGGATGTTCATGGTGTTCCTCACCGCGCCTCTGGGGCTGATCGGCGTGACCCTGTTCCTGCTGGTGTTCCGCCAGCCGTTCGGCTTCGTCGCCATGCTCGGGACCATCGCCCTGGCGGGGATGATCATGCGCAACTCGGTGATCCTGGTAGACCAGATCGAACAGGATATCGCTGCGGGCATGGAGCGTTGGCAGGCGATCATCGAGGCCACGGTGCGGCGTTTCCGGCCGATCGTGCTGACCGCGCTGGCGGCGGTGCTGGCGATGATTCCGCTGTCGAGGAGCGTGTTCTACGGGCCGATGGCGGTGGCGATCATGGGCGGGTTGATCGTCGCCACGGTGTTGACCCTGCTGTTCCTGCCGGCGCTGTATGCGGCGTGGTTCAGGGTCAGGAAGGACTGAAAACCGCAGGGGAGGGCTGTGCCCTCCGTTCGCGGCACAAGGCCGCTCCTACAGGGATACGCAATCCACTGTAGGAGCGGCCTTGCCGAGGCGTCGGACCGGCCGGAAAGGGCTGCAAAGCAGCCCCATGGTCCTCAAAGAGCGCCGAACACCTTCTTGGCCAGGCTGGTCGCCGCACCGGCCGGGTTCTGGCGAATGCTCTCTTCCTGCTTGGCGATCATCTCGAACAGCCCGTCCAGGGCTTTCTCGGTCACGTAGCTCTCGATGTTGGCGCTCTTGGCGTCGACCACGCCCAGGCCTGCGGCCTGCCCGGCGAAGTTGTTGTACTGCTGGGCCAGGCCGACCTTGTCGGTGGCCTGCTTGACGATCGGCAGGAACTTGGCGCGGATCTGCTCGCGGCTGCTCTTGTTCAGGTATTGGGTGGCCGAGTCCTGGCCGCCGCTGAGGATGCCCTTGGCATCGGTCACGGTCATCTTCTTCACCGCATCCACCAGGATCGCCTGGGCTTGCGGCACCGCGGCCTCGGCGGCCTTGTTCATGCTGGTTTCCAGGGCTTCGACCTGTTCACCCTTGCCGAACATCTTCATGGCCTTGGCGGCCTTGCCGAGGTTGCCCGGCAGTTCGATGCGCACGTCGGGGTTGTTGCTGAAACCGCCGGGGGTGCTCAGTTGCTTGACGGCGATCTGCGCGCCTTGAGTGAGGGCGTCCTTCAGGCCGCCGGAGGCGTCGCTCTGGGACAGGTCGCCCAGCGACAGGGCCAGGGCGCTGGCCGACAGCAGCAGGCCGGCGCACAGGGTGGTGAAGCGCAAGGAGGAGTGAATCATGGGGATTTCCTTATGGGCAGAATGGAGCAGGTTCAGCGTATCGGGTAGACCGGGATCGGGCCAGTTCACTCAACCGCCACAGGTTCCGGTGTTTCATCGCGGTGCAAGGCTACATGGCGGATCGACAGGCGCAGCTCCGCCGACAGTACCCGCTTGGCCACGCCTTCGGCCAGCTCGGCAAGCTTGTCGTGGTAACCCAGCTTGCCATCGTCGTCCGGTTGCAGCACGCCTTCGCGCACTAGGGTCTGGATGAAGTGGCGGAACAGGGTCTTGTCGAAGAACTCCGGGGCATTCAGGCCATGCAGGATCGACAGGCGCTGGGCCATCATCACGCACAGCTCCTCCAGCTCCTCGGCGCTCAGCGTGTGCTGGCCGCTGTTGAGCAGCAACGAAGTGGCCATGTAGAAGCGCTGCAGGGTCTGGGTGATGGTGCGCGCCAGCAGCGTCAGCAGGACGAACTGCCGCGAGCTGGGTGCTGGTCGCATGTAGATGTCCTGCTCCCTGCGCAGCAGCCCCTGCTCGACCAGCGCTGTCAGCCACTGGTCGATGACCTCGTCCAGTTGCTCGGGCGTCCAGCGCAGGAACAGCTCGGCCTGCAGGTACGGATACAGTGCCCGTACGTACTGGCCCAGCAGATCGCGGCTCATGCGCGAGCTGCTGAGGAAGAAACTCGCCAGCAGCCCCGGCAGGGCGAAGATGTGCAGCACGTTGTTGCGGTAGTAGGTCATCAGCACCGCGTTGGCTTCGTCCAGGTAGAGGATGCGGCCCAGCGCATCCTTCTGCTCGGCCAGCAGGTCCATGCCCAGCACGTGGTCGATCAGCGCCTTGCCGTCGCCATCGGGCAGCGTGGTGTGAGGCGAGTAGGGCACCTGGCGCAGCAGGGCCAGGTACAGGTCGAGCACGCGGGTCAGGGCGCGCTCGTCCAGGGCCAGGCGGCTGGTCGACAGCAGGGCCAGGGCCACCAGGTTGACCGGGTTGATCGCCGCGGCTTCGTTCAGGTGACGGGCGACCGTCTCGCCCAGGCGGGTGGTGGTGTCGTTGAGCCAGGCCGGGCGGAACTGCGGGCCGAGCGGCTGATCGCGCCAGCCGGGCTGTTGTTCGTCGAGGAAGCTATTGAGGCGGATCGGTTCGCCAAAGTTGACGTAGACCTGGCCGAAGCGCTGCTTGAGCGCGCCGATGACCTTGAAGATGTCGAAGATCGATTCTTTCTTCTTGCTGGCGCCGCGTAGTTCGCCCAGGTAGGTGCGGCCTTCGAGCACCCGCTCATAGCCGATGTACACCGGGACGAAGACGATCGGCGTGCGCGAGGAGCGCAGGAAACTGCGCAGGGTGATCGCCAGCATGCCGGTGCGCGGCTGCAGCATGCGCCCGGTGCGCGAACGGCCGCCCTCGACGAAGTACTCCACCGGGAAACCCTTGGTGAACAGGGTGTGCAGGTACTCGTTGAACACCGCGGTGTACAGCGGATTGCCCTTGAATGTGCGGCGCATGAAGAAGGCGCCGCCGCGGCGCAGCAGGCCGCCGATCACCGGCATGTTGAGGTTGATGCCGGCGGCGATGTGCGGTGGCGTCAGACCATTGCGGAACAGCAGGTAGGACAGCAGCAGGTAGTCAATGTGGCTGCGGTGGCAGGGCACGTAGATCACCTCGTGGCCGGGGGCGATGCCCTGCACCTGCTCGATGTGGTTGACCTTGATGCCGTCGTAGATCTTGTTCCAGAACCAGCTGAGCACCACTTCGAGGAAGCGAATGGCGGTGTAGGTGTAGTCCGAGGCGATCTCGTTGCCGTAGTGCAGCGCCTTGGCCTCGGCCTTGGCGTAGGGGATCTTCTCGCGATCGGCCTCGTCGCTGATGGCCTGGCGCACCAGCGGGTCATGCACCAGGCCCTTGACCAGGTTGCGTCGGTGCGAGATGTCGGGTCCGATCACCGCGGTCTTCAGGTTGCGGAAATGCACGCGCATCATGCGCTGGGCCATGCGCACGGTGCGCTCATGGCCTTTGTTGTGCTGCACCAGTTCGCGCAGGTGGATCGGCGCGGAGAACTGCACCCGGGTCTTGCGCCCCAGGATCAGCACGCTAAGCAGGCGACGCAGGCGGCCGGTGACGGCCCAGCTGTCGGCGAACAGCAGCTTCCACGGGCTCGATTCGCTGGCGGGGGTCTGGCCCCAGAACACGCTGACCGGAATGATCTGCGCGTCTTCCTCGGCGTGCTGGCTGATTGCCGCGACCAGGCGCTCGAGCGTCGGTGGCGCGCCGCGTTTGTCCTGGCGGCCGAGCCAGTCCGGTTCGGGGGTGAGGTAGAAGAACGCCGCGGGCTCCTGCAGCGGGCCAACGGCCACCGGCAGCACCGGGCGTGGCAGCCCCGCCTTGGTGCACTCGTGGTCGATCACGGCCAGGTCGGTGAGCGATGGCGAGGAGAGGGCGTAGAACACCGGTCGGCTGCGGTCGAGCTTGAGCGTCAGCGAGGACTGGTTGATGGTTTCGGAGCGCACCCACAGGTAGAGAACGCGACGCAGGGCGCCGAAGATGAGGCGGCGCAGGGGAGAACGGGTCATGGGGTGGGGCCCTGGGTGAAAGTTTTCGTGTTTTACAGCCCGTTAGTCTGCCGTATCTGCGTAAGTTCAGCAAAATTCGGCCAAAAATGACCCTGTCATGAATTTTTTTTGTTCCCTGTCATATACTCGGCCTGCCGCTTGCAGGATATTCGTGCAAGCTGCGTCGGCGCGGACGGTGAACCCGCGCCAGCAAGGCGATCTTCAAAATAAAAATCCGGAGTAGTTCAGATGTCGTCTCGTGAGACTGGGAATGTGAAGTGGTTCAACGATGCCAAGGGTTATGGCTTCATTCAGCGCGAAGGTGGTGCGGACGTGTTCGTCCACTATCGGGCTATCCGCGGTGAGGGGCATCGCACCCTGGTCGAAGGGCAGCAGGTCGAGTACGCCCTCGTGCAAGGCCAGAAAGGCCTGCAGGCCGAGGACGTGGTAGGGCTCTGAGCCTCGCGGCTGTACGCTCAAGCTGCAAGTTGACCGTGGAACTTGCAGCCTGATGCGAACGCACTTCAGTTAGTGCGCCAGGTGATTTCCTGTTCACCGTCGGCGCTGATGCGGATCCAGCGATCGGCATCTTCTTCCCCGTCTTCCTCTGTCCAGCTGCCAGGCGCGCAACGCACTTCGACGTTGAGCGCGGCGAATGCCGCACGGGCGCAGGCGATGTCGTCGGCCCACGGGGTCTGGTCGCTTTCCAGGTACAGGCTGTTCCATTTCCCCACAGCCTTCGGTAACCAGGTGACCGGAATGTTACCGGCCGTGCACTTGAAGGTCTGGCCTTTCTGCTTCCATTCGCTGCACGGGCCCAGGGCCTGGGTGAGCCAGTCGGCGATCTGCTTGTGATCGACGTCGTCGTCCTTGAGGTAGATCTCGATATCGGGTTGACGCATGGGGGGCTCCAGTGTGCTCAGTCTTGGCGCACGAAATAGTCATAACGCATGGAAACGGTGACCTCGAAGGGTTCGGGCTGGTCGATCACCCGCGCGCGCTTCTCGGCGCTGGCGCGCCAGCCGTGCGGGGTCATGGCCAGCAGGTCGGCGCGGGCCTTGGCGTCGGTAAGGCTCAGGCGGAACTCGAGGATCTCGCCGTGGGCGTGGGCCATGCCTTCGGGGACCAGGGCCAGGTGCTTGTCGTCGGCGTACGGGCGCACTTCATCGTAGAGTACCTCGCGCAGCTCCATCAGGTGGCCGCTGGTCGGGCCGACCCGCATCAGGCCGCCACCGGGCGCCAGCAGGCGCTTGGCCTCCTGCCAGTCGAGCGGGCTGAACACGCTGGCGATGAAGCCGCAGCTGGCATCGGCCATGGGCACGCGGGCCATGCTGGCGACCATCCAGGTCACCTCGGGGGCGCGGCGACAGGCGCGTTTGACCGCCTCGCGGGAGATATCCAGGGCGTATCCGTCGGCCGCCGGCAGGGCCTGGGCGATCTGCGCGGTGTAGTAGCCTTCGCCGCAGCCGATGTCCAGCCAGGCTTGTGGTTGGCGCTCGGCGGCCAGTTGCGCCAGGCGCCGGGCCACCGGGGCGTAGTGGCCGGCGTCGAGGAAATCGCGGCGGGCTTCGACCATGGCCTGGTTGTCGCCCGGATCGCGGCTGTTCTTGTGCTGCACCGGCAGCAGGTTCAGGTAGCCCTGACGGGCGCGGTCGAAACGGTGGCCGGCGGGGCAGGCCACGCCGTTGTCGAGTCGCGCCAGGGGCGCCTGGCAGAGAGGGCAGGCGAGCATCAGGCGAGCAACCGCACCAGGGTCTGGTAGTAGATCTCGGTCAGCAGGTCGAGGTCGCTGGCCAGGATGCGTTCGTCCACCTGGTGGATGGTGGCGTTGACCGGACCGAGCTCGACCACCTGGGTGCCCATGGTGGCGATGAAGCGGCCGTCGGAGGTGCCGCCGCTGGTCGATGGACGGGTCTCGCGACCGGTGACCGCCTTGATGCTCGACGACACCGCATCGAGCAGGTCGCCCGGCTCGGTGAGGAACGGCAGGCCCGACAGCGCCCAGTCGATGCTCCATTCCAGCTGATGCTTGTCGAGGATCGCCGCGACGCGCTGCTGCAGGCCCTCGACCGTCGATTCGGTAGAGAAACGGAAGTTGAACAGCGCGGTCAGCTCGCCCGGGACCACGTTGGTGGTGCCGGTGCCGGAGTTGAGGTTGGAGAACTGGAAGCTGGTCGGCGGGAAGAACGCGTTGCCTTCGTCCCAGTGCTCAGCGGCCAGTTCCGCCAGGGCCGGCGCGGCCAGGTGGATCGGGTTGCGCGCCAGGTGCGGGTAGGCCACGTGACCTTGCTTGCCGCGCACGGTCAGCTTGGCGCCAAGCGAGCCGCGACGTCCGTTCTTGACCACGTCACCGAGCAGGGTGGTGCTGGACGGTTCGCCGACGATGCACCAGTCCAGGCGTTCGTTGCGTGCCTTGAGGCGCTCGACCACGGCCTTGGTGCCATGGTGGGCCGGGCCTTCCTCGTCGCTGGTGATCAGGAAGGCGACCTTGCCGCGGTGGTTTGGGTAGTCGTGCACGAAGCGCTCGCTGGCCACCACCATGGAGGCCAGGCTGCCCTTCATGTCGGCGGCGCCACGGCCGCAGAGCATGCCGTCGGCATCGATCAGCGCCTCGAACGGTTCATGCTGCCATTGCTGCACCGGGCCGGTGGGGACCACATCGGTGTGGCCGGCGAAGCACAGCACCGGGCCATCCTGGGTGCCATGGGTGGCCCAGAAGTTGTCGACGTCCTCGATGCGCATCGGCTCGAGCTGGAAGCCGACGGCGCCCAGGCGGTTCATCATCTGGGTCTGGCAGTCGGCATCGACCGGGGTGACCGAGGGGCGACGGATCAGGTCGCAGGCCAGTTGAAGGGTAGGCGAGAGCTCGGCTGGGGCCGTCATTGAGGGACTCCGGGGCAAGGCAAGGCGGGGAAACTGAGGGGCGTTATCTTATATCAAACCATGGTGGAATGGGGCCGCGTTGCGGCCCTTTCGCGGCACAAGGCCGCTCCTACAGAGACTGCGCTGCCTGTGTAGGAGCGGCCTTGTGCCGCGAAAGGGGCGCAACGCGCCCCCGGCGATCTCAAGCCTGTTGTGGCTCTGCAACCTTCTCGGAGGGCTTGGGCAACGACGACAGCAACGCCATCACCAGCGCCGCCAGGTACGGCAACGACTGCACCAGCAGCATCGCCACCCAGAAACGCATGTCCGAACTCGGCAGCCCCTGTACCAGATAGATCCCCAGCGCCGCGCCCCACAGCAGCAACATGATGAACAGCTCTTCGCGGGCCTCGGAAATCGCCACCAGCAGCCCATGGCTGTCGGCGTTCTTCGGCGTGCGGAAGAACGGCATGCTGCTGGTGAAGAAACCGTACAGCACCGCCTTGGCGATGGTGTGCGACAGCGCCAGCCCCGCCAGCGCGGCGGCGAAGGCGTCCTTGAGGTTGACCCCCACCGCGCGGCGGTAAAGGAAGACGATCTTGCCGACCTTGAAGAAGAACAGCGCCAGCGGTGGAATGGCGAACATCATCAGCGGCGGGTCGACCCGGTGCGGCACGATGATCATCGCCGCCGACCACAGCAGCGCGCCGACGGTGAAGAAGATGTTCATGCCGTCGGCGATCCATGGCAGCCAGCCGGCCAGGAAGTGATAACGCTGGCCACGGGTCAGCTCGCTGCCCTTGCCGCGCAGCAGGGCGCCGGCATGGTGCTTGATGATCTGGATGGCGCCATAGGCCCAGCGGAAGCGCTGCTTCTTGAAGTCGATGAAGGTGTCGGGCATCAGGCCCTTGCCGTAGCTGTTGTGGGCGTAGGCCGCCGACAGGCCCTTCTCGAACACGCGCAGGCCCAGCTCGGCGTCCTCGCAGATGCACCACTCGGCCCAGCCCAGCTCCTCGAGCACGCTGCGCCTGGTCATGGTCATGGTGCCGTGCTGGATGATCGCGTCACGGTCGTTGCGGGTGACCATGCCGATATGGAAGAAGCCCTTGTATTCGCTGTAGCACAGCTTCTTGAAGGCGCTCTCGTGCTGGTCGCGGTAGTCCTGGGGCGACTGCACCACGGCGATCTTCGGGTCGGCGAAGTGCGGCACCATGTGCTTGAGCCAGTTGCGATCGACACAGTAGTCGGAGTCGATCACCGCGATCACCTCGGCGTCTTTGGCCGTGTGCGGGATCAGGTAGTTCAGCGCGCCGCCCTTGAAGCCGGCCAGCGGTGCGACGTGGAAGAACCTGAAGCGCTCGCCGAGCTTCTCGCAGTGGGCCTTGAGCGGCTCCCACACGGCCGGATCCTTGGTGTTGTTGTCGATCACCAGCACTTCGTAGTCCGGATAATCCAGCGCGGCGAGGGCGTCCAGGGTCTGCTTCACCATCTCCGGCGGTTCGTTGTAGCACGGCACATGTACCGAGACCTTCGGCCGATAGGCGCTGTCGCCCTGCACGGGCAGGAACTCCCGCCGCCGCTTGTGAATCCACACCGCCTCGGCCAGTTCATGGGCCTCGGTCAGCAGCACGATGAACACCCCGAGTGCGCCCAACGCCAGCAGCACGCCCACGGTGAGGCTGAACCAGGTGCTGTACTGCTGGCTGTAGTCGTAGGCGATCCATACCAGCACCGACCCGCACAGGAAGGTGATGAAGGTGAGGAAGGTGCGCCCGCGCTGGCGTAGGGCCGAGCCGTCGATCAGCAGGATGGCCAGGGCGATCATCGCCAGCACCACCGAGGCCACGGCCAGGGCGCGCCACTGCGGGATCGCCACGATCGGGCCCTCGAAGTTGAATTTCTGCTGGCGCTCGGCGTTGTACACGCCCCAGTAGGCACCTACCGAGCCTTCGTCGCTGGCCTTCCACGGCTGGTCATAGGCCTCGATGACGAAGTAGTTGTAGCCGCGGCGGTTGAGGGTGTTGACCAGGGTACGCAGGTAGATGGCCTGGTCGGCCTGGGTGGCGTCGGCGCCGCCGCGCATGCGGCCATTGCTTGGCCAGCCGACCTCCGAGAGCAGCAGCGGCTTGCGCGGGAACTGTTTGCGCAGCTCGCGGGCACGGTCGAGGACGAACTGCACCGAGTCCTTCATGGGCACGAATTCCCAGTAGGGCAGGATGTGCGCGGCGACCAGGTCGACGTGTTTCGCCAGCTCCGGGTACTCCTTCCAGATGTGCCACTGCTCACTGGTGGTCACCGGCACCTTGACCGCGGCACGGACCCGGTCCAGGTAGCCGATCAGTTGCTCGGCGGTGACTTCCTCGCGGAACAGCGCCTCGTTGCCGACCACCACCCGCACCACGCTGCGCGAGGTGTTGGCCAGGCCGATGGCCTTTTCGATCTCCCGCTCGTTGCGTTCCTGGTCGTTGCTGATCCAGATCCCCAGGGTGACGCGCAGGCCAAGCTCCTCGGCCAGGCGCGGGACCTCGGCCTGGGTACCCTCGACGGTGTAGATACGGATGTTGTCGGTCAGCTTGTTCAGTTGCTCGAGGTCCTGGCGGATCTCGTCCTCGCTGGGGTACTGGCCTTTCTGTGGGCTCTGGCCGAGACGGAAGGGCGAGTAGGAGAAACCGGAAATCTGTTCCGGCCAGGCGGGGGCGGATACCGGGCGGTTGATCAAGGCCCAGAACCCGGTGAACAGCGCGGCGATGGCCAGGACCACCACCAGGTTGAGACCGAATTTGCGTGATGACATAGGTGTTAGAGGTTCCGAAGAGGGGAGCGAGGCGTCGCCGCTGGGGCGTGGGTCCTACGGA
This sequence comes from Pseudomonas carassii, assembly GCF_036324045.1. NCBI lineage: Bacteria > Pseudomonadati > Pseudomonadota > Gammaproteobacteria > Pseudomonadales > Pseudomonadaceae > Pseudomonas > Pseudomonas carassii. The sequence goes on along the minus strand of NZ_JAZDCT010000014.1, from coordinate 119,554 downwards.
TTCCGGGGAAGGTAATCCGTTGGATTGTCGACAGAGGATGTAGTTCTCAGTCCGCCTGGCTGTCGTCCAGATATAGTTGCTTGATAGGACATTAAAGCAGGCATGGTAGGACTTTTTCCAACCCGTGGCCGCTCTGGCACGCCCAGGTGGCGTGATCGGGCCGTGCGCTATGCCCGCGAACCCATGGCTTGGCCTATAATGCGCGCCGGTTTTTTCGGGGTATCAGCATGAGCACAGAAGATCCACGCTTCGCCGGCGTCGCCCGGCTCTACGGCGACGACGGCCTGCAGCGCCTGAGTCAGGCCCATGTGGCCATCGTCGGTATCGGCGGGGTCGGTTCGTGGGCGGCCGAGGCCCTGGCCCGCAGCGGCGTGGGCGAAATCAGCCTGTTCGACCTGGACGATGTCTGCGTGAGCAATACCAACCGCCAGGCCCACGCCCTCGAAGGCCAGGTCGGCCGGGCCAAGGTCGAGGTGATGGCCGAGCGCCTACGGGCGATCAACCCGGCCTGCACGGTGCATGCGGTAGCCGATTTCGTCACCCGCGAAACCATGGCCGAGTACATCACCGAGCAGATGGACTGCGTGATCGACTGCATCGACAGCGTGATGGCCAAGGCGGCGCTGATCGCCTGGTGCCGCCGCCGCAAGATCGCCATCGTCACCACCGGTGGCGCCGGCGGGCAGATCGACCCGACCCAGATCCAGATCGGCGACCTCAACAAGACCTTCAACGATCCACTGGCTTCACGGGTGCGCTCGACCCTGCGCCGCGACTACAACTTCTCGCGCAACACCAGCCGCAACTATGGCGTGGCGTGCGTGTTCTCCAGCGAACAGCTGCGCTACCCCAAGGGGGATGGCAGCGTGTGCCTGCAGAAGAGCTTTGTCGGTGAGGGCGTGCGCCTGGACTGCGCCGGTGGATTCGGCGCGGTGATGATGGTGACCGCGACCTTCGGCATGGTCGCGGCGAGCAAGGCCGTGGAGAAACTGGTGGCCGGCGCGCGGCGGCCTTCTGAGCGGATCAAGACCCTGTAGGAGCGGCCTTGTGCCGCGAAAGGGCTGCGAAGCAGCCCCGGCGATCCCGATGACCGCACGAATCCTGGGGCCGCTTCGCGCCCCTTTCGCGGCAAAAGGCCGCTTCTACAAGTGTGGGGGCTGCCTTGGGGTCAGTGAGCGGTCGCCAACTCGGCCATCTTCAGCAACACCGCATGCAGCCCATTGCTGCGTGACGGCGACAACTGCCGCTCCAGCCCCAACTGGGTAAACCAGGTGCTCAGGTCGAGCGCTGCCAATCGATCGCTGGCCAAACCCTGCACCCGCACCAGCAGCAGTGCCAGCAAGCCGCGCAGCAGCCGTGCATCGCTGGCGGCTTTGAAATGCCACTGACCATTTTCCTGTTGGGCCACCAGCCACACCAGGCTCTCGCAGCCATGCACCCGGTTGGCTTCGGTCTTGTCGTTGTCGTCCAGTGGTTCCAGCCGATCACCCCATTGCATCAGCAACCGCGCCCGTTGCTCCCACCCGCGCGCCTGCTCGAAGCTCTCCAGCGCCTGGCTGGCCTCGGCCGACAGGCTCATCGCAGCAGCTCCAGGCCCTGGTCGAGCGCGTCGAAGAAGCGTTGCAGGTCGTCGCTGTCGGAGTAGAGCCCCAGTGACACGCGGATCGCGCCGTCCAGGCCCAGGTGCCTGAGCAGCGGCATGGCGCAATGATGTCCCGCGCGCACGGCGATGCCCTGTTCGGTCAGCAGGTGGGCGATATCGGCGTTGTGCACGCCATCGATGACGAAACTGGCCAGCGCCGCCTGAGGCGAGCCGAGCAGGCGAACCCCCTCGCGATCAGCCAGGCCGCGCACCAGATGCTGGTGCAAGGTGGCCTCATGGGCGGCCACCGCATTGACGTCGAGGCTGGCCAGGTAGTCGAGGGTGGCACCCAGTCCGATGACACCCGCGATTGGCGGCGTGCCGGCCTCGAAGCCCAACGGTGCCGGGCGGAAGCTGGCGTCCTGGTAGTCCGCCAACTGCACCATCTCGCCGCCGTACTGCCAGTGGCGCAACTGTGCCAGCGCCTGCTGGCGGCCGTACAGCACGCCCACGCCATCCGGGCCATAGAGCTTGTGGCTGGAAAACACATAGAAGTCGCAGTCCAGTTGCTGCACATCGTGGCGACCGTGGACCACGCCCTGGGCGCCATCGACCACGCTCAGCGCGCCTTGGGCTCGGGCATGGGCCAGCAACGGCGCCAGCGGCTGCCAGGTCCCCAGCACATTGGACAGCTGGCTGATCGCCAGCAAGCGGGTGCGCGGGCCGATCAATTGCAGGGCCTGTTCCAGGTCGACATGCCCCAGGTCGTTCACCGGCAGGATCACCAGGCGCAATTGGCGTCGGTGCGCCAGTTGTTGCCAGGGCAGCAGGTTGGCGTGGTGCTCCAGGGCGCTGACAGCGATTTCGTCACCCGCCTCGAAGCGGTGTTCCAGGCCATAGGCCAGCAGGTTCAGGGCCGAGGTGGCGCCGTGGGTGAAGACGATCTGCCGCGAGTCGGCGGCATTGAGCCAGGCGGCGACCTTGTCGCGGGAGCCCTCGAAGGCCTGGGTGGCCAGGGCGCCGGGCAGGTGCTGGGCGCGGTGCACATTGGCGGCGCCATGGCCATAGTAATGGCTCAGGGCATCCAGCAGGGCCTGGGGCTTCTGGGTGGTAGCGGCGCTGTCCAGGTAGGTCTGGTGCTGCCGTTGCAGGGCGCCGATGGCGGGGAAGTCGGCACGCCAGGGGGAGGGCTGGAACATGTTAGCGGGGCCTGGAATAAAAATTGGGTCTGCCCACAAGCAAAGCCTGGGAGCAGACCCGATCTTATCACTTCAAACCCGGGCAGGTTCTCAGTTGTGCGCGTGCAGTGCCTCGTTCAGCTCGATGGCCGACTTGTGGGTCTTGCACTCCACCGCGCCATTGAGCGAATTGCGGCGGAATAGCAGGTCGGTCTGGCCGGCCAGGTCGCGGGCCTTGACCACCTTGACCAGCTGGTTGTTCTCGTCCAGCAGGTTCACCTTGGTGCCAGCGGTGATGTACAGGCCGGCCTCGACGGTGTTGCGGTCGCCCAGCGGAATGCCGATGCCGGCGTTGGCGCCGATCAGGCAGCCTTCGCCGACCTTGATGACGATGTTGCCGCCACCGGACAGGGTGCCCATGGTCGAGCAGCCGCCGCCCAGGTCCGAACCCTTGCCGACGAACACGCCAGCGGAGACGCGGCCTTCGATCATGCCCGGGCCTTCGGTGCCGGCGTTAAAGTTGACGAAACCTTCGTGCATGATGGTGGTGCCTTCGCCGATGTAGGCGCCCAGGCGCACACGGGCGGTGTCGGCGATGCGCACGCCGGCCGGCACGACGTAGTCGGTCATCTTCGGGAACTTGTCCACCGAGAACACTTCCAGCAGTTCGCCTTTCAGGCGTGCTTCCAGTTGCAGCTCGGCCAGCTCGGCCAGGTCGACCGCGCCCTGGTTGGTCCAGGCGACGTTCGGCAGCAGCGGGAAGATGCCGGCCAGCGACACACCGTGCGGCTTGACCAGGCGGTGCGACAGCAGGTGCAGCTTGAGGTAGGCCTCGGGGGTGGAGGTCAGCGCGCCGTCTTCGGCCAGCAGGGTGGCGACCAGCGGCTTGTGGCTCTCGGCCAGGCGGGTCAGCAGTGCGGCCTGGGCGGCATCGACGCCCTTGAGCGCGTCGGCCAGCTGGGCGGCCTGGGCGGTGGTGAAGGCGATGGCCTGGTTGCCCCCTTCATAGCCCAGCACCGGCGCGATGGCCGCGACCAGTTCGGCGGACGGCTTGAGCACGGGTTGTGCGTAGAAGACTTCCAGCCAGGCGCCCTGGCGATTCTGGGTGCCGACACCGAAGGCCAGGCTGAACAGCGATTGAGACATGCGATTACCTCGTACGAAAAGGGGATGGAGCGTAATACGGGATCAGGCCAGCGCCGCGGCGTACAGGTCGGGCTTGAAGCCGACCAGCGTGCGCTCGCCGAGGTCGAGCACCGGACGCTTGATCATCGACGGCTGGGCGAGCATCAGTTCGACGGCCTTGGCCTGGTCGAGGTCGGCCTTGCTGGCGTCGTCGAGCTTGCGGAAGGTGGTCCCGGCGCGGTTCAGCACGACTTCCCAGCCGTGCTCGTCGCACCAGCGGTTCAGGCTGTCGCGGTCGATGCCCTGGGTCTTGTAGTCGTGGAAGTCGAAGCCGATGGCCTTGTCTTCAAGCCAGGTGCGGGCCTTTTTCATGGTGTCGCAGGCTTTGATGCCGTAGAGAGTGTAAGCCATTGAATGCCTGGGGCAGCCTGGTCGGGCCGGGCGTCCCCGATGCTCCTTGAAGATTGGGTGGGCCGATTATGCGGCATCGATGGGGCTGGCGCCACGGCTGCGGGCTGGAAGGCCGCGCCGATGTGTTTCACCGCTTCTCGCGTAGCATTGTGTTACATATTCCCGGCCAGGCTGCGACTATCGTGCAGCGGTCCACGATAGCGCATCCCCGCTAACATATTGTTTCAATGGCGATGTTTCGCCTCGCTGTGGTTTCTCCGATCAAACAGGAAGCTTGCCGATGCAGTCAGCCTATACCGTTCTAATCCTGCTGATGCTGGTGAGCGTGTCGAAACTGGTCGGGCGGGTGCTGCCGCTGCCCCTGCCGCTGGTGCAGATCGGCGCCGGCGCCTTGCTGGCCTGGCCGACCCTGGGCCTGCACGTGGCGCTGGACCCGGAGCTGTTCCTGTTCCTGTTCCTGCCGCCGCTGCTGTTCGCCGACGGCTGGCGCATGCCCAAGCGCGAACTGTGGCGCATCCGCGGGCCGGTGGTTGCGCTGGCGGTGGGGCTGGTGCTGTTCACCGTGGTCGGCGCCGGCTACTTCATCCACTGGCTGTTACCGAGCATCCCGCTACCGGTCGCCTTCGCCCTGGCGGCGGTGTTGTCGCCCACCGACGCCGTGGCTGTTTCGGCCATCACCCAGGACCGCCTGCCGACACCGCTGATGCACATGCTCCAGGGCGAGGCGCTGATGAACGACGCCTCGGGCCTGGTGACCTTCAAGTTTGCCCTGGTGGCGGCGATCACCGGGGTGTTCTCGTTGACCGAGGCCAGTCTGACCTTCGTCCTGGTCGCCCTTGGTGGCCTGGCGGTGGGGGTGGCGCTGAGCTGGCTGGTCGGACGCCTGCGCATGTGGATGATCACCCGCGGCTGGGACGACCCGGCCACTCACGTGGTGTTCATGCTGCTGCTGCCCTTTGCCGCCTACGTGCTGGCCGAACGGCTTGGCGTGTCCGGCATTCTCTCGGCGGTGGCCGCCGGGATGATGCAGAGCTGGCTGGACCTGCTGCCCCGGCAGACCAGCACCCGCCTGCTCAACCGCAGTGTCTGGTCGCTGCTGGAGTTCGCCTTCAATGGCCTGATCTTCCTGCTGCTGGGCCTGCAGTTGCCGGACATCATCAAGGCGGTGGTGAGCGACGAGGCCGCCGCGTGGCCAACGCTTGCCTGGCGCTGCCTGGACGTGGTGGCGATCTTCGCCGCGCTGGTGCTCTTGCGGTTCATCTGGGTGCAGAGCATCTGGCGGGCTATCGGCGTGGTTAGACGCTGGCGCGGCAAGCCTGCGCTGGTGCTGATGCCGACCGCGCGCTCCTGCTGGTTGCTGACCCTGGGCGGGGTGCGCGGGGCGGTGACCCTGGCGGGCGTGATGTCGGTGCCGTTGCTGATCGGCGCGGGCAAGGCGTTCCCCGAGCGTGACCTGCTCATCTTTATCGCCGCCGGGGTGATCCTGCTATCGCTGGTCAGCGCCTGCATCGCTTTGCCGATCCTGCTGCGCGGCGTGACCAAGAGCCCGGACGAGCGCTTGCATCAGGAAGTGCAGGAGGCCTGGCGGCGCACCGCCGAGGCCGCGATCCATGCGCTCGAGGCCGAAGAGGTGATCGATGCCAACGCGCCGCAGGATGCCGCCCAGGCGACCCTGGCCACCGAACTCAAGGCGCGGCTGATGGCCGAGTACCGCGATGAACTGGACAGTTACAACGACAGCGCCGAGGCCAGGGCGCTGGCCGAACAGATGGATCTGCTGGAGCGTCGTCTGCGCCTGCGTGCCCTGCGTGCGCAGCGGCTGGAGTTGTACGAGCTGCATCGCCAGCACCTGGTCGGGGACGAAGTGGTGCGTCAGGTGCTGGGCGAGCTGGACCTGAGCGAGGCCAACCTCGGGCAGGTCCGCTAGTTACTTGCACGAAGCCGGATAGACCAGGCGCATGAAGCGCTTGTCCTTCTTGCTGATCTTCAGGTTATGGCTGCGCTTGAACGCGTGGCGCGTGAGTTTCTGCCTGATGCGGTAATGCATGATCGATTGCCTGTCATAGGGCAGGATGAGCAGGTCGCCGTTATCGGGCAGTGGCAGGAATTGAATGGCGAGATCCTCTTCGATCAGGTCGGCGAGCTCATCCGGGCTGCTGGCCTCGTCGGCCAGGACCGCTGCCAGTAACTGGCGCACCGCGCCCAGGTCCCAGGGAATGTTGGCCCGTGGGTGCTGGTGCTCGTGCTCCATGCCCAATGCGTGCCCGAACTCATGCAGTACGAACGGCTCGAACAGCGGGTCCGACAGCTTGACCCCCAATGCCATGGTGGCACCGTCCACGTCCAAGGCCTGGTTGCCCAGGAAACTGAAATTCACGCCTTCCTGCACATCGGTCTGGATGCGGATCTCTGCTTCGTCGACATTGTTGTCGAGGAGTTCGAACTTCAGGTTGGCGTATTTCAGCCATTGGCACGCGGTGTCGAAAATCGATTTCTTGAGCCACGGGCATGGCGTGCCGACGAACGAGATTCTGAGTGTCTGGCCTGGGCGCCAGAACACGGAATGATCCGCCACCGAGCGTTTCCTGCGCGACTTCGCCGATTGCGGCAACAGCAGCTTCTGGCGCAGGCGGTAGGTTGCGTTTGCCATGAGAACATCGGACATCGTTGTGCACCTTCGGGGTTGAGAGGTGCCAACTATCGGCTGTCTGAATTCCGTGCTGACGGTACTTAATGCTTGCCTCGATAGAGATTGCGCCCCCCGTGAGGAGGGGCGCCTGCCATCAGCGGCCCAGGAACGCGCGAATCCGCTCGGCCGCCTCGATGCACTCGGCCAGCGGCGCTACCAGGGCCATGCGCACGCGCCCGGCGCCCGGGTTGACCCCGTCTACTTCGCGGGAGAGGTACGAACCTGGCACCACGGTCACATGCTCGGCCTCGAACAGGTCGCGGGTGAAGTCGGCATCGCTGCCCGGCACCTTGGCCCACAGGTAGAAGCTGCCGTCCGGGCGTTGCACGTCGAGCACCGGTTGCAGGATGTCGAGCACGGCGTCGTACTTGGCGCGGTACTGGTCGCGGTTCTCGCGCACATGGGCCTCATCCTGCCAGGCGGCGATGCTGGCCAGCTGGGTCTGCACCGGCATGGCGCAACCATGGTAGGTGCGGTACAGCAGGAACGGCTTGATGATTTCGGCGTCGCCGGCGACGAAGCCCGAGCGCAAGCCCGGCAAGTTGGAGCGCTTGGACAGGCTGTGGAACACCACGCAGCGCTTGAAGTCATTTCGGCCCAGTTCCGCGCAGGCGCTGAGCAGGCCCGGTGGCGGCGCGTCCTCGTCGAAGTACAGCTCGCTGTAGCACTCGTCGGCGGCGATCACGAAGTCGTGCTCGTCGGCCAGGGCGATCAGCTTCTTCAGGGTGTCCATTGGCACCAGGGCGCCGGTGGGGTTGCCCGGGGAGCACAGGAACAGGATCTGGCAACGTTTCCAGACGTCGGTCGGCACGGCGTCGAAGTCGGGGTTGAAACCGTTGTTTTCCAGGCAGGGCAGGTAGTGCGGGGTGGCGCCGGCCAGCAAGGCTGCGCCTTCGTAGATCTGATAGAACGGGTTGGGGCTGACCACCAGGCCGTTCGCCGTGCGATCGACCACGGCCTGGGTGAAGGCGAACAGCGCCTCGCGGGTGCCGTTGACCGGCAGGATATGGTGGTCGGCGTCCAGCCAGCCGGCCGGCACGCCGAAGCGCCGCTCGCACCACTGGCCGATGGCCTGGCGCAGGGCCGGAAGGCCCAGGGTGCTGGGGTAGACCGCCAGCTTGTCGAGGTTGTCGGCCATGGCCTTGGCGACAAAGGCCGGCGATTCGTGCTTCGGCTCGCCGATCGACAGGGCGATCGGGCGTTTGTCCGCCGCCGGCTTCACGCTCCCCAGCAGGGCACGCAGTTTCTCGAACGGGTAGGGCTGGAGCTGGGTCAGTGCTGGGTTCATTGGCGCAAGGTCTCGTTATCGTCAAAAGGTCATGCGGGTGGGGCTGGCATCGCTGGCCTGGCCGGCCTGCAGCTGCTGGACGATGGCCTCCTGCAGGCGGCTGCACAGCTGCGGGTCGGACAGCGGCTGGTTGTCGGCGTCGGTGATGAAGAACACGTCCTCCACACGCTCGCCGAGGGTGGCGATCTTGGCGTTCTGCAGCGAGATGTCGAACTCCAGGAAGATCCGCCCGATCCGCGCCAGCAGGCCGGGGCGGTCAGGCGCGGTGATCTCGAGGATGGTCACCGGGCGCTGGGCGTCGTTGAGGATGGTCACCTGCGGCGGGAAGTCGAAGTGCTTGAGCTGGCGTGGCACCCGTCGCTGGATGATTGTCGGGTAGTCCTCGGGGGTGCGCAGCGCTTCGGTCAGGCCGTCGCGGATCTGCCTGACCCGCTGCGGGTTGTCGCCGATCGAGCCGCCGTCGTTGTCGAGCACGATGTAGGTGTCGAGGGTGAACTGGCTGCTCGAGGTGATGATGCGGGCGTCGTGGATGTTCAGGTTGAGCTGGGCCATGGCGGCCACGGTCACGGCGAAGAAGTCGTGCTGGTCGGGGGCGTAGATGAAGATCTGCGTGCCACCCTCGAATTCGCGCTGGGTGGTTTCCTTGATCAGCACCAGCGGCCCGCCGTCGGCCGGCTGCTGGAGGATCGCGTCGCTGTGCCAGGCCACGTCGGCGGCGGTGTGCTTGAGGAAGTAGTCGTCACCCAGTTGCGACCAGAGCTGCTCGACGTCGTCCGGGTCGGTGCCCTCGCGCACCAGGATGTCGAGCGCGGCGCTCTGGGTCTGGCGGATCTGCTCCTCGCGGTCCAGCGGGTTCTCCAGGCCCCGGCGCAGGGCGCGCTTGGTCTCGGTGTAGAGCTGGCGCAGCAGGCTCGCCCGCCAGGAGTTCCATAGGCTGGGGTTGGTGGCGTTGATGTCGGCCACGGTCAGCACGTAGAGGTAGTCCAGGCGTGTTTCGTCGCCCACGTGCAGGGCGAAGTCGTTGATCACCTGCGGGTCGGAGAGGTCCTTGCGCTGGGCAGTGGTGGACATCACCAGGTGGTTCTGCACCAGCCAGACGATCAGCCGACTGTCCCACGCTGGTAACTGGTGGCGTGCGCAGAAGGCCTGTGCATCCACTGCGCCCAGCTCGGAGTGGTCGCCCTGGCGACCCTTGCCGATGTCGTGGTAGAGGCCGGCCAGGTAGATCAGCTCCGGCTTGGGCAGGCGCCCCATGAGCTTGCTGGCCAGCGGGAACTTCTCGGAAACCGGGGTGTACTGCAGCTTGCGCAGGTGCTTGATCAGGTTGAGGGTGTGCGCATCGACCGTATAGATGTGGAACAGGTCGTGCTGCATCTGCCCGACGATCAAGCCGAACTCCGGCAGGTAGCGGCCGAGGATGCCATAGCGGTTCATCCGCCGCAGGTTGCGGTGGATGCCGATCTCGCACTTGAACAGCTCGATGAACAGGCTGGTGTTGCGGATATCGTTGCGGAACTTGTCGTCGATCAGGTGGCGATGCTCGCGCAGCAGGCGCACGGTGTCGGCGCGCACGCCCTTGATCTCGGGGTGCTGGGCCATCAGCACGAAGATCTCCAGCATGGCGAACGGGGTGCGCCGGAACACGTTCGGGTTGACCGCTTCTATATAGCCGTCGTGCAGGCGGAAGCGCGCGTTCAGCGGCTGGGTAGCGCCGCTGTCGTCATCGGCGAGGATCACCTCCTCGAAGTGCTGGATGATCAGGTCGCACAGCTGGCTGATGCTCATCACCACCCGGTAGTACTGCTGCATGAACTGTTCGATGGCGCGCTTGGGGTTGTCGTCGGTGTAGCCCAGCAGCGCGGCGATGCTGCGCTGGTGGTCGAACAGCAGGCGGTCCTCGGCGCGTCCGGCGAGCATGTGCAGGGCATAGCGCACGCGCCAGAGGAAGGCCTGGGACGAGGCCAGCAGTTCGTTCTCGCTTTCCAGCAGGAAGTCCTCGCCGGCCAGGGCGTGCAAATTCAGGGTGCCGTACTGGCGCCGGGCCACCCAAAGCACCGTCTGGATATCGCGCAGGCCGCCCGGCCCGCCCTTGACGTTGGGCTCGAGGTTGTACTCGGTGTCGTTGTACTTGTGGTGGCGGGCCTTGAGCTCGGCGCGCTTGGCCAGGAAGAACTCCTTGCTCGGCCACATGTGCGCGGTGCTGGTGGCGTCGAGCATGCGTCGGCGCAGCGATTCGGGGCCGGCGATGGTGCGGCTTTCCATCAGGTTGGTGATGACCGTGAGGTCGGCCCGGGCCTGCTCGGCGCATTCGTCGACGGTGCGCACGCTCTGGCCGACTTCCAGGCCGATGTCCCACAGCAGCGTGAGGAAGCGCTCAATGGCGTCGCGGTACTGCTCGTGCTCGGCGGCGTCGAGCAGGATCAGCAGGTCGATGTCCGAGAATGGGTGCAGCTCGCCGCGGCCATAGCCGCCCACCGCCACCAGGGCGATGCCGTCCGGCGCGCCCCAGCTGAACTGGTGCCAGGCCTGTTGCAGGATGTTGTCGACGAACCAGGCGCGGTCCTCGATCAGCCGGCGGATCTCGCGGCCTTCACGGAAACGCTTGTCGAGCACCTCGCCGGCCATGCGGATGGCCTTCTTGAAAGCGGCGATGGGGCTTGCCTTGAGGGCCAGTTCCGCCTGGAACTGGCCGCGGTCGAACAGCTCGGGATCCACCTGGGGCATCGAGTCGCGTTCCTGTTAGTCAGTATCAGGCCGAGGTGCGCGGGATGGTGTCGTCCTTGCGCAGGGTGAAGATCTCGTAGCCGTTGGCGGTCACCACCAGGGTGTGTTCCCACTGGGCCGAGAGCTTGCGGTCCTTGGTGATGGCGGTCCAGCCGTCGCCCAGCACCTTGGTGTCGGCCTTGCCCTGGTTGATCATCGGCTCGATGGTGAAGGTCATGCCTTCCTTGAGTTCCATGCCGGTGCCGGCGCGGCCGTAGTGGAGGATCTGCGGCTCTTCGTGGAACACCTTGCCGATGCCGTGGCCGCAGAACTCGCGGACCACCGAGAAACCGTTCTTCTCGGCGTGTTTCTGGATCACTTCGCCGATGTCGCCCAGGCGGCAGCCGGGCTTGACCAGCTCGATGGCCTTGTACAGGCACTCCTGGGTGACCTTGGACAGGCGCTCGGCCCATGGCGCGACGGTGCCGACATGGAACATGCGGCTGGTGTCGCCGTGGTAGCCGTCCTTGATCACGGTCACGTCGATGTTGATGGTGTCGCCGTCCTTGAGCGCCTTGTCATTGGGAATGCCGTGGCAGACCACATGGTTGATCGAGGTGCAGATCGACTTGGGGAAGCCCTTGTAGTTGAGGGGGGCGGGGATCGCCTGCTGGACGTTGACGATGTAGTCGTGGCACAGGCGGTCGAGCTCCTCGGTGGTGACGCCGGGCTTGACGTGCTCCTCGATCATTTCCAGCACTTCGGCGGCCAGGCGGCCAGCGATGCGCATCTTCTCGATGTCTTCTGCGGTCTTGATGGTGACGGTCATGAACAGGCTCTCTACGGCGCCCTGTAGGGCGCTAACAAACGGGAAAGGCCGGATTCTACCAGAGCGCGACGGCGATCTGTCGGGATAGTCCTACTGATCCGGTGGTCTATTGAAGGCATTCTGGCCGCAAAGCACGGGTGCTGCAAAAGCCACTGACGGACGAAGCATCATCCGGGTTCCGTTCGCGCTCGGCCTGTGGTATAAAATGCGCCGCTTTCGGGGGATGTCCTCCGTCAGCTCAAACCCACACACGTGTCGACACGATGGCCTGGGTGCCCGGTTTCCCTGGAAACACGGGTTGGTCATTGGGATACGTGGAGGCCCAACCCGACTTATCAAGGAACTATCATGTCCCAAGTCAACATGCGCGATATGCTGAAGGCCGGTGTGCACTTCGGCCACCAGACCCGTTACTGGAACCCGAAAATGGGCAAGTACATTTTCGGCGCGCGTAACAAGATCCACATCATCAACCTGGAAAAAACCCTGCCGATGTTCAACGAGGCTCTGTCCTTCGTAGAGCGCCTGGCCCAGGGCAAGAACAAGATCATGTTCGTCGGCACCAAGCGTTCCGCCGGCAAGATCGTCGCCGAGCAAGCTGCTCGTTGCGGTTCGCCATACGTTGATCACCGTTGGTTGGGCGGCATGCTGACCAACTACAAGACCATCCGCGCCTCGATCAAGCGTCTGCGCGACCTGGAAACCCAGGCCGAAGACGGCACCTTCGCCAAGCTGACCAAGAAAGAAGCCCTGATGCGTTCGCGCGATCTGGAAAAACTGGACCGCAGCCTGGGTGGTATCAAGGACATGGGCGGCCTGCCTGATGCCCTGTTCGTGATCGACGTCGACCACGAGCGCATTGCCATCACCGAAGCCAACAAGCTGGGCATCCCGGTCATCGGCGTTGTCGATACCAACAGCAGCCCGGAAGGTGTTGACTACATCATCCCAGGTAACGATGACGCCATCCGCGCCATCGAGCTGTACATGACTTCGATGGCTGACGCCGTCATCCGCGGTCGCAACAACGTTGCCGGCGGCACTGAAGTCTACGCTGAAGAAGCGGCTGCACCTGCTGCTGAGTAATTGACGCCTGGCGTCTACTTGGCACGCAAAAAGGGGGCTTGGCCCCCTTTTTGCCACCTTGAAATCCTGCTGTCAGCAACGACCCCGCATCATGGGCGAGCTGATATAAAAGCAGCGATTTGCAGAATTTAACGCCCGTGACGAGCGGGTGGAATGGTTGAAAAACTTTCCAAGAGGATTTTGAAATGGCAGCAATTACTGCGGCGCTGGTCAAAGAACTGCGCGAGCGTACCGGCGAAGGCATGATGGATTGCAAAAAGGCCCTGGAAAAGGCCGGCGGCGACATCGAGAAAGCCATTGACGACATGCGTGCCTCGGGCGCCATCAAGGCCGCCAAGAAGGCTGGCAACGTCGCTGCTGAAGGCGCTATCGCCGTCAAGACCGACGGTAAATCCGCCGTTCTGCTGGAAGTGAACTCGCAGACTGACTTCCTGGCCCTGCAAGACGACTTCAAGAACTTCGTTTCCGAAAGCATCGAAGAAGCCTTCGCCCAGAAGCTGACCGACGCCGCTCCGCTGATCGCCTCGCGTGAAGCCGCTCGTGAAGCCCTGGTTGCCAAGTGCGGCGAGAACGTCAACATCCGTCGCCTGGTGCGCGTAGAGGGCGACGTTGTCGGCGCCTACCTGCACGGCAACAAGATCGGTGCCGTTGTTGTCCTGAAAGGCGGCGACGTCGATCTGGCCAAGAACATCGCCATGCACGTTGCAGCCTCGAACCCAGAGTTCCTGGACGCGTCGGAAATCTCCGCCGAGGCCATCGAGCGCGAGAAGAACGTCTTCCTGCAGCTGAACGCCGACAAGATCGCCGGCAAGCCGGAAAACATCGTTGAGAACATGATCAACGGTCGTATCTCCAAGTTCAAAGCCGAAGCCTCGCTGAAAGAGCAAGCCTTCGTCATGGATCCGGAAGTCAAAGTCGGCGCGCTGGCCAAGAAAGCCGGTGCTGAAATCGTTTCCTTCACCTACTTCAAGGTCGGCGAAGGCATCGAGAAGCCGGTTGACGACTTCGCTGCCGAAGTTGCCGCCCAGGTAGCTGCCGCCAAGCAGTAAGACGGATTCGTCTGTCGCCCCGAAGAGGCTGCCCGCTTACGCGCGCAGCCTCTTTGTCAAAGCGGGAGCGGTTCACGAGACCGTTGCTCGCTGACGCATGAAGTGCGTCACGCTAGAGTTACGCGCAGGCTGAAACAGCCCGCCAGATTTTTACAAACGCCGCAGGAGAGATTCGCAATGGCTCAGCAGGGCAGTGGTCATCAGGCTCGCTATAAACGCATTCTACTCAAACTTAGCGGCGAGGCCCTGATGGGCTCGGAAGAGTTCGGGATCGACCCCAAGGTCCTGGATCGCATGGCGCTGGAAGTCGGCCAGCTGGTCGGCATCGGCGTTCAGGTCGGCCTGGTGATTGGTGGCGGCAACCTGTTCCGTGGCGCGGCGCTCAGTGCAGCCGGCATGGACCGCGTTACCGGTGACCACATGGGCATGCTGGCTACCGTGATGAACGGCCTGGCCATGCGCGACGCGCTGGAGCGGGCGAACATCACCGCCATCGTCATGTCGGCCATCTCCATGGTGGGCGTGACCGATCACTACGATCGCCGCAAGGCCATGCGCCACCTGAATTCCAAGGAAGTCGTGATCTTCGCTGCCGGTACCGGCAACCCGTTCTTCACCACCGACTCCGCCGCTTGCCTGCGCGCCATCGAAATCGATGCCGACGTGGTATTGAAGGCAACCAAGGTCGATGGTGTATACACTGCAGATCCATTCAAGGACCCGCATGCCGAGAAGTTCGATCATCTGTCCTACGATGAAGTGCTGGATCGCAAGCTGGGCGTAATGGACCTCACGGCAATCTGCCTTTGCCGCGATCACAAGATGCCGCTGCGCGTCTTCAACATGAACAAGCCCGGCGCCCTGCTCAACATTGTGCATGGTGGTGCGGAAGGAACTCTGATCGAGGAAGTTCAAAAATGATCAACGACATCAAGAAAGACGCCCAGGAGCGCATGGGCAAGTCCCTCGAGGCCCTGGCCCGCAACCTGGCGGCGATCCGTACCGGTCGCGCCCACCCAAGCATCCTGGACAGTGTCAAGGTGCCGGCCTGGGGCAGCGACATGCCGCTGAACCAGGTGGCCGCGATCACCGTCGAGGACGCCCGTACCCTGAAGATCGTCGCCCACGACAAGAACCTCAGCGCCGCCATCGAGAAGGCCATCCTGACCTCCGACCTGGGCCTGAACCCGTCCAGCGCCGGCACCACCATCCGCGTGCCGATGCCGGCCCTGACCGAGGAAACCCGCAAGGGTTACACCAAGCAGGCCAGCGGCGTTGCCGAAGACGCCAAGGTCGCTGTGCGCAACGTGCGTCGCGATGCCCTGGCCGACCTGAAGAAGCTGACCAAGGACAAGGAAATCAGCGAAGACGAAGAGCGTCGCGCGGCTGACGAGATCCAGAAGCTGACCGACAAGTTCGTCGCTGAAGTCGATGCCGCCTTCAAGGCCAAGGAAAAGGACCTGATGGCCGTTTGAGGCCAGGGTTGCTCTCTTAATGGAAAAGACCAAGTCGGCGGCACCGGGCTCGGTGCCGCGTCATGTCGCGATCATCATGGATGGCAACAACCGCTGGGCGAAGAAACGTCTTCTGCCCGGCGTCGCCGGCCACAAGGCCGGCGTGGATGCCGTTCGCGCGGTGATCGAAGTCTGTGCCGAGGCCAAGGTCGAGGTGCTCACGCTCTTCGCCTTCTCCAGCGAGAACTGGCAGCGTCCGGCCGAGGAGGTCGGCGCGCTGATGGAGCTGTTCTTCTCGGCATTGCGTCGCGAGGCCAAGCGCCTGAACGACAACAACATCAGCCTGCGCATCATCGGTGATCGCTCGCGCTTCCATCCTGAGCTTCAGGCGGCGATGCGCGAAGCCGAAGCGGCGACGGTGGGCAGCAACCGCTTCATCCTGCAGATCGCCGCCAATTACGGCGGCCAGTGGGACATCGCCCAGGCCGCGCAGCGCCTGGCGCGGGAAGTCCAGGCCGGCCACCTGCGCCCCGAGGACATCACCCCGGACCTGCTGCAGACCTGCCTGGCCACCGGCGACCTGCCATTGCCCGACCTGTGCATCCGTACCGGCGGCGAGCACCGCATCAGCAACTTCCTGCTGTGGCAGCTGGCCTACGCCGAGCTGTACTTCTCCGACCTTTATTGGCCGGACTTCAAACACGAGGCCATGCGTAACGCGCTGGCCGATTTCGCTTCGCGCCAGCGCCGCTTCGGTAAGACCAGCGAGCAGGTCGAAGCCGGAGCCCGTGCTTAATGCTTAAACAACGCATCATTACCGCGCTGATCCTGCTGCCGATCGCGTTGGGTGGTTTCTTCCTGCTCAACGGTGGGGATTTCGCCCTCTTCATCGGTTTCGTGGTGACGCTCGGCGCCTGGGAGTGGGCGCGCCTGGCTGGCCTGGTGGCGCAGCCGCTGCGCATCGCCTACGCCGCCGTGGTGGCGGGCGGCCTGATGCTGCTCTACCTGATGCCCGACCTTGCGCCCTGGGTGCTGGGCGCCTCGGTGATCTGGTGGGCCCTGGCCACCTGGCTGGTGCTGACCTACCCGCGTAGCGGCGAGCTGTGGAGCAGCGCCGCCTGTCGCCTGCTGATCGGTCTTCTGGTGCTGCTGCCTGCCTGGCAGGGCCTGGTGCTGCTCAAGCACTGGCCGCTGGGCAACTGGCTGATCCTGTCGGTGATGGTGCTGGTCTGGGCTGCCGACATTGGCGCGTACTTCTCCGGTCGGGCCTTCGGCAAGCGCAAGCTGGCGCCGCAGGTCAGTCCGGGCAAGAGCTGGGAGGGCGTCTATGGCGGTCTCGCGGTCAGCCTGCTGATCACCCTGGCCGTGGGTTTCGCCCGCGACTGGAGTATTGGCCAGGTGCTGCTGGGTCTGCTCGGGGCTGTCGTTGTAGTGATGTCCTCGGTGGTCGGCGACCTGACCGAGAGCATGTTCAAGCGCCGTGAAGGCATCAAGGACAGCAGCAACCTGCTGCCGGGTCATGGCGGCGTGCTTGATCGCATCGACAGCCTGACCGCGGCGATTCCGATGTTTGCCGTGCTGCTGTGGGCGGCTGAGTGGGGTGTGATGTGAGTGCCGTGCAACGCATAACCGTGCTGGGGGCCACTGGCTCCATCGGCTTGAGCACGCTGGACGTCATTGCCCGACACCCTGACCGTTACCAGGTGTTCGCCCTGAGCGGTTATTCGCGCATCGACGAACTGCTGGCCCTGTGCGAGCGTCATCGTCCGGCCTTCGCCGTGGTGCCGAGCGCCGAGGCGGCCCTGCGCCTGCGCCAGGGGCTGGCCGCGGCGGGCTGCGCCACCGAGGTGCTCGAGGGTGAGGCCGGGTTGTGTCAGGTGGCCGCTGCGTCCGAGGTGGATACCGTGATGGCGGCCATCGTCGGCGCGGCCGGCCTGCGCCCGACCTTGGCCGCTGTCGAGGCGGGCAAGAAGGTGCTGCTGGCCAACAAAGAGGCCCTGGTGATGTCCGGGGCCCTGTTCATGGAGGCGGTGCACCGCAGTGGTTCGGTATTGCTGCCGATCGACAGCGAACACAACGCGATCTTCCAGTGCATGCCCGGCGATTACGCCCGTGGCCTGGGCGCTGTCGGCGTGCGCCGGATCCTGCTGACCGCCTCCGGCGGGCCGTTCCGCGAAACCCCTGCTGAAGTATTGCTGGATGTAACGCCGGAGCAGGCCTGCGCGCATCCGAACTGGTCCATGGGGCGCAAGATCTCGGTCGATTCGGCCAGCATGCTGAACAAAGGCCTGGAGCTGATCGAGGCCTGCTGGCTGTTCGATGCCAAGCCGTCGCAGATTGAAGTGGTGGTGCACCCGCAGAGTGTCATTCACTCGCTGGTGGACTACGTCGATGGCTCGGTGCTTGCTCAGCTGGGCAACCCGGACATGCGCACGCCGATCTCCAACGCCCTGGCCTGGCCGGAGCGGATCGATTCGGGCGTCGCCCCGCTGGACCTGTTCGCCATCGCCCGTCTGGATTTCCAGGCGCCCGACGAACAGCGCTTCCCATGCCTGCGCCTGGCGCGTCAGGCTGCCGAGGCGGGCAACAGCGCGCCGGCGGTGCTCAATGCCGCCAACGAAGTGGCCGTCGAGGCGTTTCTCCAGCGGCGTATCCGCTTCCCGGAGATCGCGGGTATGATCGAACAGGTGCTCGACCAGGAGCCCGTGGTGGCCTTGCCCACCCTCGAGGCGGTGTTCGCCGCCGACCAGCGTGCCCGGGAGCTGTCCCGGGAGTGGCTGCGACGCCACGGCCGCTGAAGCCTGCGGCCGACTCCGCCGAATGTCACCCGGAGATTGGACATGACTGCGCTCTACATGATTGTCGGCACCCTGATTGCACTGGGTGTGCTGGTTACCTTCCACGAGTTCGGCCACTTCTGGGTGGCGCGGCGTTGCGGGGTCAAGGTCCTGCGTTTCTCGGTGGGCTTTGGCACGCCGCTGGTGCGCTGGCATGACCGCCACGGCACCGAGTTCGTCGTCGCCGCGATCCCCCTGGGCGGCTACGTCAAGATGCTCGACGAGCGCGAGGGCGAGGTTCCGTCGGCGCTGGTCGAGCAGTCGTTCAACCGCAAGTCGGTCCGTCAGCGCATTGCCATCGTGGCCGCTGGTCCCATCGCCAACTTCCTGCTCGCCATCCTGTTCTTCTGGGTGGTGGCCATGCTGGGTTCGCAGCAGGTGCGTCCGGTCATTGGTGGCGTCGAAGCCGGCAGCCTGGCGGCCAGCGCCGGGCTGAGCGTCGGCCAGGAAATCGTTTCCATTGATGGCGAGCCGACCAATGGTTGGTCGGCGGTCAATCTGCAGTTGGTGCGCCGCCTCGGCGAGAGCGGCACGCTGCGGGTTGGAGTGCTCGACGAGGGCGCGACGGTCGAACGCCAGCTCGATGTTTCCCTGAATCAGTGGCTCAAGGGCGTCGACGAGCCTGAGCCGATCCAGTCCCTTGGCCTGCGCCCCTGGCGCCCGGCGATGGTGCCGGTGCTGGCGGAAATCGATCCGAAGGGGCCGGCCGCCGCAGCCGGCCTCAAGACCGGTGACAAGCTGTTGGCGCTCGACGGTGTTGAGCTGGCCGACTGGCAACAAGTGGTCGACGCAGTCCGTGCCCGTCCCGAGAAAAAGGTCAGCCTGCGCGTCGAGCGCGACGGCGTACCGCTCGAGGTTGCAGTCACCCTGGCGCGCAAGGGTGAGGGCCAGGCTTCCGGCGGCTACCTCGGTGCTGGGGTCAAGGCCGCCGAATGGCCGGCGAAGATGCTCCGCGAGGTCAGCTACGGGCCGCTCGAGGCGGTCGGCGAGGGGCTTTCCCGCACCTGGAGCATGAGCGTCCTGACCCTCGAATCGCTGAAGAAAATGCTGTTCGGAGAGCTCTCGGTAAAAAACTTGAGCGGACCGATAACCATTGCTAAAGTGGCGGGCGCTTCAGCCCAGTCGGGCGTTGGGGATTTCCTGAATTTCCTGGCCTACCTGAGCATAAGCCTGGGGGTTCTGAACCTGCTGCCCATCCCGGTACTGGATGGGGGGCATTTGCTGTTCTACCTGATCGAGTGGGCGCGCGGTCGTCCGCTCTCGGATCGGGTGCAAGGTTGGGGGGTCCAGATCGGTATCAGTTTGGTCGTCGGGGTGATGTTGCTCGCCCTGATCAACGATCTGGGTCGACTATAAAAGCTTCGCTCAATCGCGAAACCTGCCGCCTTGTCGCGGCAGGTTGTTTATTGCCAGTTGGAATAAAAGGACTTCATGAAACGTCTGCTGCTAACTGCGGTGCTCTCCGCACTGATGATCGCTGAAGTTCACGCCGAGTCCTTCACCATCTCCGATATTCGTGTCAACGGCCTGCAGCGGGTGTCCGCCGGCAGCGTGTTCGGCGCGTTGCCGCTGAACGTCGGTGACCAGGTCGACGACCGCCGTCTGGTCGACTCGACTCGCTCGCTGTTCAAGACCGGCTTCTTCCAGGACATCCAGCTGAACCGCGACGGCAATGTCCTGATCATCAACGTGGTCGAGCGCCCCTCGGTGTCGAGCATCGAGATCGAAGGCAACAAGGCGATCAGCACCGAAGACCTGATGAAGGGCCTGAAACAGTCGGGCCTGGCCGAAGGCGAGATCTTCCAGCGCGCGACGCTGGAAGGCGTGCGCAACGAACTGCAGCGCCAGTACGTGGCCCAGGGCCGCTACTCCGCCGAGGTCGACGCCGAGGTCGTGCCGCAGCCGCGCAACCGCGTCGGCTTGAAGATCAAGATCAACGAAGGCACCGTGGCCGCGATCCAGCACATCAACGTGGTGGGCAACACGGTCTTCGACGACGAGACCCTCGGCCAGCTGTTCGAGCTCAAGACCACCAACTGGCTGTCGTTCTTCAAGAACGACGACAAGTACGCCCGGGAAAAGCTCTCCGGTGACCTGGAGCGCCTGCGTTCCTATTACCTGGACCGCGGCTACATCAACATGGACATCGCGTCCACCCAGGTGTCGATCACCCCAGACAAGAAGCACGTCTACATCACCGTCAACATCAACGAGGGCGAGAAGTACACCGTCCGCGACGTGAAGCTGTCCGGTGACCTGAAAGTGCCGGAAGACCAGGTCAAGTCGCTGCTGCTGGTGCAGCCGGGCCAGGTATTCTCGCGCAAGGTGATGACCACCACTTCCGACCTGATCACCCGTCGTCTGGGTAACGAAGGCTACACCTTCGCCAACGTCAACGGCGTGCCACAGCCGAACGACCAGGATCACACCGTCGACATCATGTTCGTCGTCGATCCGGGCAAGCGTGCCTACGTCAACCGCATCAACTACCGCGGCAACACCAAGACCGAAGACGAAGTGCTGCGTCGCGAAATGCGTCAGATGGAAGGTGGCTGGGCCTCGACCTACCTGATCGACCAGTCCAAGACCCGCCTCGAGCGCCTGGGCTTCTTCAAGGAAGTCAACGTCGAGACGCCGCCGGTGCCGGGCACCGACGACCAGGTCGACGTCAACTACAGCGTCGAAGAGCAGGCCTCCGGCTCGATTACCGCCAGCGTCGGTTTCGCCCAGAGCGCCGGTCTTATCCTGGGTGGCTCGATCAGCCAGAACAACTTCCTCGGTACCGGTAACAAGGTCTCCATCGGCCTGACCCGTTCCGAGTACCAGACCCGCTACAACTTCGGCTACGTCGATCCCTACTTCACCGCCGATGGCGTGAGCCTGGGCTACAACGCCTTCTACCGCAGCACCGACTACGACGACCTCGACGTCGACGTGGCCAGCTATGCGGTGGACAGCCTCGGTGCCGGTGTCAGCCTCGGCTACCCGATCAGCGAGACCTCGCGCCTGACCTACGGCCTGACCGTGCAGCAGGACAAGATCAAGACCGGCCGCTACACCGTTGACGAGATCTTCAAGTTCCTCCAGGACGAGGGCGACAACTTCCTGAACTTCAAGGCCTCGATCGGCTGGTCCGAGTCGACCCTGAACAAAGGCGTGCTGGCTACCCGCGGTCACTCCCAGAGCCTGACCCTGGAAACCACCGTGCCGGGCAGCGACCTGTCGTTCTACAAGCTCGACTACCGTGGCCAGCTGTTCAAGCCAATCAACAACGACTACACCCTGCGCCTGCACACCGAACTGGGCTATGGTGATGGTTTCGGCTCGACCTCCGGTCTGCCGTTCTATGAAAACTACTACGCGGGCGGCTTCAACTCCGTGCGCGGCTTCAAGGACAGCACCCTGGGCCCACGCAGCACCCCGAGCCGTGGCGCCGCGGTAACCGGCAACCAGGGCACCATCGCCGACCCGGACCAGGATCCGCTGCCGTTCGGTGGTAACGTCCTCGTCCAGGGTGGCGTGGAGCTGCTGTTCCCGCTGCCGTTCGTCAAGGATCAGCGTTCGCTGCGCACGTCCGTGTTCTGGGACGTGGGTAACGTGTTCGACACCAACTGCGGCTCGAAGCCCGATTGCACCAAGGTCGGTTTCTCGGACATGGCCAGTTCGGTCGGTCTGGGCGTGACCTGGATCACCGCGCTGGGCCCGCTGAGCTTCAGCCTGGCGATGCCGATCAAGAAGCCGGACGACGCCGACACGCAAGTGTTCCAATTCTCTCTGGGCCAGACCTTCTGAGGTCGGCCCTTGCATAACGACAACGGATTATCCAGGAGTGCATCGTGCGTAAGTTGACCCAACTGGCCCTCGTGGCCGCGGCGCTGGTCGCCACCCCGGCTTTCGCCGAAATGAAAGTTGCCGTGCTGAACTATCAGATGGCCCTGCTGGAATCCGACGCGGCCAAGAAGTACGCCGTTGACGCCGAGAAGAAGTTCGGCCCGCAACTGACCAAGCTCAAGGGCCTGGAAAGCAGCGCCAAGGGTATCCAGGACCGCCTGATCAAGGGCGGCGACAAGATGCCTCAGCCTGAGCGTGAACGCCTGGAGCTCGAGTTCAAGCAAAAAGCCCGCGACTTCCAGTTCCAGTCCAAGGAACTCAACGAAGCCAAGGCCGTGGCCGATCGCGATATGCTCAAGCAGCTCAAGCCGAAACTCGACGGCGCTGTTGAGGAAGTGATCAAGAAGGGCGGTTTCGACCTGGTTCTGGAGCGTGGCGCGGTCATCGATGTCAAGCCGCAGTACGACATCACCCGCCAGGTCATCGAGCGCATGAACCAAGCCCGTTGATATGACCGTGACCATGACGCTCGGCCAGCTGGCCGAGGCCCTCGGGGCCGAACTCAAAGGCCCCGAGGCGCTGCAGATCACCGGGCTGGCCACCTTGCAGGAGGCCGGTTCCGGGCAGTTGAGCTTCCTGGCCAACAAGCAGTACCGCAAGTTTCTGGACGACTCCTCGGCCAGCGCGGTATTGCTCAAGGCCGAGGACGCCGAAGGTTTTGCCGGCAACGCCCTGATCGTTCCCGATCCTTACCTGGCCTATGCACGCATTTCGCACCTGTTCGATCCGAAGCCCAAGGCTGTGGCGGGAATCCATCCCAGCGCCGTGGTTGCCGAGGATGCCCAGGTGGATGCCAGCGCCAGCATCGGCCCGTTCGCGGTGATCGAGAGCGGCGCGCGCATTGGCGCCAACGTGACGGTCGGCGCGCACTGCTTCGTCGGTGCCCGCTGCGTCATCGGCGAGGGTGGCTGGCTGGCTCCGCGGGTCACGCTGTATCACGACGTGACTATCGGCAAGCGCGTGGTCATCCAGTCCGGCGCGGTGATCGGTGGCGAGGGCTTCGGCTTCGCCAACGAGAAGGGTATCTGGCGCAAGATCGCGCAGATCGGCGGCGTCACCCTGGGTGATGACGTGGAGATCGGCGTGAACACCGCGGTAGACCGCGGCGCGCTGTCGGACACCCGCATCGGCGATGGTGTCAAGCTCGACAACCAGATCCAGATCGCCCACAACGTGCAGGTCGGCGACCACACGGCGATGGCGGCCTGCGTCGGGATTTCCGGCAGCACCCGCATCGGCAAGCATTGCATGATTGCCGGCGGCGTCGGGATGGTCGGCCACATCGACGTCTGCGACAATGTCTTCGTTTCCGGCATGACCATGGTGACCCGTTCGATTACCGAGCCGGGTGGCTATTCTTCCGGTACGGCCATGCAACCCTTGGCCGAGTGGCGCAAGAGCGCCGCTCGCATTCGCCAGCTGGACGAGATGTCCAAGCGTCTCCAGCAGCTGGAAAAGCGTGTCGACACCGTGACCTCAGGTGGCCAGCCGGCATCAGAAGGCTGATACCATTTACTGAGCAAGCGTTACAGTCGCTAGCTGGCTCCTCTTTGGATCTGCAAAAGGAGCGTGTGGTCAGCACCTGCGCTCCCTATTCTTATACAGGCTTCCCCCCGAAATGATGGACATCAACGAGATTCGCGAATACCTGCCTCACCGTTACCCGTTCCTGCTCGTGGACCGTGTGACGGACCTGGACTTCGAGGCCCAAAGCATTCGTGCCTACAAGAATGTCAGCATCAATGAGCCGTTCTTCAATGGCCACTTCCCGGCGCATCCGATCATGCCGGGCGTGCTGATCATCGAGGCGATGGCCCAGGCGGCCGGGATTCTCGGATTCAAGATGCTCGACGCCAAGCCGGCGGACGGCACCCTTTACTACTTCGTCGGCTCCGACAAGCTGCGCTTCCGCCAGCCGGTACTGCCGGGTGACCAGTTGGTGCTGGAAGCCAAGTTCCTCAGCCGCAAGAGCATGATCTGGAAGTTCGAGTGCCGCGCCCTGGTGGACGGCAAGCCGGTCTGCTCGGCCGAGATCACCTGCGCGGAACGCTCCCTATGAGTTCGATTGACCCACGGGCGATCATCGACCCCTCGGCCAAGTTGGCCGAGGGCGTCGAGGTCGGCCCCTGGTCGATCGTAGGCCCCGATGTAGAAATCGGGGAGGGCACCGTCATCGGTCCGCACGTGGTGCTCAAGGGGCCGACCCGCATCGGCAAGCACAACCGCATCTACCAGTTTTCCTCGATCGGCGAAGACACCCCTGACTTGAAGTACAAGGGTGAGCCGACGCGCCTGGTGATCGGTGACCACAACGTGATCCGCGAGGGTGTCACCATCCACCGCGGCACCGTGCAGGACCGTTCGGAAACCACCCTGGGCGATCACAACCTGATCATGGCCTATGCCCACATCGGCCACGACAGCGTCATCGGCAACCACTGCATCCTGGTCAACAACACCGCGCTGGCGGGCCATGTGCATGTCGGCGACTGGGCGATCCTGTCCGGCTACACCCTGGTTCACCAGTACTGCCATATCGGCGCCCACGCGTTTTCCGGCATGGGCACCGCGATCGGCAAGGACGTACCGGCCTACGTCACCGTGTTCGGTAGCCCGGCCGAGGCGCGCAGCATGAACTTCGAAGGCCTGCGCCGTCGCGGTTTCAGTGACGAAGTGCTGCACGCTCTGCGTCGCGCCTACAAGATCGTCTACCGCCAGGGCCTGACCGTCGAAGAAGCGCTCAAGGAACTGGATGAGCTGGTCACGCAGTTCCCCGAAGTCGACCTGTTCCGCCAATCGATCGCCAATTCCGCACGCGGCATCACCCGCTGACATGGCCCAGCTCTGCGTGGCGCTGGTCGCGGGTGAGGCCAGCGGCGATATTCTCGGTTCCGGCCTGATGCGCGCCATCAGGGCACGTCATCCCGATGTACGGTTCATCGGTGTTGGCGGTCCCTTGATGGAAGCCGAGGGCATGACCTCCTACTTTCCGATGGAACGTCTGGCCGTCATGGGCCTGGTCGAGGTGCTCGGGCGCCTGCGCGAGCTGCTCAAGCGGCGCAAGGAGCTGATCCAGACACTGATCGGCGAAAAGCCCGACGTGTTCATTGGCATCGACGCCCCCGATTTCACCCTCAATATCGAACTCAAGCTGCGCCAGGCCGGGATCAAGACGGTGCATTACGTCAGCCCGTCGGTCTGGGCCTGGCGGCAGAAGCGCGTGCTGAAGATTCGCGAGGGCTGCGACCTGATGCTCACCTTGCTGCCGTTCGAGGCGCGCTTTTATGAAGAGCAGGGTGTGCCGGTGCGTTTCGTCGGCCATCCGCTGGCTGACACGATTCCCCTGGAGGCCGACCGTGGCGCGGCGCGTGCCGAGCTGGGCCTGGGCGAAGGGCCGGTGATCGCGCTGATGCCCGGCAGCCGGGGGGGGGAGGTGGGGCGCCTGGGTGCCTTGTTCCTCGATGCCGCCCAGCGCCTGCGCGAGCTGGTGCCCGGCGTGCGCTTCGTGCTGCCGTGCGCCAATGCCGCCCGGCGCGCCCAGGTCGAGCAGATGCTCGAAGGGCGCGAGCTGCCGCTGACCCTGCTGGATGGCCGCTCGCACCAGGCGCTGGCTGCCTGTGACGCGGTGCTGATCGCCTCCGGCACTGCCACCCTGGAAGCGATGCTGTACAAGCGACCGATGGTGGTGGCCTACCGCCTGGCGCCGCTGACGTACTGGATCCTCAAGCGCATGGTCAAGAGCCCGTACGTGTCGCTGCCCAACCTGCTGGCCCAGCGCCTGCTGGTACCGGAGCTGCTGCAGGACGCCGCCACCAGCGAAGCCCTGGCGCAGACCTTGGCACCGCTGGTCAAGGACGGCTCGCAGCAGACCGACAGCTTCGACCAGATCCACCGCACCCTGCGCCGCGACGCCTCGAACCAGGCGGCCGACGCGGTGCTCGCCCTGTTGAAGGACCGCTGACATGCAGATGGGACTGGATTTCAACCTGGTTGAAGAACTGGTGGCCGGCGTTGATGAGGTGGGCCGTGGCCCTCTGTGCGGCGCGGTGGTCACCGCGGCGGTGATTCTCGACCCGCGCCGACCGATCCTCGGCCTGAACGACTCGAAGAAGCTCACCGAGGCCAAGCGCGACGCGCTGTTCGACGAGATCCGCGAAAAGGCCCTGAGCTTCTGCATCGCCCGGGCCGAGGTCGAGGAGATCGACCGCCTGAACATCCTCCAGGCCACCATGCTGGCCATGCAGCGCGCGGTCGAAGGGCTGCACATCACGCCGAAACTGGCGCTGATCGACGGCAACCGTTGCCCGAAGCTGGCCGTGCCGGCGGCGCCGGTGGTCAAGGGCGACTCCCAGGTGCCGGCGATCGCGGCGGCCTCGATCCTGGCCAAGGTCACCCGTGACCGCGAGATGAGCGAGTTCGAGCTGATCTACCCGGGTTACGGGATCGGCGGGCACAAAGGCTATCCGACCCCGGTGCACCTCGAGGCCCTGGCCCGTCTTGGGCCGACGCCCATTCATCGGCGTTCGTTCGCGCCGGTGCGGGCCGCATGGGAAGCCCGTGAAGGTTTTTCCACCTCGCTGATCTGATCGGCGCCATTCATCGCGGGGCAAGCCCGCTCCCACGCCGAGCTGTGTGGGGGCGGGCTTGCCCCGCGATGCATTCTGCAACCAACCGCTGACCTCCAGGCGAGGCAAGCGAAGAGCAATACGCTACAATCCCGCCCTTGTCGTTCAGCACTGCTACAGGATCCTCCATGCCGGTCTCCTTCGTTCACCTTCGCGTGCACTCCGAATTCTCCCTGGTCGACGGCCTGGTGCGGATCAAGCCGCTGGCCAAGGCCCTGGCCGGGATGAACATGCCGGCGGTGGCGATCACCGATCAGAGCAACATGTGCTCGCTGGTGAAGTTCTACAAGACCGCCATGGGCGCCGGCATCAAGCCGATCTGCGGCGCCGACCTGTGGCTGGCCGGGGCCGATCCCGAGGCACCGCTGTCGCGCATCTGCTTCCTGGCCATGAACCCCAAGGGCTATCGCAACCTCACCGAGCTGATCTCCCGTGGCTGGACCGACGGCCAGCGCAACGGCCTGGTCATCATCCAGCGCGACTGGATCGCCCCGGCCAGCGAGGGGCTGATCGCCCTGTCCGCAGGCAAGGAAGGCGATATCGGCGTGGCCCTGATGGCCGGGCGCCAGGACGAGGCCGAGGCCCTGCTCGGCGACTGGATGGGCATGTTCCCCGATCGTTTCTACGTCGAGCTGCAGCGCACCAACCGCGCCGGTGACGAAGAGTACGTGCACGCCGCCGTGGCCCTGGCCGACAAGCTCGGCGCGCCGCTGGTGGCGACCAACGACGTGCGCTTTATCAAGCAGTCGGACTTCGATGCCCATGAGACCCGCGTGTGTATCGGCGAGGGCTGGACCCTCGACGACCCGCGCCGCCCACGTGGCTACAGCGATCAGCAGTATCTCAAGTCGCCGGAAGAGATGGCCGAGCTGTTCAGCGACCTGCCGGACGCCATCGCCAACACCGTGGAGATCGCCAAGCGCTGCAACATCACCGTGCAGCTGGGCAAGTACTTCCTCCCCGATTTCCCAACGCCCAACGGCATGGGTATCGACGACTACCTGCGCCATGTCTCCCACGAAGGCCTGGAGGAGCGCCTGGCGGTGCTCTGGCCGAAGGAGACCACGCCCAACTACGAAGAGAAGCGCCAGGTCTACCTGGACCGCCTGAAGTTCGAGCTGGACATCATCATCCAGATGGGCTTCCCCGGCTACTTCCTCATCGTTATGGACTTCATCAAGTGGGCGAAGAACAACGACGTGCCGGTTGGTCCGGGCCGGGGATCGGGTGCCGGTTCCCTGGTGGCCTATGTCCTGAAGATCACCGACCTCGACCCGCTGGCCTATGACCTGCTGTTCGAGCGCTTCCTCAACCCTGAACGTATTTCCATGCCCGACTTCGACGTCGACTTCTGCATGGATGGCCGCGACCGGGTGATCGACTACGTGGCCGAGGCCTATGGTCGCAACGCGGTGAGCCAGATCATCACCTTCGGCACCATGGCCGCCAAGGCGGTGGTGCGCGACGTGGCGCGGGTGCAAGGCAAGTCCTACGGCCTGGCCGACCGCCTGTCGAAGATGATCCCGTTCGAAGTGGGCATGACCCTGGAGAAGGCCTACGAGCAGGAAGAGATCCTGCGCGACTTCCTCAAGAGTGACGAGGACGGCCGCGAGATCTGGGATATGGCCCTCAAGCTCGAGGGGGTCACCCGCGGTACCGGCAAGCACGCCGGTGGCGTGGTGATCGCGCCGACCAAGCTCACCGATTTTTCGCCGATCGCCTGTGACGAAGAGGGCGGCGGCCTGGTGACCCAGTTCGACAAGGATGACGTCGAGGCCGCGGGCCTGGTGAAGTTCGACTTCCTCGGCCTGCGGACCCTGACCATCATCAAGTGGGCGATGGAGATCATCAACCGCGAGCAGGCCAAGAAGAACCTGCCCGACGTCAACATCGACTTCATCCCGCTAGACGACCGCAAGACCTACGAGCTGCTGCAGAAAGCCGAGACCACGGCAGTGTTCCAGCTCGAATCCCGTGGCATGAAGGAGCTGATCAAGAAGCTCAAGCCCGACTGCCTGGAAGACCTCATCGCACTGGTGGCGCTGTTCCGTCCGGGCCCGCTGCAATCGGGCATGGTCGACGACTTCATCAACCGCAAGCACGGCCGGGCAGAGCTGGCCTACCCGCACTCCGACTACCAGTACGAAGGCCTCAAGCCGGTACTCGCGCCCACCTACGGCATCATCCTGTACCAGGAACAGGTGATGCAGATCGCCCAGGTGATGGCCGGCTACACCCTCGGTGGCGCCGACATGCTGCGTCGGGCCATGGGTAAGAAAAAGCCCGAGGAGATGGCCAAGCAGCGCGGCGGTTTCATCGAAGGCTGCGTAGCCAACAACATCGATGCGGACCTGGCCGGTAACATCTTCGACCTGGTAGAGAAATTCGCCGGCTACGGCTTCAACAAATCCCACTCCGCCGCCTATGGCCTGGTGTCGTACCAGACCGCCTGGCTGAAGACCCACCACCCGGCGCCGTTCATGGCCGCGGTGCTGTCGGCGGATATGCACAACACCGACAAGGTGGTGGTGCTGGTCGAGGAAGTGCGCAGCATGAAGCTGCGCCTCGATGCGCCGGACGTGAACTTCTCGGACTTCAAGTTCACCGTCAACAATGACGGGCGCATTGTTTATGGCCTGGGCGCGATCAAGGGCGTCGGCGAGGGGCCGGTGGAGGCGATCGTCGAGGCACGCGCCCAGGGCGGTCCGTTCAAGGACCTGTTCGACTTCTGCGAGCGCATCGATCTCAAACGGGTCAACAAGCGGACCCTCGACGCGCTGATCCGCAGTGGTGCGCTGGACCGCCTGGGGCCGCATTTCCATGACGAGATCAAGGCCTATCAGGCCAATATCGACATCAACCGTGCGACCTTGCTGTCGGCGCTGGGCGAGGCGGTCAAGGCTGCCGAGCAGGCCGCCCATACCGCGGACAGTGGCCACGTCGACCTGTTCGGCGGCATGTTCGACGAGGCGGATGTCGATGTCTACGCCAACCATCGCAAGGTGCGCGAGCTGACCCTCAAGGAGCGCCTCAAGGGTGAGAAAGACACCCTCGGCCTGTACCTGACCGGTCATCCTATCGACGAATACGAGACCGAGATCCGCCGCTTCGCCCGCCAGCGCATCGTCGACCTCAAGCCGGCGCGGGGCACCCAGACCATCGCCGGCATGATCATTGCCCTGCGGGTGATGAAGAACAAGAAGGGTGACAAGATGGGCTTCGTCACCCTGGATGACCGTTCCGGGCGTATCGAGGCCTCGCTGTTCGCCGATGCCTTCATGGGCGCCCAGGCCCTGCTGCAGACCGACGCCATGGTGGTGGTGGAAGGGGAGGTGAGCAACGACGACTTCTCCGGCGGCCTGCGCCTGCGGGTCAACACCGTGATGACCATGGAGGACGCCCGGACCAAGCTGGCCGAGAGCCTGCGCCTGAAGGTCTGCCACGACGCCCTCAAGGGCGATCGGCTGAAGTGGCTGGGCGAGCTGATCACCCGTCACCGCGGAGGTTGTCCGATCACCCTGGAGTACACCGGCAGCGACGCCAAGGCCATGCTGCAGTTTGGCGACCAATGGTCGATCGACCCGGCCGATGGGTTGATTCAGGCACTGCGTGACCAGTTCGGGCGTGAGAACGTCTTCCTGCAATACCGTTGAAACGACGAATTTTAATCTCGACCTTTATGCGCCTGATCCCTTAAGGTAGGGCGCCAAACGGATCAACCGGCCGGCCGCCTGGCCGTAGACCCAAGACGGAAGCCTATGAACCCGAATTTCCTCGATTTCGAACAGCCGATTGCCGACCTGCAAGCCAAGATCGAAGAGCTGCGCCTGGTGGGCAACGACAACTCGCTGAACATCAGCGATGAAATTGCCCGTCTGCAGGACAAGAGCAGCACCCTGACCGAGAGCATCTTCGGCAACCTGACCAGCTGGCAGATCGCCCGCCTGGCCCGTCACCCGCGCCGTCCGTACACCCTCGACTACATCGACCACATCTTCACCGAGTTCGAGGAGCTGCACGGCGACCGTCACTTTGCCGACGACGCCGCGATTGTCGGTGGCACCGCGCGCCTGAACGACAAGCCGGTCATGGTCATCGGTCACCAGAAGGGCCGTGAAGTACGCGAGAAGGTACGCCGCAACTTCGGCATGCCGCGTCCTGAAGGCTACCGCAAGGCCTGCCGCCTGATGGAAATGGCCGAGCGCTTCAAGATGCCGATCCTGACCTTCATCGATACCCCGGGCGCCTACCCGGGCATCGACGCCGAAGAGCGCAACCAGAGCGAGGCCATCGCCTGGAACCTGCGTGTGATGGCGCGCCTGAAGACGCCGATCATCGCCACCGTGATTGGTGAGGGTGGTTCCGGCGGCGCACTGGCCATCGGCGTGTGCGACCAGCTGAACATGTTGCAGTACTCCACCTACTCGGTGATTTCGCCGGAAGGTTGCGCCTCGATCCTGTGGAAGACCGCCGACCGCGCGGCTGATGCCGCCGAGGCCATGGGTGTCACCGCCGAGCGCCTGAAGAGCCTGAACATCGTCGACAAGGTCATCCCGGAGCCGCTGGGCGGCGCCCACCGTGATCCGGCGAAGATGGCGGCAAGCGTTCGCGCCGACCTGATCGAACAGCTGGACATGCTCGGCAAGCTCGACAACGACGCGCTGCTCAAGCGCCGTTACGATCGCCTGATGAGCTACGGCCTCTGATGGATTCCGGGGGCCGCTTCGCGGCCCTTTCGCGACACAAGGCCGCTCTTACAGGATTGCGCAGTATTCGAAACTGGCGCCATCCTGTAGGAGCGGCCTTGTGTCGCGAAAGGGGCGCAAAGCGCCCCCGGCGATCTCAAGTCCTGTGAGGCCCTGATGCTCAACCTCACCCCCTGGCTCAATGCCCCCGCCTGGTACGTCGCCTTCTCCGGCGGCCTGGACTCCACCGTCCTCCTGCACCAGCTCGCCGGATACGCCCGCCACCATTCAACGCCGCCCCTGCGCGCGATCCATGTCCATCACGGCCTGCAAGCCGCCGCCGATACCTGGCCCGATCACTGCCGAGCGGTGTGTGCCACCCTGGGTGTCGAACTCGATGTGGTCCCCGTTCAGGTCGCCCCCGGTGCCAGCCTCGAACAGGCGGCCCGCAATGCCCGCTACGGCGCCTTCGAAAAACGGCTGGGCGCAGGCGAGGTGCTGTTCACCGGCCAGCACCGTAACGATCAGGCCGAAACCCTACTGTTTCGCCTGCTGCGCGGCGCCGGCCTGCGTGGGTTGTCCGCCATGCCGCAACAGCGGCCGCTAGGGCAGGGCAGCCTGGTGCGCCCGTTGCTGGGGCTGTCGCGCCAGCAGTTGCAGGCTTACGCCGACAGGCACGGGCTGGTATGGGTCGACGACCCTTCCAACAGCGACACCACCTTCGCTCGCAACTTCCTCCGTGGCGAGGTTTTCCCGATGCTGCGCCAGCGCTGGCCCCAGGCCGAAGCCAATCTGGCGCGCAGCGCGGAACACCTGGGCGAGGCGCTGGGGCTGCTGGACGAACTGGCCGCCAGCGACCTGGCACACGCCTGCGACAACGCGCCGCTGCCCTGGTCTGGATTGGATTCTCTGAGCCTTGCGGCACTCACCGCGCTAACCCCGGCGCGCCAGCGCAATGCCTTACAGTTCTGGCTCAGCCAGCGTACCCGCTTGCCCGACAGCCGCCACTGGGCCGGCTGGAACGATCTGCGCGACGCGGCGGCCGATGCCAGCCCGATCTGGCGCCTGACCGATGGCGAGCTGCACCGCAGCCATGGGCGTATCTGGTGGCTGAGTGGCGATTGGCTGGCTGAGGTGTCGGGTGATTACCCCTGGCTGGACACCGCGCAACCCTTGCACCTACCGGGCAATGGCTGCGTGCGCCTTACATCAGGTCTGCCGGGTGAAGGCCTGCACATCCGCTACCGCCAGGGCGGCGAGATCATGCTATTGCCCGGCCGCGGTCGGCGCGATCTCAAGCGTCTGCTCAATGAACTGCAGGTCCCGCACTTCGTGCGTCCGCGCCTGCCGCTGCTGTATCGCGGCGAGCAGTTGCTGGCGGTGGCCAACCTGCCCGAGCTGGAGCTGGCGGATTGCCAGTTGCACTGGCAGCCGCCGACGAGCGTGCAAGGTTTGAGCTGAAGGGTACATTCGGGTAGACTACCCTCCCTTCTTGATACAACTTCTGTGGGTTGCGCAAAAACACAGGAGTTGCCGATTACCAAGCAGTTTTTTGCTGGGCTGATTTCTTAAAATGACGAGCGAGCTCCATGCCGGG
This sequence comes from Pseudomonas carassii, assembly GCF_036324045.1. NCBI lineage: Bacteria > Pseudomonadati > Pseudomonadota > Gammaproteobacteria > Pseudomonadales > Pseudomonadaceae > Pseudomonas > Pseudomonas carassii. The sequence continues at coordinate 86,525 of NZ_JAZDCT010000014.1, read as the reverse complement.
GATACCCCTGGTCTGTACAGACGCGGCAGTTTTTCGAGATGCACTGTGATTGACGCAGGTGATCGGGGGCTTCGGCCTTCCTTCGCTTTCTCCGGCGGCGCATGCCGCCTTAACGCAGACTTCTAGGGTTTTTCATGACGCGCTACATATTCGTCACGGGCGGTGTTGTTTCTTCATTGGGGAAAGGCATTGCCTCGGCTTCCCTGGCGGCCATCCTGGAAGCGCGGGGCCTGAAGGTCACCATGCTCAAGCTGGACCCGTACATCAACGTCGACCCGGGCACCATGAGCCCGTTCCAGCACGGTGAAGTGTTCGTCACCCACGACGGCGCCGAGACCGACCTCGACCTGGGCCACTACGAGCGGTTCATCCGCACCACGATGACCCAGAACAACAACTTCACCACCGGTCGTATCTACGAGCACGTGCTGCGCAAGGAGCGCCGTGGTGATTACCTGGGCGCGACCATCCAGGTCATCCCGCACATCACCGACGAGATCAAGCGTCGCATCATCAAGGGCGCCGGCGATGCCGACGTCGCGCTGGTCGAGATCGGCGGCACCGTGGGCGACATCGAGTCGCAACCGTTCCTCGAAGCGATCCGCCAGCTGCGCGTCGAAGTGGGCTCCAAGCGCGCCATGCTGATGCACCTGACCCTGGTCCCGTACATCGCCACCGCCGGCGAGACCAAGACCAAGCCGACCCAGCACTCGGTCAAGGAGCTGCGCTCCATCGGCCTGCAGCCAGACGTGCTGATCTGCCGCTCCGACCACCCGGTCGATGCCTCGTCGCGTCGCAAGATCGCGCTGTTCACCAACGTCGAAGAACGTGCGGTGATCTCGCTGGAAGACGTCGACACCATCTACAAGATCCCAGGCGTACTGCACGCCCAGGGCCTGGACGACTTCGTCGTCGAGCGCTTCGGCCTGCAGTGCAACAGCGCCGACCTGTCCGAGTGGGACAAGGTCGTCGACGCCAAGCTCAACCCTGAGCAGGAAGTGACCATCGCCATGGTCGGCAAGTACATGGAGCTGCTGGACGCGTACAAGTCGCTGATCGAAGCGATGAGCCACGCTGGCATCACCAACCGTACCAAGGTCAACCTGCGCTACATCGACTCCGAAGACATCGAGAACCAGGGCACCAGCCTGCTCGAAGGCGCTGATGCCATCCTGGTCCCGGGCGGTTTCGGCCTGCGCGGCGTGGAAGGCAAGATCACCGCGGTGCAGTACGCCCGTGAGAACAAGGTCCCGTACCTGGGCATCTGCCTCGGCATGCAGGTGGCCGTGATCGAGTTCGCCCGCAACGTGATGGGCTGGAAAGACGCCAATTCCACCGAGTTCGACCGCAACAGCGGCCACCCGGTCGTCGGCCTGATCACCGAGTGGGCCGATGCCACCGGCGCGGTCGAGACCCGTACCGAAGCCTCCGACCTGGGCGGCACCATGCGCCTGGGCGCCCAGGACTGCCAGCTGGCGGCCGGCTCCAAGGTTCACGACTGCTACGGCAAGGACGTGATCACCGAGCGTCACCGTCACCGCTACGAGGTCAACAACAACCTGCTGCCGCAGCTGGTCGACGCTGGGCTGGTGGTTTCCGGCCGTTCCGAAGACGGCGCGCTGGTCGAAGTGGTCGAGTCCAAGGACCACCCATGGTTCGTCGCTTGCCAGTTCCACCCGGAATTCACCTCGACCCCGCGTGACGGCCACCCGCTGTTCAGCGGCTTCGTCAAGGCTGCCCTGGCACAGAAGAACAAGGCCTGATCCATGACTCAGAAGATCATTCGCGTCGGTAACATCGAGATCGCCAACGACAAGCCATTCGTCCTGTTCGGCGGCATGAACGTCCTGGAGTCCCGTGATCTGGCCCTGAAGGTCTGCGAGGAGTACGTGCGGGTGACCGAGAAACTCGGCATCCCGTACGTGTTCAAGGCCAGCTTCGACAAGGCCAACCGTTCGTCGGTCAACTCGTACCGCGGCCCCGGCATGGAAGAAGGCCTGAAGATCTTCGAGGAGATCAAGCAGACCTTCAACGTGCCGGTGATCACCGACGTGCACGAACCCTACCAGTGCGAGCCGGTGGCCAAGGTCTGCGACATCATCCAGTTGCCGGCCTTCCTGTCGCGCCAGACCGACCTGGTCGTGGCCATGGCCAAGACCGGTGCCGTGATCAACATCAAGAAGGCGCAGTTCCTGGCGCCCCACGAGATGAAGCACATCCTCGCCAAATGCGTCGAGGCCGGCAACGACCAGCTCATCCTCTGTGAGCGAGGTTCGAGCTTCGGCTACAACAACCTGGTCGTGGACATGCTCGGCTTCGGCATCATGAAGCAGTTCGAGTATCCGGTGTTCTTCGACGTGACCCACTCGCTGCAGACGCCGGGTGGTCGCGCCGATTCCGCCGGTGGTCGCCGCGCCCAGGTCACCGACCTGGCCAAGGCTGGCATGAGCCAGGGCCTGGCGGGCCTGTTCCTCGAGGCCCATCCGGATCCGGACAACGCCAAGTGCGATGGTCCGTGCGCCCTGCGCCTGGACAAGCTGGAGCCGTTCCTGGCCCAGCTCAAGCAACTGGACGACCTGGTGAAAAGTTTTCCGACGGTAGAAACCGCGTAAAGCTCGTTTCTCGGGTAAAGTACCGCCCGTTCCACCCCTGACCTGTCGGTCAGGGGCTCCCTTCGCCAGGCCTGCCCGTGCCATGTCGCCTGGTGAACGGCAAGAATTCCCAAAAGCTGCGTTGTTTTCGTCAATTCTGGAGTGCTTACAACAATGGCAAAGATCGTCGACATCAAAGGTCGTGAAGTTCTCGATTCGCGTGGCAACCCCACCGTGGAAGCCGATGTACTGCTCGACAACGGCATCATCGGCAGCGCCTGCGCGCCGTCGGGTGCCTCCACTGGCTCGCGCGAAGCGCTGGAGCTGCGTGATGGCGACAAGAGCCGTTACCTGGGCAAGGGCGTGCTGAAGGCCGTCGGCAACATCAACGGCCCGATCCGCGACCTGCTGCTGGGCAAGGACCCGGCCGACCAGAAAGCCCTGGACCGCGCCATGATCGAGCTGGACGGTACCGAGAACAAGGCCAAGCTGGGCGCCAACGCCATCCTCGCCGTGTCCCTGGCCGCCGCCAAGGCCGCTGCCCAGGACCTGGACCTGCCACTGTACGCCCACATCGCCAACCTCAATGGCACCCCGGGTCAGTACTCCATGCCGGTGCCGATGATGAACATCATCAACGGCGGCGAGCACGCCGACAACAACGTCGACATCCAGGAGTTCATGGTGCAGCCGGTTGGCGCCAAGACCTTCTCCGACGGCCTGCGCATGGGCACCGAGATCTTCCACCACCTCAAGGCTGTGCTGAAGGCCCGTGGCCTGAACACCGCCGTTGGTGACGAAGGCGGCTTCGCGCCGAACCTGGCTTCCAACGAAGACGCCCTGGCAGCCATTGCCGAAGCCGTCGAGAAGGCCGGCTACAAGCTGGGCACCGACGTGACCCTGGCCCTGGACTGCGCGGCTTCCGAATTCTATGAAGACGGCAAGTACAACCTGTCCGGTGAAGGCAAGTCGTTCGACGCCGAAGGCTTCGCCGACTACCTGAAGGGCCTGACCGAGCGCTTCCCGATCATCTCGATCGAAGATGGCCTGGACGAGTCCGACTGGGCCGGCTGGAAGATCCTGACCGACAAGATCGGTGCCAAGGTGCAACTGGTCGGCGACGACCTGTTCGTGACCAACACCAAGATCCTCAAGGAAGGCATCGAGAAGGGCATCGGCAACTCGATCCTGATCAAGTTCAACCAGATCGGCTCGCTGACCGAGACCCTGGAAGCCATCCAGATGGCCAAGGCCGCCGGCTACACCGCGGTGATCTCGCACCGTTCCGGTGAAACCGAAGACTCGACCATCGCCGATCTGGCCGTGGGTACCGCCGCCGGCCAGATCAAGACCGGTTCTCTGTGCCGTTCTGACCGCGTCAGCAAGTACAACCAACTGCTGCGCATCGAAGAGCAACTGGGCGCCAAGGCTGTATATCGCGGCCGTGCCGAGTTTCGCGGCTGAGCAAGAGATGGTAAAAAGGCAGCAGCCGGGGCCGGCTGAACGTTCGCACTGATCGTTCGGTCGTTTCCACGGGTTTCTGTCGACGAAGCCTGGCCTCGGCCAGGCTTCGTGCTATCGGAAGCTCGCTGCGGCGGCCTTTTTTACCCTGGATATCTTCATGCGCAGTCCCTATTGGTTGTTCCTCGTCCTGCTCCTGCTGCTCGGCGGCCTGCAATATCGCCTTTGGGTAGGCAATGGCAGCCTGGCGCAAGTGACCGAACTCAAGCAGCAGATCGCCGACCAGCATGCGGAAAACGAGCGCCTGCTGGAGCGCAATCGCGTGCTCGACGCTGAAGTCCTGGAGTTGAAGAAAGGTATGGAGACCGTGGAAGAACGGGCTCGTCATGAACTGGGGATGGTCAAGGAGGGCGAAACCCTCTACCAGCTGCCGCAGAAATGACAAATGAACTGCCGGCCTTCTGGGCCGTGATTCCCGCCGCGGGCGTCGGTGCCCGCATGGCTGCCGATCGGCCCAAGCAGTACCTGCAACTGGGCGGGCAGACGATTCTCGAGCACAGCCTCGACTGTTTCCTCGACCATCCCATGCTCAAGGGCGTGGTGGTCAGTATTGCCGAACAAGACCCTTACTGGCCCGGCCTGCGCTGCGCCAGCGATCCGCGCATCCAGCGCGCCCCGGGCGGTTGCGAGCGCGCCGATTCGGTGCTCAACGCGCTGTTGCTGCTGCACGCCCAAGGCGCATCGGATGACGACTGGGTGCTGGTGCACGATGCTGCGCGGCCGAACCTGGCGCGCAGCGATCTGGACAAGTTGCTGTCAGCCCTGGCTGAAGATCCCGTCGGTGGATTGCTCGCCGTTCCCGCCCGGGACACGCTCAAGCGTGCCGACGGCGAGGGCAGGGTGACGGCCACGGTCGATCGCAGCACCGTCTGGCAGGCCTATACCCCGCAGATGTTCCGCCTCGGCATGCTGCATCGGGCGCTGGCCGAGTGCCTGGTGTCCGATGTGGCGGTCACCGACGAGTCGTCGGCCATCGAATGGGCCGGTTATGCGCCGCGCCTGGTCGAAGGGCGCAGCGATAATATCAAGGTGACCCGGCCGGAAGACCTGGAGTGGCTGCGCCAGCGGTGGGCCGGCCGCCGCTGAGTGCCGACCTGGCACTACCTCTGTAGGAGCGGGCTTGCCCCGCGAACACCGACAATGCCGGTGCCATGCCACGCACTGGCTGCTTCGCGGGACAAGCCCGCTCCTACAGGGGAGTGCTGCGATACTCCGGTAACTTTGCCAACCCTTCCTTCAGGTAATCCACCAACCTGCGCACCTTCGGCGACAGATGCCGTTGCTGCGGATACAACGCCCACACTGCCGTATTCGGCGGCTGATGCCCTTCCAGCAACGACACCAGCGCCCCGCTGTGCAAATGCTCGAGCACGTAGTAGTCCGGTAACTGGCACAACCCCATGCCTTGCAGCGCCGCATCCAGCACCGCCTGGCCGCTGTTGCAGCGCCAGTTGCCCTGCACCCGCTGGCTGATCTCGCGGCCCTCCTGCTGCAGCGCCCACAGGTCCGAACTGCCCACCAGGCAGTTGTGCCGCGCCAGCTCCGACAGGCTGTGCGGCCGCCCATAGCGCTCCAGGTAGGCTGGCGACGCGCACAAGTACATGCGCCGTGGCGCCAGGCGCGTGGCCACTAGCCGCGAGTCCTGCAAACGCCCCAGGCGAATCGCCAGGTCCATGCCTTCGTGCAACAGGTCGAGGGTGCGGTTGCTCAGCTCCACTTCGACCCGCAACTGCGGGTACTGCGCCATGAAGCGCGTCACCAGCGGTACGATGAAGCGTTCGCCATAGGCCACCGCGCAGGTCATGCGCAGCAGGCCCTTGGGTTCGCTGGCCAGGTCGCCCATGGCGCGCAGCGCCTCCTCACGGCCATCCTGCAGGCGCTGGCAGTGCTGGAGAAAGGTCTGCCCGGCTTCGCTCAGGGTCACCCGCCGCGTGCTGCGGTACAACAGGCGAGTCTGCAGGCGTTCCTCCAGGCGGGCGATCTGCCGGCTGATGTGCGAGGACGACACCCCCAGGCGTTCGGCGGCGGCGGTGAACTGGCCCGATTCGGCCACCGCGACGAACTCGTCGATGCCCTCCCAGCGACTGCTCATTGATTATCCCTGCATGGCAATAATGTTTTGTGAACGCCTGGATTATTCATCAAAAGGCGGTGAATTACACTGGCAGCCAGTAACCGCCCCCTTTTCTGGAGACCTTTGATGATCAAGTCCCGCGCCGCCGTCGCCTTCGAGGCCAAGAAACCCCTGGAAATCGTCGAGGTGGACGTGGCCATGCCCAAGGCCGGCGAAGTGCTGCTGCGCGTCGTCGCCTCGGGGGTCTGCCACACCGATGCCTACACCCTGTCCGGCGCCGACCCGGAAGGCATTTTCCCGTCGATCCTCGGCCATGAGGGTGGTGCGATTGTCGAAGCAGTAGGCGAGGGCGTCACCTCGGTGGCGGTCGGCGACCACGTGATCCCGCTGTACACCCCGGAATGCGGCAAGTGCAAATTCTGCCTGTCGGGCAAGACCAACCTGTGCCAGGCCATTCGCGCCACCCAGGGCAAAGGCCTGATGCCCGACGGCACTACTCGCTTCAGCTACAAGGGCCAGCAGCTGTTCCACTACATGGGCACCTCGACCTTCTCCGAGTACACCGTGCTGCCGGAAATCTCCGTGGCCAAGATCCAGAAGGAAGCCCCGCTGGAGAAGGTCTGCCTGCTCGGTTGCGGCGTGACCACCGGTATCGGCGCGGTACTCAACACCGCGAAGGTCAAGGCGGGTGACACCGTGGCCATCTTCGGCCTCGGCGGCATCGGCCTGTCGGCAGTGATTGGTGCGGTCAAGGCCAAGGCTTCGCGCATCATCGCCATCGACATCAACCCGGCCAAATTCGAGATCGCCCGCCAGCTGGGTGCCACCGACTGCATCAACCCGAAAGACTACGACCGCCCGATCCAGGAAGTGATCGTCGACCTCACCGACGGCGGCGTCGATTTCTCCTTCGAGTGCATCGGCAACGTGCAACTGATGCGCGCGGCGCTGGAGTGCTGCCACAAGGGCTGGGGCGAGTCGGTGATCATCGGCGTCGCCGGTGCCGGCCAGGAAATCGCCACCCGTCCGTTCCAGCTGGTCACCGGTCGCGTCTGGCGCGGTTCGGCCTTCGGTGGCGTGCGAGGTCGCAGCGAGCTGCCGAGCTACGTCGAGATGTCCGAGAAGGGCGAGATTCCGCTGGATACCTTCATCACCCACACCATGGGTCTGGAGGACATCAACAAGGCCTTCGACCTGATGCACGAAGGCAAGAGCATCCGCAGCGTGATCCACTTCTGAGGGCGCGGCCATGACGCTGGAAAACATTTCCATCCAGAAGAGCTTTGGCGGCTGGCACAAGCGTTACCGGCACAGCTCCAAGGTGCTCGGCTGCGACATGGTGTTCGCCGTCTACCTGCCGCCCCAGGCCGAGCAGGGCGAGAAGCTGCCGGTGCTGTACTGGCTCAGCGGCCTGACCTGCACCGACGAGAACTTCATGCAGAAGGCCGGCGCCCAGCGCCTGGCCGCGGAGCTCGGGCTGATCATCGTCGCTCCGGATACCAGCCCGCGTGGCGAGCAGGTGCCAGGCGATCCGGATGGCGCCTGGGACTTCGGCCTGGGCGCGGGGTTCTACCTCAACGCCACCCAGCAGCCCTGGGCCCAGCATTACCGGATGCACGACTACGTGGTGGAGGAGTTGCCGGCCCTGATCGAGGCGCACTTCCCGGCGTCCGACCAGCGCAGCATCAGTGGTCACTCGATGGGCGGACACGGCGCGCTGGTCTGCGCCCTGCGCAACCCCGGGCGCTATCGTTCGGTGTCGGCGTTCTCGCCGATCAGCAACCCGATGGATTGCCCCTGGGGCGAGAAGGCGTTTTCCCGCTACCTGGGCGAGGACCGTGCGCGCTGGCGCGAGTGGGACGCCAGCGCGTTGCTGGCCGAGGCCGGGCAGTGCCCGGCGTTGCTGGTGGACCAGGGCGATCGCGATGACTTCCTCGACAAGCAGCTCAAGCCGCAAGCCTTGGAGCAGGCAGCGCGCAAGGGTGGCCACGCGCTGACCCTGCGCCTGCAGCCGGGCTATGACCACAGCTACTACTTCATCGCCAGCTTCATCGAGGAACACCTGCGTCATCATGCGGTGGCGCTGGGCAGGGTTTAAAGGTCGATGGCTGAGCGGCCCAATACTGCATGAAAGCAGGTAGAATCACGCCCTGACTCAATCAGGGCGTTTTTCTATGCGTATTGGCCACGGCTACGATGTCCACCGTTTCTGCGACGGTGATTTCATTACCTTGGGCGGGGTGCGTATCCCCCACAAGTTCGGCCTGCTGGCCCACTCCGACGGTGATGTGCTGCTGCACGCCCTGAGCGATGCCCTGCTCGGCGCTGCGGCGCTGGGCGACATCGGCAAGCATTTCCCCGACACCGACCCACAGTTCAAGGGCGCCGATAGCCGTGTTCTGCTGCGCCACGTGGTCGCCGTCGTGCGCGACAAGGGCTGGAAGGTTGGCAACGTCGACGCCACCATCGTCGCCCAGGCACCGAAAATGGCCCCGCATATCGAGACCATGCGCCAGCAGATCGCCGCAGACCTGCAGGTCGAACTCGACCAGGTCAACGTCAAGGCCACCACCGAAGAAAAGCTGGGCTTCACCGGCCGCGAGGAGGGCATCGCCGTGCACGCGGTCGCCCTGCTGCTGCCAGCATGACCGAACTCGAACTGCTGGGCCCACGGGCCTCGGGCGAAGCCTTGGGCACTGCGGTGCTCAAGGCGGTGGCCGAAGACTTCCAGGTCGATGAAGTCCTCGATATCCCGCTGTCCGGCCAGGGCGAGCACCTGTGGCTGTGGGGCGAGAAGCGTGACCTCAACACCGAGGAGGCGGCCCGCCGCCTGGCCCGCGCCGCCGGCGTGCCGGTGCGCGCCATCAGCTATGCCGGTCTCAAGGACCGCCAGGCCCTGACCCGTCAGTGGTTCAGCCTGCACCTGCCGGGCAAGGCCGACCCCGACCTGTCCCGCGCCGAGGACGACACCCTGCGGGTGCTCAAGCAGGTGCGCCACCAGCGCAAGCTTCAGCGTGGCGCGCATTCGGCCAATGGCTTCACCTTGCGCTTGACCGCGCTGCAGGCCGATCATCAGGCCCTCGATGCCCGCTTGAAACAACTCAAGCAGCAGGGCGTGCCCAACTACTTCGGCAGCCAGCGCTTCGGCCATGGCGGCGGCAACGTGCACGACGCCCAGGACTGGGCCGCCCGCCAGGCGCTGCCCGAGCAGCGCAACGTGCGCTCGCGGCTGCTGTCGGCCGGGCGCAGCTACCTGTTCAACCAGGTGCTGGCGGCTCGGGTGGCCGATGGCAGCTGGCAGCGCGCCCAGGTCGGCGACTTGCTGGCGTTCACCGACAGCCGCAGTTTCTTCCCGGCGGGGGAGGCCGAGTGCAGCGATCCGCGCCTGGCCATTCTCGACCTGCACCCCACCGGTCCGCTGTGGGGCGAGGGGCAATCGCCCTGCGCCGGCGCGACCCAGGCGCTCGAGAGCGAAGTCGCCGCCCGCCATCCGGCATTGTGCCAATGGCTGGCGCGAGCGGGCATGGATCACGAACGGCGCATCCTGCGGCTCCCTATTGGGCGTCTGTCGTGGCATTATCCCGAGCCTGATATCCTGCAACTGGAATTCGTCCTTCCGGCCGGATGCTTCGCCACCGTGGTGGTGCGCGAACTCGTCGATCTGGTGCCGGCAGGGCAGACGGACAGCCCATGCGTATTCTGATTTCGAATGACGACGGTGTTACCGCACCCGGCATCGCCGCGCTGCATGAAGCGTTGGTTGATTACGCCGAGTGCGTGGTGATTGCCCCGGATCAAGACAAGAGCGGCGCCGGCAGTTCGCTGACGCTCGACCGGCCGCTGCACCCGCAGACCCTGGCCAACGGTTTCATCAGCCTCAACGGCACGCCCACCGACTGCGTGCACCTGGGGCTCAATGGCCTGTTGCCGGAAACCCCCGACATGGTGGTGTCCGGCATCAACCTGGGCGCCAACCTGGGGGATGACGTGCTGTATTCCGGCACGGTCGCCGCCGCGCTGGAAGGGCGTTTCCTCGGCGGCACCTCGCTGGCCTTTTCGCTCTTGTCGCGCCTGCCCGACAACCTGCCGACCGCTGCCTACATCGCCCGGCGCCTGGTCGAGGCGCAATCGCGCCTGGAGCTGCCGCCGCGCACCGTGCTCAACGTCAACATCCCCAACCTGCCGCTGGAGCACATACGTGGCATCCAGCTTACCCGCCTGGGGCACCGGGCGCGTGCCGCGGCGCCGACCAAGGTGGTCAACCCGCGCGGCAAGGAAGGCTACTGGATCGCCGTGGCCGGCGATGCCGAGGATGGCGGGCCGGGCACCGATTTCCATGCGGTGATGCAAGGCTACGTGTCGATCACGCCGTTGCAGCTGGACCGCACCTTCAACGATGCCTTCGAGCGCCTCGACGGCTGGCTGGAGGGCGTGCTCTGATGCGCGAACAGGACGATCTGCAGCGTCGCGGCATCGGCATGACCTCCCAGCGTACCCGGGAGCGGCTGATCCAGCGCCTCTGCGAAGAAGGCGTGTCGAACGCCAAGGTGCTCGAGGCCATTCGCCGTACCCCGCGCCATCTGTTCGTCGATGAAGCCCTGGCCCATCGAGCCTACGAGGACACGGCGCTGCCGATCGGCCACAACCAGACGATCTCCCAGCCGTTCATGGTCGCCCACATGAGCGAGCTGTTGCTGGAGGCCGGGCCCCTGGACAAGGTGCTGGAGGTCGGCACCGGCTCGGGTTACCAGACGGCGATCCTGGCCCAACTGGTGGAACGGGTGTTTTCGGTTGAGCGGATCAAGGTCCTGCAGGACCGGGCCAAGGAGCGCCTGGTCGAGCTCAACCTGCGCAACGTGGTGTTCCGCTGGGGCGACGGCTGCGAAGGTTGGCCGGCGCTGGCGCCGTACAACGGCATCATCGTCACTGCGGTTGCACCCGAAGTGCCCCAGGCACTGCTCGACCAGCTGGCGCCGGGCGGGCGCATGGTGATCCCGGTCGGTCCGGCGGGGGAGACCCAGCAACTGATGCTGATCGTGCGTGAAGAACATGGCTTCTCGCGCCGGGTGCTCGGGGCCGTGCGCTTCGTGCCCCTGCTCAACGGCCCGCTGGCCTGAGCGGCACAACGGAATATTTGCGCCGGCGACGAATTCTTGCGCCTGGCCCCTGTCTATCTGGCGTGGCGTTTTTCGTACACCGATCAGGCCAATTGCGAGTCACCCCTGGCGGGGTGGCTCGGTTATAATTGAAACAATATTGCATTTTGTATCGTCATTATTTGACAGCATGAGGGGAGCGCGGGTGGGTCACACAGGCATGCGGCAGCGCAAGGAACGGTCGGTATTGAAGCTTCTGGTGATTGCGCTGGCCATGGGGACCCTGCTGGCTGGCTGTTCCAGCACCAGCTCAAATGGCGCCCGCGTGGTCGATCGCAACAACGCCGCGCCCAAGCGCCCGACCGTCACTTCGGGGCAATACATCGTAAAGCCCGGTGACACGCTGTTCTCTATCGCCTTCCGCTATGGTTGGGACTACAAGGAGCTGGCGGCGCGCAACAACATTCCCGCCCCCTACACCATTCGTCCGGGCCAGCCTATTCGTTTCAGCAGCGGCGCGGGGGGCAGCACCACGGTTGTCAGCAGCCCTTCTTCGTCGAGCAAGACCACCGTCATCCGCCGACCGGTCGCGACCACCGCGCCGGCGACCAGTAATGGCAAAAGTGCCACTACTGCCTCTTCCACCACCTCGCAAACGGTTGCCCAGGTGCCCGCCGCAGAGCGCGCCGTCGGCGGTTGGACGTGGCCGGCGAACGGCGTGTTGATTGGTAAATTCGCTTCAAACGGTAGTTTGAATAAAGGCATTGATATCGCCGGTGATTTGGGACAGCCTGTTTTTGCTGCGTCTGATGGAGCGGTGGTCTACGCCGGCAGTGGCTTGAGGGGCTATGGCGAGCTCATCATCATCAAACACAGCGATACCTACGTCAGTGCCTACGGTCACAACCGCAGGCTTTTGGTTCGGGAGGGGCAGCAGGTCAAGGCAGGGCAGACGATCGCAGAAATGGGGTCCACGGGCACTGATCGGGTGAAGCTGCATTTCGAGATTCGCCGCCAGGGCAAACCCGTCGATCCTCTCCAGTTCCTGCCACGCCGTTGATCATTGTCCCGGCCTGTTCCTTGGATGTAGAGGGGACAGGCTCCAGCGCTGCCATGGAAGGGTGACGCTCGAGTCTGAGTTCGAACTCAGCAAAGGACTATAACAATGGCTCTCAGTAAAGAAGTGCCGGAGTTTGACATCGACGATGACCTCCTTCTCATGGAGACTGGCATCGTTTTGGAAACGGATGTGGTGTCAGACGAACCTGCTGTACCTTCGGTTCGGACCAAGTCGAAACAGGGCGCGTCGCTAAAGCAGCACAAGTACATCGACTACAGTCGCGCACTTGATGCCACTCAACTGTATCTCAATGAAATCGGCTTCTCGCCCCTGCTTTCGCCAGAGGAAGAAGTGCATTTCGCGCGCCTGTCGCAAAAAGGCGACCCGGCTGGTCGCAAGCGCATGATCGAAAGCAACCTGCGCCTGGTGGTCAAGATCGCCCGCCGTTACGTCAATCGTGGCCTGTCGTTGCTCGACCTGATCGAGGAAGGCAACCTGGGCCTGATCCGTGCGGTGGAGAAATTCGACCCTGAGCGGGGCTTCCGCTTCTCGACCTACGCGACCTGGTGGATCCGCCAGACCATCGAGCGGGCGATCATGAACCAGACCCGCACCATTCGCCTGCCCATCCACGTGGTCAAGGAGCTCAACGTCTACCTGCGCGCTGCCCGCGAGCTGACGCAGAAGCTCGACCACGAGCCGTCGCCGGAAGAAATCGCCAGCCTGCTGGAGAAACCGGTGGCCGAGGTCAAGCGTATGCTCGGCCTGAACGAGCGGGTATCCTCGGTGGATGTCTCGCTCGGCCCTGACTCCGACAAGACGCTGCTCGACACGCTCACCGACGATCGCCCCACCGATCCATGCGAGCTGCTGCAGGATGACGACCTGTCGCAGAGCATCGACCAGTGGCTGGGCGAGCTGACCGACAAGCAGCGCGAGGTGGTGGTGCGGCGTTTCGGCCTGCGTGGGCATGAAAGCAGCACCCTCGAGGATGTCGGCCTGGAGATCGGCCTGACCCGCGAGCGCGTACGGCAGATCCAGGTCGAAGGCCTCAAGCGTCTGCGCGAGATCCTCGAGAAGAATGGCCTGTCCAGCGAGTCGCTGTTCCAGTAGTCACTGACGTGCACCAGGCAAACGCCCCGACGTGTTCGGGGCGTTTGCGTTTTTAGCGCAGAAGCCAATTTCATTGGCCGATCTGACGCCATCGCGGGGCAAGCCCGCTCCCACGCTGCTTTTCGGGGCTGGACGCAAAACCTGCTTGCCCTGCGAATTCGTCCTTCCGGTCCGACGCCTCGGCAAGGCCGCTCCTACAGGCGACCGTGTACCCTGTAGGAGCGGCCTTGTGTCGCGAAAGGGTCGCGAAGCGACCCCGGCAAGTCCAAGCCAGATGCTAATCATCAACACCTCCTTGAAAGGTCTGGCCCTTAGCCCCAACCCCATAGCCTGCTCTGGTCCCCTGCGAAGTATTTATTTCTCCACCCTCGTAGCATCGCATGTAAGCATTCGCTTACTCGTCATGTAAGCGATCGCTGTAGGGATCAGTAAATCAATGTCGTTTTCAGTGGCGTACTTTTTCTAACCATATGAAATATATGAATTTTCTAAATATCAAAAGATGTGTCGCCTGAATCATCCTGAGATATTCGCCGCTTGTTCCGTACCGAGGAATCGCTAGTATTCGAACTGTGTCAAGGGACAGACACAGGCTTTCAAGGATGACGGCCAGGGACATCGCGGGACGCGATTCATCAGGATGATGATTGGGACATACAGGGACTACGGAAAAAATGTGGGCGGGTCAAACCGCCCCTTTTTTTGCCCGTCGGAAATGAAAAAAGGCCCTTTCGGGCCTTTTTCGCAACTGGGCGCTATCAGCGCTCCAGGTCGGCAATCTTGCCTGTCTTGCCGTCCCACTCTTCGGCGTCCGGCAGGGCGTCTTTCTTCTCGGTGATGTTCGGCCAGATCTCCGCCAGCTCGGCGTTCAGCTCGATGAAGTTCTCCATGCCGGACGGCACTTCGTCTTCCGAGAAAATCGCCTGGGCCGGGCACTCCGGCTCGCACAGCGCACAGTCGATGCACTCGTCCGGGTGAATCACCAGGAAGTTCGGGCCTTCGTAGAAGCAGTCCACCGGACAGACTTCCACGCAGTCGGTGTACTTGCATTTGATGCAGTTGTCGGTGACGACGAAGGTCATTTCTAATTCTCTCCTCAGGCGACGGCAGCTTGCCCTTCCTTACCAGGGCAGCGCGGTTCACGGTGCTGGCTGCAGGCCAGGCTAATAACCTGCAGTGCTCGCAAACCGCGCCGGATTCTACCAGCTTGCGCGGTGGGCCGTTATAACAGGTTTTTCAGTTGATATAGCATTTCGATAGCTTGGCGTGGCGTCATGTCGTCAAGGTCCAGCTTGCCCAGCTTCTCGATGGCTGGGTGTGGCAGGCTGGCGAACAGGTCGCTCTGGTGCGGCACGTGAGGCATGTTGTCGCGGGTTGGCGTGATCGGCGCCTCATGGGGCAGGCTGGCGGTCTCCAGCCGGCCCAGATGCTCGCGGGCGCGCTGGATCACCGCCGCCGGCACGCCCGCCAGCTGCGCCACGGCCAGACCGTAGCTCTGGCTCGCCGGGCCCGGCAGGACGTGGTGCAGGAACACGATGCGTTCGTTGTGCTCGGTGGCGTTCAGGTGCACGTTGGCCACCAGCGGTTCGCTGTCCGGCAGCACGGTCAGTTCGAAGTAGTGGGTGGCGAACAGCGTGTAGGCGCGCAGCTGGGCCAGGCGCTCGGCGGCGGCCCAGGCCAGCGACAGGCCATCGAAGGTACTGGTGCCGCGGCCGACTTCGTCCATCAGCACCAGGCTGCGGTCGGTGGCGTTGTGCAGGATGTTGGCGGTCTCGCTCATCTCGACCATGAAGGTCGAACGCCCGCCGGCGAGATCGTCGCTGGAACCGATACGGGTGAAGATGCGGTCGACCGGCGACAGTTCGCAGGCGGCGGCCGGGACGAAGCTGCCGATATGGGCCATCAGCACGATCAGCGCGGTCTGGCGCATGTAGGTGGACTTACCGCCCATGTTCGGGCCGGTGATGATCAGCATCCGCGTGCTGTTGTCCAGGCCCAGGTCGTTGGCCACGAACGGCGTGGTCAGCACCTGCTCGACCACCGGGTGACGGCCTTGGTCGATGCGCAGGCACGGCTCTTCGACGAAGCTTGGGCAGTTCAGGTCTAGGTTCAGGGCGCGCTCGGCCAGGTTGCTCAGCACATCCAGCTCGGCCAGGGCGGCGGCGCTGTCCTGCAGCGGCGCCAGGTGCTCGATCAGGGTTTCGAGCAGGGCGTCGTAGAGCATCTTCTCGCGGGCCAGGGCGCGGCTCTTGGCCGACAGTGCCTTGTCCTCGAACGCCTTGAGCTCGGGGGTGATGAAGCGTTCGGCCCCTTTGAGCGTCTGCCGGCGGATGTAGTCGACCGGCGCTTGCTCGGCCTGCTTGGTCGGCAGCTCGATGAAGTAGCCGTGCACGCGGTTGTAGCCGACCTTGAGGTTGGCCAGGCCCGTGCGGGCCTTCTCGCGGGCTTCCAGGTCGATGAGGAACTGGCCGGCGTTCTCGCTGATCGCCAGCAGTTCGTCCAGCTCGCTGTCGTAGCCGGTCTTGAGCACGCCACCGTCGCGGATCACCGCCGGCGGGTTGTCGATGATCGCCCGCTCCAGCAGGCCAGCCAGTTCCGGGTAGGTGCCGGTGATCGCGGCCAGGCGCGCCAGGTGCGGCGCCTCCAGCTCGGCCATGGCGTTCTGTAGCTCGGGCAGGGCGCCGAGGGCGTCGCGCAGGCGCGCCAGGTCACGGGGACGGGCGTTGCGCAGGCCGATCCGCGCGAGGATCCGCTCGATGTCGCCGATTTCCTTGAGTTGCGGCTGCAGCTTCTCGAAGCGGTAGCCGTCGAGCAGGCAGCGGATCGAATCCTGGCGGGCCTTGAGCACCTTCAGGTCGCGCAGCGGGCGGTTCAGCCAGCGGGTCAGCAGGCGGCTGGCCATGGCGGTCTGGCAACGGTCGATAACCGATTGCAGGGTGTTGTCGCGGCCACCGCCCAGGTTGATGTCCAGCTCCAGGTTGCGGCGGCTGGCGGCATCGAGGATGACCGTGTCGTCCATGCGCTCGTGGCGCAGGCTGCGCAGGTGCGGCAGGGCGGTGCGCTGGGTTTCCTTGGCGTAGGTCAGCAGGCAGCCGGCGGCGCCGATGGCCAGGGTCAGCTTGTCGCAGCCAAAGCCCTTGAGGTCCTGGGTGGCGAACTGTTGGCAGAGGCTCTTGCGCGCCGTGTCGCGGTCGAAGTCCCACGGGGCGCGGCGGCGGGCGCCGGGGCGCTTCTCGGCCGGCAGGCCCTGTGGCCAGTCGTCGGGGATCAGCAGTTCCACCGGGTTGATGCGCTCGAGCTCGGCCAGCAGGTTCTCCCAGCCCTTGATCTCCTGCACGCTGAAGTTGCCGCTGGTGATGTCCAGCACCGCCAGGCCGAACAGGCGCTCGTCACCGAGCAGGGCGGCGATCAGGTTGTCGCGGCGCTCGTCGAGCAAGGCCTCGTCGCTGATCGTGCCCGGGGTGATGATGCGCACCACCTGGCGCTCCACCGGGCCCTTGCTGGTGGCCGGGTCGCCGATCTGCTCGCAGATCACCACCGATTCGCCGAGCTTGACCAGCTTGGCCAGGTAGCCTTCCAGCGAGTGGAACGGAATCCCGCACATGGGAATCGACTGGCCCGCCGACTGCCCGCGGGCGGTCAGGGTGATATCCAGCAGTTTCGCGGCTTTCTTCGCATCTTCGTAGAAGATCTCGTAGAAATCGCCCATGCGGTAGAACATCAGTTGGTCCGGATGCTGGTTCTTCAGCTTCCAGTACTGCTGCATCATCGGGGTGTGTGCGGAGAGATCAGACATTCAGGGCCTTACAGCGGGTGGTCTGGTGGCAAATTTCGAAACCGCTAATGGTACAGGCTTTTTCCGGTCGACGCAGGCCGGATGGGTGGGGCAAATCTGCGCAGGTTGACTGTGGCGGGTGTCAATCCCGGTGGCCGAAGAGCTGGTTCAGAATAATCAGCTCCAGAACCGCGACCAGCACACAGAACATCACGAAGCCCCGGCTGAAGACGCGTCGGGGCTGTTCAAAGGAAGGCCAATGCTGGATGTTCAGCGCGAACATGATCGCCATGATCAGCCAGGTGAGCAGTTGCGCGGGCCAGCGGCGTCGGGGCGAGAGGTCCATGCCGTTTTCCGATCCTTGTCGAGGGAACCGCGACGATAGCGATGGCCGGGGAGCGGGGCAAATATTCATTTCTCGTTGCAGGGGGGCATTGCATTTGCGCTTTCGCGGTTGCATTATGCGCATTATGCAAAAACGCAACGTAGCCTCCGTACTCAGAGAACTGCTCGCCCGCCACGATCTGTCCCCAACAGAGCTGCATCGGCGCACGGGCGTGCCTCAATCCACCCTGTCGCGGATTCTCAGCGAGAAGATCGTCGATCCTTCGGACAAGCACGTCTCGAAGATCGCCGAGTACTTCGGCGTGAGCACCGACCAGTTGCGCGGCCGTGTCGAACTGGGCGAGTCCCGCGACGCGGCCCCGCTCGCCCAGGGCCATGCGGCGCTGAGCGATATCAGCCTGTGGGACGATGAAACCCCCGTCGAGGACGACGAGGTGTCCGTTCCTTTTCTTCGTGAGGTCGAGTTGGCAGCAGGATCAGGAAGATTCGTCATCGAGGAAAGCGAGAACGCTCGCTTGCGCTTCGGCAAACGCAGCCTGCGCCACAATGGCGTGCAGTTCGACAACGCCAAGTGCGTGACGGTGCGCGGCAACAGCATGCTGCCGGTGCTGCGCGATGGCGCCACGGTCGGGGTCAATACCGGTAAAAGCACCATCGGCGACATCATCGACGGTGACCTTTACGCCATCAACCACAATGGCCAGCTGCGAGTGAAACAGGTGTACCGCCTGCCTACCGGCATTCGCCTGCGCAGCTTCAACCGCGACGAGCACCCCGACGAGGACTACAGCTTCCAGCAGATGCAGGAAGAACAGATCAGCCTTCTCGGCCACGTCTTCTGGTGGGGCATGTACGCCCGTTGATCCCAAGCCCT
Organism: Pseudomonas carassii; assembly: GCF_036324045.1. Classification (NCBI taxonomy): domain Bacteria; kingdom Pseudomonadati; phylum Pseudomonadota; class Gammaproteobacteria; order Pseudomonadales; family Pseudomonadaceae; genus Pseudomonas; species Pseudomonas carassii. Next base: position 68,076 of record NZ_JAZDCT010000014.1, on the reverse strand, counting down.
CGATAAAAACCCGCTCCGGCGGGTTTTTTTTCGTCCTCAGAAATCCCCTACACCCACGTCAGATCAGGCCTCCATGCATAGGAGCAAAAGCTGATGCATAAAAAAATGAATTTGTGCATTGACTGCATATGCATGAATGCATAAAATGTACCCCAAGCCGGACGCAAACCGGTTGAGATACAGGCAGCGATGAACAGGCCTCGACTGTTCAGAGGGTTGGCAACTGGCCCGGGTGTGCAGCGTAAAGCACCACGATCAGTTATCCGGCGGGCAGGCAGCCGCGGTCGGAGTCACCAATTTGAAGCGCAACCGCACGGCGTCACCAGTCGTGGCCGGCGGTTACACCGCGCATTACTGAAAAGCCTGCAGAGCGGGCTTTTTGGAATGCCGAGTCAAGCCAATCACGATCCGCCGGCCTATCGCTGGCGGGCAACACACAGGAGACAGGAACGTGACGAACGAGCAACAGACGTTGCTGGAGATGCCGCTCTGGCTGGTGATCCTCCTGGCATTGCTGGGCGGACTTTCCGGCGAGATGTGGCGCGCCGACAAGGCCGGTGCCCGCGGCTGGGGGCTGCTCAGGCGGCTGGCGCTGCGCTCCGGGGCCTGCATGGTCTGCGGGGTGTCGACGGTCATGCTGCTGTACGCCAGCGGCATGTCGATCTGGAGTGCCAGCGCCTTCGGTTGCCTTACCGCCATGGCCGGCGCCGACGTGGCCATCGGCCTTTATGAGCGCTGGGCCGCTCGGCGGCTGGGATTGGGCGAGCAGCCCGCGGCTGTGCGCCAGGACGAAGAATGAACGCGGTAACAAGGAAGAGAGGCGGATGTTCAACGAGTTTCGCTGCGGTAAATGCAACCGCTTGCTGGCCCGCATCGGCGGGTCGGCGCTGGTCCAGATCAAGTGCTCGCGTTGCGCGACCTTGAACCACATGAAGGCCACGGGCCTCGACAACGTGCCGACGAGCGATAAGGACGGGCCGCAGAGCCCGGCTCCCGTTCAATCGATCCAGTAGGAGAAATACCATGGCAGGTCGTACCCGCATTCCTTTCAACGGCGTCGGCACTTCGGTGCTGCCCGCTTACCAGACCCTGTCGGCGGGCCAGTACCTGCTGTCGCCCAACCAGCGTTTCAAGCTGCTGTTGCAGGGCGATGGCAACCTGGTGATCCAGGACAATGGCGCCACCGTCTGGGTCGCCAATGAACAGCAACCCTTCAGCTCGACCATTCCCTTGCGCAACAAGAAGGCCCCGCTGGCCTTCTACGTGCAGTACGGCGCGTTCCTCGACGATTACTCGCGGCGCCGGGTGTGGCTGACCAACAACAGCACCTTTACCAGCAACGACCAGTGGAACCGTACCCATCTGGTGTTGCAGGACGACGGCAACATCGTGCTGGTCGATTCCCTGGCGCTGTGGAACGGCACGCCGGCCATCCCGCTGGTGCCCGGCGCGGTCGACTCGCTGCTGCTGGCGCCAGGCACCGAACTGGTACAGGGCGTGGAGTACGGCGCGGGAGTCAGCAAGCTGGTGTTCCAGGGCGACGGTAATGTCGTGGCTTATGGCCCGAACGGCGTGGCCACCTGGAACGCCGGCACTCAAGGCAAGGGCGCCGTGCGCGCCGTGTTCCAGGGCGATGGCAACCTGGTGGTCTACGGTGCCGGCAACGCGGTGTTGTGGCATTCGCACACCGGCGGCCATGCCAGCGCGGTGCTGCGTCTGCAGGCCAACGGCAGCATCGCCATCCTCGACGAGAAACCGGTATGGGCGCGCTTCGGCTTCCAGCCGACCTATCGCCATATCCGCAAGATCAACCCTGACCAGAAGCCAATCGACATCTGGACCTGGCACTTCTGAGCCGGGCGCCGGGCCTTCTCGGGCCCGGCCTTCGCCGAACCGAGCGTTCAAGGAGCACAAGCATGAGCGAACTGGCCCAGTTGTACGCGGCCGTCACCTCCACCCTGCGGGCGGCGTTGCCGGCCTTTGCCACAGTCGCCACGGAGGGCGACACCACGCTTGAGCCAGCCCTGCCGGCCTTGGTGCATGGCGTGTTGCGCATGCGTGGCGACGAGGCGCTGCGTGACGGTCGCTCATTGCTGATGGCGACCTTCGAGGCCCGCGTCACTGCCCTGGGCGCCCCCGCGCAGGCACGGACGCAGGCCGGCGTGCTGGCGGCGCAGCTGATCGATGTGCTGCGCCAGCAGTCCTGGGGGCTTGATTACGTCGAGGGCGCACGGGACATCCTTGCCGAAGCCGAGGGCACCACCTGGCGGGTGCAATGGGAACAACCGGTCCTGCTGGGGAATGTCCACTGGCCATGGCCCGACCAGCCCCCGGGCAGCCTGATGCTGGGCTTCGCCCCGGACACCGGGCCCGGCAACCAGGACAAGTACCTGTCACCGGAGGACCTGGCATGAGCTACGCCAGTGCCATGCACGATCGCATGCTGGCCAGCCTGGTGATCCCCTGTCGGGTGGTCGCGGTGGACCTGGCCGCAGCCCGGGTGCGGGTGTCCGACGGCGGCGGCTGGACCAGCGCCTGGGTGCGCTGGCATGCCCAGGCCGCCGGCAAGGTCCGCCACTGGCGGGTACCGAGCCTGGACGAGCAGGGCGTGCTGATCAGCCCCAGCGGCGAACCGGCCCTGGGCACCTTCGTCCCGGGGTTGTACGGCAATGCCGGGACGGCGCCGGACAATCGCGACCATGTCGAGGTCTGGCGCTTCGACGACGGCGGCTCGCTGGCCTATGACTGGCAGGCCAAGCGCTATGACATCCAACTGCCCAGCGGCCAGGCCACGGTCAAGGTCGGCGCCAGCACCCTGGTGGTCAGCGACAACGCCATCACCCTCGACGCCGCGTCGATCACCCTGACCGGCAAGGTTGCCATCAACGGCCCGCTGACGGTCAGCGGCGACATCAACGGCGGTGGCCGGATCATCGATACGGCCGGCAACACCGCCAACCACAAGCACTGAACTACGGCCTTGAGCCCAGCAAGATCGCCATTGAGCGACATGAACGCGGCGTGTGCCGCGACCCATCATTTCGACTCAAAAGGTAAAGCAACATGGAAGCAGTAAAAGTAGGCAAGCATTTCTTCAACGCCCACCCAACCGCCGTCAGCCAGGTCTTCAGCGCCGCGGACAACAAGGATGGCGTGTACCTGCGCACCGCCACCCTGTGCACCGGCGGCGGCATCCTCAACCTGTACACCGGCCCGAAGGCGCCGGCCTACCTCGGTGACATGAGCGTCCACGCCATCATGGGCGGGATCAACGGCGGCATCGATTCGCAGTACACCCTGCCTTATCAGCTGTTCATCCCGGCGGGTTACGGCCTGTGGACCGTCGCCAACAACGCCACGGCGGCCGTCGCCCTGACCTACGACTTCGTGTCCTGAGGCCGGTTGCCCGGCAGTGCCGGGCAACTTGTTGGGGCTGGCTCGCTGATGCGGGCCTTGACGAGCAAGGAGACCAGCGATGATCGATCTATCGCAGTTGCCTCCACCCGATGTGCTGGAGAGCCTCGAGTACGAGGCCCTTTACCAGGGGTTGCTTGAGGATTTTCGTCAGCACATGGGAGAGCGCTGGACGGCGCAGCTTGAGTCGGACCCGGTGATCCATCTGTTGGAAGTGGCTGCCTATCAAAAGCTATTGGGGCGGGCACGGATCAATGACGCCGCGAAGGCGAGCCTGCTTTCGCATGCTGCGGGTGCCGACCTGGACAACCGCGCCGCGGATTACGGTGTACAGCGGTTGCGCCTGAGTGAAGCGGATCCTGACGCGCTGCCGCCAGTGGCGGCAGTCATGGAAAGCGACGAAGACTTGCGCTATCGCACCCGTCTGTCACTGGAGGCGCTGTCCGTGGCTGGTAGCCGAGGGGCCTATGAGTTCCATGCGCGCACCGCATCCGCTGAGATTGCCGATGTTTCGGTGGACTCGCCGACGTTTCGGGGCGTTCCACTGAATGATGAACTACGTGCTTGCTTGCCTGCGGGTGCCATGGTGCTGGTATGTGACTACCCGGCTGGCCTGGTCGATCCCCTGCCGGGTGATGTGTCTCTGACCCTACTGCCCAGGCTAGAGAGTACGAGCTGCGGAAGCTCTCTGGTCGAGGCCGTGCGTAGCGTGCTCTCGGCGGAGTCCGTGCGTCCTTTGACCGACCGGCCGCGTATCCAGCTGGGTCAGCCAAGCCTTTACCGGGTAGAGGCGAGCATCGAGGTGGAAGAGGGGCCTGACCCGGAAGTGGTCACGGCTGCCGCCCATGCCCAGCTGCGAATCGCCGTGGCCGAGGCGCGCCGACTGCAGGGTGAGCTACCTGTATCTGCCGTATACGCAGCGCTGCACGTGCCCGGCGTACGCCGGGTACGACTGCGACAACCGGCTGCCGATGTGGTTTGCGACCAGCGCCATTATCCCAGTTGCGCGGGTATCGAGCTGACACAGGTGGCTTCATGAGTTTGCTTGCGCACAACGCCAGCCCCCTGGAGCGGCAACTGGAGCACGTTTGCGACCCGCGTCTCGACCCAGGGCTGATTCGAGGTGTCGCCGACTCTACACGGTGTCCACCAGCCCTGTTGCCCTGGTTGGCCTGGGCGATGAAGGTCGATGGCTGGGAGGCCGCGACCAGCGAGAGCCAGCAGCGCGCGTTGATCCGTGAGGCCATCCCTGTGCACCGCAGCAAGGGCAGCGTGGCGGCTGTACGTCGTGCCTTGCAGGCAGTTCAGGTTCATTCGGAACTCAAGGAGTGGTGGCAGGTACCTGGTGCTGCGCCCTATACCTTCCAGTTGACCGCCTGGGCCAATGACAACCGGATGGGTGAAGGGGCGATCCTGTCCCCGCAGCTCTATACCCGGTTGCGAAACCTGGTGAACGCGGTCAAGAACGAGCGCAGCCACTATGACTTTCGCCTTGGCGCCGGCTTCACGAGCGGCCTGCGCCTGGCCAATGCCAACTTCAATCGCTGTGTGGCGAGGCACGTGGCCACGCTACAGGGCGTCCCACTGACCCCCGGACAGGGCCTGCTGATCGCCAACCTCAGCCGGCCTTGTATCGTCGTGCGCGGCAGGATGGAGGCCGTCATATGAGTACTGTCTTGCAGCCCGTTATCACCAAGGCCGGCTTGGCCGCTGTGTGGCGGGCCGACAATAGCGGCCTGGCCGTGAAAATCACCCACATTGCCCTGGGCACGGCAGGCTACAGCCCGAGCACCGAACAGAAGGCATTGCGCACGGAAGCTGCGCGTCATGTCATCGCTGGCGGTGAGCGTCTTGGCAACAATCAGTTGCACCTGACTGCGATTGCCGATGGCGCACATGCCTTCTGGGTTCGCGAGGTCGGCTTTGTGCTCGAGGACGGCACGTTGTTTGCGGTCTGGTCCCACCCCAGCGAAGCGCTGGCTTACAAGCCCGCCGGCACCGATCTGTTGCTGGCCTATGACTTGTCATTGTCGGCCTTGCCGGCCGATAGCGTGACCATCGTCAGCAACGGTGCCGGGCTCAGCCTGACCCTGGCGGCGCCCCTGGCCGCTCAGGCTTCGGCACTGATAGCCGAGCAACTGCGCAACCTGCTGCAACAGGACCGGCTGGACAGCCAACAGCAGGCAGGGGGTATAGCAACTGCACAGTTGCAGGCTCTGCGGGCTTGCACGATTGAGATGGAGCAGCGGCAGGTCGATGTTCATCAACGGCTGTTGACCGTCGTGGCGGCCAATGCGGCCTCGCTGGTCAGCCTGCAGACCCTTGTCGTGAAACACATTCATGGAGAATGAGGCACATGAGCCTTGAAACGGAAATTGCCAACCTGACGTCGAAGACCACGGCGTTGATCGATTACTTCAACAGCAAAAAGACCGGCATCGAGGCGGCACTCAGTGCGGCGGTCGCTGCAGCTCCTGCCATTGCCCGGAACTTCTTTGTCGACTGTGTGGCCGGGGATGATGCTGCGGTCGGCACAAAGGCCGCGCCGTTCAAGTCACTGGCTCGGGCCCTGGCAGCAACCCCGGTAGGGGGAATCTGCGATGTCACGTTGCTGCGTGACTATGTACACACCCACCAGATCGCCCTTGTCAGCCGGCAACTGAGGATCCGCGGGAATGACAAGAAACTGATTCTCGAAGACTTCATCAATCCGGGCGATGACCTGCGCTACATGGCTGGGTTTCAGCAAATAGGCAACTCGACGCTGGAACTGACGGACTTGACCGTGGTGTTACCCGAAGGCAAGCCCACGCCCAATACCCATGCGGGGTACTCGGCGCTCATCTATGCCGGAGGCTATGCGATTCCCGTGGCCCTGACTTTGCGCCTCTACAAGGTCAAGTTCGAACTCCGCGGCGCGTTGCTGGATAAATTGGTCGGCGCAGGGTCGACCCTGGTGGTGCTGTCCGGGGCGGGAACGACGTTCCCGGCGGAAATGGCGGGGGCGATTGTATTCGGTGTGGCCAAAGGTACCGATCCGCGCACGGTCCCCTATGTATTCACCAACTTCGCTTCTTTGTGAGAACCGCCATGCAATTGGAAAACCTCAATATTTCCCATGCCGGCGAACACTACGTCGGTTTCACCTTCATCGAGCTGCCGCTGGATGCCGCACGACAGGCCGCTGTTGTGCAAATCGATGCGGCGGCCAATCAGGCGCGGGTGGCCGTGGTGGGAGACCCCTTGCGAGCATTCGAATACCAACTGGCGGAAACCGAGGCTCGGCGTTTCACCGAACAGTCCTATCAAGGCGAGGCCCCTCGGGCGGTCCGTGCCTGGGCCATGGCCTCGGGCATCTCTGATCAGCAGGCCGCTCAGGCCATCCTGGAAAAGGCCAGTGCCTGGATTACTGCACTGCACGTCATCCGCGAGACACGGCTACTGGCCAAGCAGGCCGTGTTCAAGGCCGACAGTCATGTAGAGGTTCAGAGCATTGCCGACAAGGCCTTGGTTTCTTTCCCGAGCATGCCTCTCGACATTTGATCGCTCGATGACATCCCTGCGCGCCAGATCTTCCGAGGCGTATCTCCCTGGCCCGCTCAAGCGGGCTTTTTCATGCCGGGTGATTACCATGTGCTATGTGAACAGGCAGCCTGGAGCCTCAATTCCAGGAGGTGCCCCATGATCGGCATGGACCGCCGCACCGGCCAGCCCCTGTCGGGCGTGGCCCACCTGCGTCAATCCATCGAGGACATCCTCACCACGCCCTTGGGCAGCCGGCGCATGCGTCCGGAGTACGGCAGCCAGCTGCGCCGCTACGTCGACCTGCCGGTCAACGAAGGCTGGAAGAGTGCGGTGCAGGCCGAGGTGGCCCGCGCCCTGGGGCGTTGGGAGCCGCGTCTTAAGCTGGAGCGGGTCAAGGTCGTCGCCGTGCTCGACGGCCAGGTCAGCCTGGCCCTGAGCGGTCGTTACCTGGGGGATGACGCCCTGGTAGAGGTGACGGTATGAGCCAGGTCGACCTGTCGAAACTGCCTGCCCCGCAATTGCTTGAGGACCTCGATTTCGAGGTGTTGTACCAGGAAGACCTGGCCAGCTTCCGCGCCCAGCTGGGCGACGGCTGGACCGCCAACCTGGAAAGCGGCCCGGTGACCAAGCTGCTCGAGGTCGGTGCCTACCGCAAATTGCTCAACCGGGCACGGATCAATGACGCGGCCAAGGCGCTGCTACTGGCCTATGCCCAGGGCAGCGATATCGACCAGCTGGCGGCCAATGTCAGCCTGCAGCGCCTGGTGATCCAGGCGGCGGACCCGGGCACGATTCCACCGACCGAGGCGGTGCTCGAATCCGACGACGCCCTGCGCGAACGGGTGCAACTGGTCTACGAAGGCCTGACCACCGCCGGCCCGCGCAACAGCTACATCCTCCATGCCCGCAACGCTTCTGGGCGGGTTGCCGACGCGACCGCCGAAAGCCCGTCGCCGGCGGTGGTGGACGTCACTGTGCTTAGCCTGGACAACGACGGCGTGGCCAGCCCCGAGCTGCTGGCGCAGGTAAACGCCTACCTCAACGACGACGATATCCGCCCGGTCGCCGACCGGGTCAATGTGCGCAGCGCCGAGGTGTTGCCATACCGCGTCGAGGCAGTGCTGCACATGGCCGACAACGGCCCGGAGTTCGAGGCGATCCTCAGCGAATGCCGGCGTCGCCTCCAGGCCTGGGTCAATCCACGCCGACGCCTTGGCGTCGAGGTCGCCCGCTCCGGGATTGACGCTCAGTTGCACATCGATGGCGTGAGCCGTGTCGAGCTGGTCGGCTGGAGTGACATTCGCCCGAGCAAGGCCCAGGCGGCCTGGTGCACCGGCATCGAACTGCGGCGGGGTGGCTGACATGCACAGCCTTCTGCCGCTCAACCGCACGCCGCTGGAGCGGGCCATCGAGGTGGCGGCCGACGAGGACCTCAAGGTCACGTTGCGCAGCCTCTACAACCCCGACACCTGCCCGACGCACCTGCTCTACCAGCTGGCCTGGGCCTGGTCGGTGGACCGCTGGGACGACAGCTGGAGCGAGGCGATCAAGCGTTCGGTAATCCGCTCGGCGTTCTTCGTCCATGCCCACAAGGGCACCCTCGGCGCCCTCAGGCGGGTGGTCGAGCCATTCGGCTACCTGATCGAGGTGCAGGAATGGTGGCAGACACAGCCTGCCGGGGTGCCGGGGACGTTTGCCCTGAAGGTAGGGGTGACCGACACCGGCATCAGCGAGGAAACCTACAACGAACTGTCGTCGCTTATCGACGACGCCCGGCCGGTCAGCCGCCACATGACCGGTCTGGCGATCAGTCTCGAAAGCCGTGGCGGTCTCTATTTCGGCTGCGCGCTGCAGGACGGCGATGAACTCGACGTCTACCCGCCGGCACCTCCTGACCTGATCGTCAGTGGCGCCATTGGTCGCGGCGGCCGGGAACACACAATCGATACCTTGGACATTGCACATGGTTGACCAGAATTCCCAGTTCTACGCCATTCTCACCAACGTGGGCGCGGCGAAACAGGCCAACGCGGATGCCTTGGGCATCCCGTGGAAAATCACCCAGATGGGCGTAGGCGACGCCAACGGCACCGACCCCACCCCCAACGCCACCCAGACCAGCCTGATCAACGAATGGCGCCGGGCGCCGCTGAACCAGCTGAAGGTGGACGACAAGAACAGCGCGATCATCGTCGCCGAGCAAGTCATCCCGGCGGATGTCGGCGGCAAGTGGATCCGCGAGATCGCGCTGTACGACGCCGATGGCGATATGGTCGCGGTGGCCAACTGCGCGCCGACCTATAAGCCGTTGCTCAGCCAGGGCTCGGGGCGCACCCAGGTGGTGCGTATGAACCTGATCGTCAGCAGCGCGAGCAACGTGCAGTTGAAGATCGATCCGGCGGTGGTACTGGCTACTCGGGATTATGTCGATAGCCGCATTACCGAAGAGCTCAGCAAGTTAGATATAAAGCAGTCGGTACGGGTTGCAACCTCGGTCAATCTCTCCCTTGCGGGACTTCAGACCGTCGACGGTGTAGCGCTTGTTGCGGGTGACCGAGTCCTAGTGAAAAGTCAGACGGCGGCGAAGGAGAACGGCTTGTATGTCGCGGCTGTCGGCACTTGGCCCAGAGCCTCAGATGCCGATACAAGCACAAAAGTAACGTCGGGGCTGATCGTAGTTGTCGAACTGGGTGAGGTGCTCGCAGATACCATCTGGCAATTGACTACAGATGCACCTATTACCCTTGGCCTCACCTCGTTGGTTTTTCAGAATATCACCGATGGTTTTGCGCGCCTGTTATCCCCAGCCTTTGTGGGAGCACCCACAGCACCTACGCCAGCACAATACGACAGTAGTTCAAAGCTTGCCACCACTGATTTCGTCAAGCGTGTGGGGCTGGAATACTCGAGCTTTGGTTCGGTTGCGGTCAACACAGTATTAACAGCTATTCATGTTGGAGGCCTAATCAGCGCCTCAAGTTCAACGCCTATCAGCATTACATTGCCCCCAACGCTGGGTGTTGCACAGGGGGCAACCACTACTGTCGTAAGCGCTGGCTCTGGTAGTGTCACTGTGAAGGCTGCGGCCGGCGATCTTATTTATACTGCTAGCGGAGTCGTTGGACCAATTGTGCTTGGTTTAGGGGATTCAGCTGAGTTCATCAAGCTGGCCGGGCAGTGGCGCTTGTCTGGCGGTAGCAGCATGCTGCGCTACTCACAGGTCCTGAGTGAGGAAGGCTTCGTTACCCAGGCTCAGTTCAATTCTTCCCAGCGCCTTGCAACTACAGAGTTTGTGCAGCGTGCGTTGGGCAGCTTTTCAGGTGCGGTGAGCTATGGCGCAAGCATCACGCTAACCAAGTCTGATGCTGGCAAAATCATCAGAATGGCCGGAACAGGCTATACTGTGAAACTTCCGCTGATTTCCAGCTTGGTTGAAGGCACAACTTTTGCGATTCAGCATTCGGGCACCTCAGGAACTCAAAGTGTGGTTGTTCAGGGGGACGATGTTATCGATCCTGGGGCCGGTCTTGTTACCTCACTTACGCTGAATATAGGTGATACTGCTATCCTGACCCGGGCGGCGGGTAACTGGGCGTTGACAGGAGGAAGTGCGGCGCTGGGTTATGTAGATCGCCCTACTATGCCGCAGTTCGATAGCAGTCGTCAGTTGGCGACAACTGAGTTTGTGCAGCGGGAGATTGGAAATTACAGTGGTCAGAAGGGTGTCAGCGGCGCCTATACAGTGGTCCCAGCTGACTCAGGAAAAGTTCTCAGCCTCACGGGCGGAGGCTACACGATTACGCTACCGTCTATTTCATCCTTTGCTGTTGGTTCCAAGATCAGGTTTATAAACTTTGGAACGGGCGCCATTCAGGTGGTGGGTTCGGGCTTGATAGGCACAATGTCCATCGGTATCACTGACTCGCTTGAGGTAATCGCCACTCTCGGCGGTTGGATGTTGGTTGGTGGTAGCGCCTTGCTTGGTTCAAGCTCCGGCTTTGGGGCCTCGCTCAATGGTACTGTCGGGTATCAGAAGCTTCCAAACGGAGCAATTGAGCAGTGGGGGGTATACGTCGGAGCGCCCTCGGGTTCGGACACGGTGATCACGCTTCCCGTAGCAATGCTGGCGGTACCAACCTGTATAGAACTCACATTTGCGAACTTCAGCGGCGGTGAAAACGTCGGAGTTTCCCCCGTTCTTCAAGCCAGAAATAGTACACCGGGCAGTATTACGGTGCGTAACTTATTTGTAGGGTCGTCGTCGTTCTTTTGGAAAGTGAGAGGTCGTGTATGACAACGTTTTTCAGCCCAGCGACTGGCTTTTTCTATGACGATAACGTCAATAGTTTCATTCCTTCTGACGCACGTAAAGTGAGCGATCAAATACATAACACATTGCTGGCTGGACAAAGTGGTGGTCGTCGGATTATTTCGGATATGAACGGCTCTCCTATTCTGAGTGACCCGCCCCCTCCGGATCTTGGAGTGCTGGGCACTATTGAACGACAGTGGCGTGATGAGCGGCTAGCCGCCACGGATGGTGTTGTATCGCGACACCGTGACGAGTTGGAGGAAGGCGTGGTGACCACGCTGACTACCGATCAGTACATAGAACTGCAGGCTTATCGTCGGGCATTGCGGGACTGGCCCCAGGGTAGCGACTTCCCGTCGGTTGAGCACCGGCCGCCGACGCCAGCCTTAATGGCCAGCATCATTCCATGACGCCTCGTACTGACGGGGCGTTTTCTTAACCGCTGTATCAATGGCCTCGCTCTGCGGGGCCTTTTCGTATCTGGAGACTTACATGAGTGGATTCTTCCACGGCGTCACCGTAACTAACGTCGACACCGGCGCCCGCAGCATCGCACTGCCATCGTCCTCGATCATCGGCCTGGTCGACACTTTCACCGAAGGCCCGGGCGTCACCGCCAAGGCCAATGACCTGATCCTGATCACCAGCGAGCGCGAAGCGGTCGCGGCGTTTGGCCAGGATGCGGCGATCACCAAGGCCTGCCGCGCCATCTACAGTCGCGCCAAGGCGGTCATCGTCGCCTGCGGCGTGGCCAAGCTCGAAGACGCCGCCGAGCAGACCTCGGCGATCATCGGCAACGTGCTGGCCGACGGCAAGCGTACCGGCCTGCAGGCGCTGCTCGACGGCAAGAGCCGCTTCAACGCCCAGCCACGCCTGCTGGTCACCCCCAAGCACAGCGCCACCCAGGCCGTCGGCACCGCCCTGGTGGCCCTGGCCGACAAGCTGCGCGCCATCGCCATCATCGACGGCCCCAACACCACCGATGAAGCGGCCATCGCCTACGCCAAGAACTTCGGCGCCAAGCGCGCCTTCCTGGTCGACCCGGGCGTACGCTACTGGGACAACGCCGAAGAGGCCACCGTCGACGCGCCGGGTTCGGCCTGGGTCGCCGGCCTGTTCGCCTTCACAGACCGCGAGTACGGCTTCTGGGCTTCGCCTTCGAACAAGGAGTTCGTTGGCATTACCGGTACCACCCGTGCCGTGGAGTTCCTCGATGGCGACGACACCTGCCGCGCCAACCTGCTGAACAACGCCAACATCGCCACCATCATCCGCGACGACGGCTTCCGCCTGTGGGGCAACCGCACCCTGTCGAGCGACCCGAAATGGGCCTTCGTCACCCGCGTGCGGACCATGGACATCGTCATGGACGCGATCCTCTACGGCCACAAATGGGCCGTCGACCGCTCCATCACCGCCACCTACGTCAAGGACGTCACCGAGGGCCTGCAGGCCTTCATGCGCGACCTGAAGAACCAGGGCGCGATCATCAACTTCGAGGTCTTCGCCGATCCGGAGCTGAACACTGCCAGCCAGCTGGAGCAGGGCAAGGTGTACTGGAACATCCGCTTCACCGATGTGCCGCCTGCCGAAAACCCCAATTTCCGCGTCGAAGTCACCAACCAGTGGCTGACCGAAGTCCTCGATTCCGCCGCTTAAGGAGCGCATCCACATGGCAATGATTCCCGAAACACTGGCCAACCTGAACCTGTTCGTCGATGGCGTCAGCTTCCAGGGCGACGTGCCCAGCCTGACCCTGCCCAAGCTCACCCTGAAGATGGAAGAGCACCGCCCCGGTGGCATGGACATGCCGGTCGAGATGGACCAGGGCATGGAGAAGCAGGAAGCGGCCTTCACCACCACCGGCGTGCGCCGCGAGTCGCTGAAGTTCTTCGGCCTGGCCGACGGCACCGCCTTCAACGGCACCTTCCGCGGCGCCTTCAAGGGCCTCAAGGGCAAGATCAACCCGGTCATCGTCACCCTGCGCGGTTCGCTGAAAGAGATCGACATGGGTGACTGGAAGTCCGGTGACAAGGCCGAGATCAAGCACAGTGTCGCCGTCACCTACTACAAGCTCGAAGTCGATGGCCGCCTGGTCTACGAAATCGACGCCCTGGGCATGAAGCGGGTGATCGACGGCGTCGACCAACTGGCCGCCCAGCGCGCCGCCCTGGGTCTTTAAGGAGAACACTCGATGGCTCAAGCAAAGAAACTGCAGCAATGGCTGACCGTCGACGCCGAGCGCGTGACCGTGCGCCTGTCGCGCCCCAGCGAGGCCAACGGCGTGCAGGTCGACAGCCTGTCGCTGCGCGCACCGACCGTGCGTGACATCCGCAACGCCCAGGCCGGCGGCGTGGCTGACGACGAGCAGCGCGAACTGAACCTGTTCGCCTCGCTCGCCGAAGTCGGCGTCAAGGACTTGGAAGGCCTGGCCCTGAAGGACTACAGCCGTCTGCAGACTGGCTATTTTCGCCTGGTGCAGGACGACGAGCTTTGACCCTGCCCGGCAGAAGGCCGCCGCCAGGCGGCTGGCCAAGGAGCTGAACTTTTCCGCCAGCGAAATCATGACCATGTCGTACAGCGACATGGTCTGGTGGCTGGCGGAATGACAAGGAGGAACCCATGGCGAACACACAGGTGTTTACCCTCGGGCTCGGCGTCAGCGCCGACAGGCCGTTGGGCGCCGCGTTCGATAAGCTCCGTCAACGCATCGGACACTTGCGCAAGGAGGCGGATGGCACCCGCCTGGGACGGCTCATCGCAGAGGTGATCCGTCTGGGGTTGGAGCTGGACAAGGTGGGGCAGGTCGGCAGGAGGCTGGCCGGTGAACAGGCAGGAAGTCATGACACGCAGGTCGAGCGCTTGCGTGATGAAGGCGATCGTGTCGCTGATCTACAGCAGGCTTACGTTCGCCTCGGGCAGGTGATCGCGGGGTTGCCGCGACTCAAACCGTTGCCCGTTCGCAACGTCTGGCACCCACCCTTGCTGCTGCCTGCGGCGAACGGCAAGACAACGTCTGAGACGCCGGTCAAGCCGATGACACCGGCCAAACCTACCTCCACGTCCCGTACTGCCGGCGAGAAAACAAAAATCGTCATGGCAAGTATGGGCGGGCTTGCCGCAGGGGGGATTGCGGCATACAAGGCCAGTCGCCGTCTGTCTCCCGAAGAGCGGCAGCGGGCCGTCAAGGCGGTCAATAGCAAGACCCAGATGGGCGCTGCTACAGCGCTGCTGAAGGGCACCGAGGCAATGGTGACCGGTGAGGATGGCCGGGCGAAGTCCAAGGGTGTCGGTGCTGCCATCGGCGAGCTGGCCGGCAACCTCCTTGGCGCGGCCCTTGGGGCGGCGAAGGGCGGTGCGAGCGGCGGCAAGCGTGGTGAGGAGTACGGCAGCCTGTTTGGTGCCTACCTGGGCGAGAAGCTTGGCGGTCGCGCTGGCGAGGGGCTGTACGACTTCTTCACCGACAGCAGTGACGACAAGGGCAGCAAGCCCGAGGCGTCTGCGGATAATTCTGCCACGGCTGCATCGCCGCTCCAGTTGGCCGGGCCCTCGGTCAGCCTGTTCGAGGCACAGGTTGACGCAGGCACGCTACCGGCCTTGGGCAGCGCCCTTGGCGAGCTCGGGGCCGGAGCTACACTTGCGGGCCAACGTCTGCTGGCTCTGGGCGATGCAACCGGGTCTGGTGCACAGGTCCCTCTAGTAGCTGCACCCATGCAAGCATCCGCTAACGGTTTGCTGAAGGCCGTGGCGGATAAGCCACCAGCAGCACCTGCTTCCACGCCAGCCACGCCTTCCCCGCCGGCAGCCGACGCTCCCAAGGGAGTACTCGCCAAGATGGGCGGTGCCGTTAAATCGCTCGGCAAACCAGCGGTGCTTGGCGCCGTGGGCAAAGGCCTGGAAACATTCACCAGTGACAAGTCCGATAGCGAGAAGGCCGAAGGCTACGGCAATGCTGTAGGTGGTCTGGTCGGTACGCTGGTTGGCGGTGCCTTGGGCTCGGTCGTACCGGGCCTGGGGACTGTCGTCGGCTCCACCGTCGGCGGTATGGTGGGTGAGGCGGTCGGTGGCTGGGTCGGTAAAACCTGGTTCGGTGGTGACAAGGAGGTTGCCAAACCGGCCGCCGGAAACGTGGAGTCATCCGCAACGCCTGCTGCCGAGGGGGATCCGGGGGGCGCGATGTCCGCAAGCAACAAGATTGCCGCGGCAAGCGAACCTGCCAAGGAGGGCGCGCAAGCTTCCCCAACTGCTCAACCTACACCCGATGCAGCCTCAGCACCGGAACCCAGGGGCGTTGGCGCGGCGATGAAGGTCCTGGCCAAGCCTGCGGTGCTGAAAGCGACTCGGCAAGGGCTGGAAACCTTCATCAGCGACAAGCCCGATGGCGAGAAATCCGAAGGCTACGGCAGTGCCGTCGGTGGGTTGGTCGGGACGCTGGTCGGCGGGGCCATCGGCTCTGTCGTGCCGGTGGTCGGCACCACCTTCGGTGCCGCACTGGGTGGGATGGTGGGCGATCAGCTCGGCGGTTGGCTGGGCAAGACCTGGTTTGGCGGCAAGGATCAGCCGGTCAAAGGGGATGCTGCAGCCAAGGCCGGTGGGGCTACGTCCGCTGCGCCCAAGGACACGCTCGAACAGAAGGCCGTACCCGGTGATGTGGTGCGCTCGATAAGCAGTCAGGCGACACCTGCACAGGGGCCGCCCGCCGTTGCATCGACACCTGCGGCCACACCGCCGACACCCGTCTACAACCAGCAGTTCACGTTCACCTCGAACATGCCCGTCAGTGTCACCAATAGCCTCGACGACCCGGGGACGCTTGCGCAACTGGAGGCCATCGCCCGTCGTCAGCTCGAGGAACTCATGCGTCAGGCCCGTTCCGCGCAGTTGGCCGACACCCCACATATCGCACTTTAAGGAGGATCCATGACCTATCTGGAGCAGCTGCAAGCCACGCTGCACGCCCTGGTCAAGGCGGGAGAGGCAGGGCGTCGGCGTGCCGACGCCATGCTCGATCCGATGAACGACGCGATCGTCCATATACAGGGCGCGGTGGGTGAGCTGGAAGGTTTGCCGGTGGTTGGCCCGATCATTGGTGCCAAGCTCCAGCGCACCATGCGCGCGATCACCAATGCCCAGGCGCGGGTGGCCAAGGTGGTGGCCAAGTACGACCAGGCGGTGGCGGTGGTGCGTCAGGTGCGTGATCGCATCGACGGCTTCGCCGCTCACGCCGTCAAGGCCGGTGCGGCGATTCGCCGTGTGGTGGGGGAGGTGCGCTCGACCGTCAATGGCGTGCTGTCGACGCTGGGCTTCGCGCCCGACGCGACGCCGGCCGCCGAAGCGGTCAAGCCGTTCCCGCACTTGCTGGTGCTGCAACCGCTCAAGGCGGGCGCGGCGCCGTACTACTTCAACCTCGATACCGCCGCCTTCGACCAACTGCGCCGGCAGACGCGCTTTCGCTGGGCCGGGCAGGAGCGCCTGAGCCGCGAGAGCGCCCAGCAGGCGGTCAGCCTGGGCGAGGAGAGCATCAACATCCGTGGCGCGATCTTCCCCGGGTTCAAGGGCGGGCTCGGCCAGTTGCAGACGCTGCGCAGCATCGGCCGCCAGCTGCTGCCGCTGTCGTTAACCACCGGCTACGGCGAGGTGCTCGGCACCTGGTGCCTGACCAGCATCGAGGAGGAGCAGAGCGTCCTGCTGGCCGGCGGTATTCCGCGCAAACAAGGGTTTTCACTGGAGTTCGTGAGCTATGGCCAAGACCTGCACAACGTCTGAGGGCGACCTGCTCGATACCCTCTGCCAGCACTATTACGGCCATCTGGCCGGCACGGTCGAGGCCGTGCTGGATGCCAACCAGGGCCTGGCGGACGAGGCGCAGCCGTTTCGTGCCGGGGTGAGGATCCTGTTGCCGGAACTGCCGATGACGACCAGCACCAGCCTGCAACTGTGGGATTGACCACTCGCCCCAGTACCGTGGGCGCGGGCTTGCCCCGCGATGGCGCCGTCGCGGGGCAAGCCCGCTCTCACGCCGTCCTCGCTACACCAATACAGCGGAGCCCCAACCATGCAACCTCAATTTCGCATCATCGCGGACGGCCATGACATCACCACGCTGCTTAACGACCGCCTGTTGCTGTTACGCACCACTGATAAACCAGGTATGGAGTCCGACGAGTTCGAACTGCGCCTCGATGCCCGCGACGGCGCCCTGGCCTTGCCAGCCAGGGGCGCAGTGCTCGAGGTGCACCTGGGTTACGCCGGGCAGCCGCTGAACCGCTTGGGCCGCTACACCGTGGATGAGGTCGAGCTGTCCGGCCCGCCGGACACCCTGGTGATCCGCGGCAAGGCCAGCGACCTGCGCGGCAGCGGCAAGACCACCCGCAGTGGCAGTTGGGAGAATGCGACGTTGCAGCGCATCGTCGCCGAGATCGGCGCCCGCAATGGCTGGCAGGCCGTGTGCCCGGTAGCCGTGCAGGTGCCGCGGATCGACCAGTACAGCGAGTCGGACTTCAACTTCATCACCCGCCTGGCACGCCTGCACGACTGTACCGCCAAGCTCGCCAACGGCCAGTTGCTGGTGCTGCCGCGCCAGGGCGGCCAGAGCGCCAGCGGCAAGCCCCTGGATGTGGTGGGCATTGCCCGAAGCGACGTCAGCCAGTGGCAGTTCCGTCTGGCTGACAAGAGTACCCACAAGGCCGTCAGGACCCGCCACCAGGACAGCAACAGCGGGCGTCTGCAGGCGGTGGAACTGGTCAATGGCGATGCTCCGGACGGCTTGCAGCCGGTCTACACCGACCGCCACCTGTATCCCAACCGCGCGGCGGCGGAACAGGCTGCCCGCGCCCGCTTGGCCAGCTTCAACCGCGACACCGCCAGCGTGCGCCTGGACATGCCCGGGCGCACCGACCTGTTCGCCGAGCGCGCCATCGATGTCCAGGGCTTCCTGGCCGGGCTGGATGGCCACTACCTGATCGAGTCGGTCGAGCAGGTGTTCACCAGCAGCGGCTGGCGCACCACCGTGCAGTGCAACGGCGGTCGTCAGGGCAAGGCCAAGGCCAAGGGTTCCGCACCTCGGCGGACGGGTTCGCTCAAGGCCTGAGACAGGGCGGTGAGGGTTTCCCGATGCCTGCCGGCGGTGGCGCTCCCTATAGTCGCTGTCAGCCGGCCGCATCACCCTGTTTCAGAGCTCCAGATCAGGTACGGCGCACGCCACACCTTGACCCCTGTGAAAGCCAAGCGCTTCGAGCCATCGCCCATGAGCGAGCCACAGGCGGCACCGGCCGCCTTTCGATCAGACCGCAATGGAGAATGCACCGATGCCGCTCACCGAACAGCAACTCAAGCAGATCTACCCGCTCGCCGGCCAGCGCGCCGCCGCTTTCCTGCCGGCGTTGAACACGGCCATGGCCAACTGGGAAATCGACCACCCCAAACGCATTGCCGCGTTCCTGGCCCAGGTCGGCCATGAATCCGGCCAGCTGCGCTACGTCAAGGAACTGGGCAACGAACGCTACCTGGCCCGCTACGACACCGGCACCCTGGCCCTGCGCCTGGGTAACACCCCCGAAGCCGACGGCGACGGCCAACGCTATTGTGGCCGTGGCCTGATCCAGGTGACCGGGCGCAACAACTACCAAGCCTGCAGCCGTGCGCTGTTCGGCGACGAACGCCTGCTGGCGCAACCGCAGATGCTCGAGCAGCCGCGCTGGGCCTGCGAATCGGCGGCCTGGTTCTGGCACTCGCGCGGGCTCAACGCCCTGGCCGACCAGGGCGAGTTCAACCGCATCACCCGGCATATCAACGGCGGCCTGAACGGCTTGTCGGAGCGCCTCGAACTGTGGACGCGGGCGCGGGAGGTGCTGTGCTGAGCCGCCTGCAACTGGCGCTGTGCCTTGGGTTGATGGCGTTGTCCGCGGCGCTGGCTTGGCAACTGCAGGGCTGGCGCCTTGGCCGTCAACTGGCCGAGCAGGAACAGGCGCTGGTGCAGCAGCGCCTGGACCAGGCCGAGGCGCTGCACGGCCTGCTGCTCGCCGAACGCGATCAGCGCCAGGGTCTCGAACAACGCCTGCACGACAGTGAAACGAAGCATTTCCAGGAGCTGACCGATGCCCAACAGACTCAGGCTCGCCTGCGTGACCGCCTTGCTACTGCCGATCTGCGCCTGTCGGTCCTGGTCGAGCGCGACACCGCCTGTGCCCCAGTGCCTGCCGCCGCCGGCGCCAGCGGCGTGGATCATGGCCCCGTACGCGCCCGACTTGACCCGGCGCATGCTCGACGAATTGTCGCCATCACCGACGACGGCGACCGTGGACTGATCGCCCTGCGGGCGTGCCAGGCCTATGTGCGTGCACTGTCGCGCTGATCTGCATTTCTTATCTTTCATTTCATGGCCGGCCTCACTTTCGTGGGGCCGGCCATTTTTCAAGCAAGCCAATTCAAGGAGTAGAGAATGGGCGAAAAGAACATCATCGTGGACCGTGGCATTCCCCCTTCGGGTTCTTCAGGTGGAGGGGGACGCGGTGGAAGTTCAACGGGGGGCATCACTATTCCTTTGGGTGTCAATGGTGAACCCTCCCAGCATGCGCTCAACGTTGCCGCGTTGATGAACGGTGCAGTACTGGAAGCGGTACTGGAGGGGCAGGGCTGGCCAAGTCCAGATGCCTACTATGACCTGGGCGTCGATATGTGGGGCATGTTGCCCTATCAGATCGTCGAGATGCGTAATGAACTGAGTGACAGCTACCTCAGAAAGGAGCGCAACCTGCCGGCCAGCCTCAATGCCGAGTTGGCTGCGGCCGAAGCCGCCGCGGGTAGCACTGCGGCGCTGCCGGACTCGAAGAAAGCCGAGCGCTCCATTGGGATCATCAAGTCGATGATGGCCGCGCGAGACCAGCAGATTGCATTCAACCGCGGGCGATTGGCCACGGAGCAGGGTGGTCGTTTCGATGACCGCGATATCAAGGAACTAATCGACGAATTGCGCAAGCTGGACGAGTACGACGTGCCGGCGGCATTGGATGTCGAGCTTTCCCTCTACACCGCAGCCCTGGCCTTGTATGTCGACCTGAAGGCACAGGAGCAGTTGCGCGAGAAACTTGATGCCCAGGAGAAGGCCCTCCGTGATGCCCGGGAAAAGGAGTTCTACAAGGATGCAGCCACCTACGCCAGCGACATAGGCAAGGAAATTTCCAGTCGTTACGGCGAGCGTGTGTCACAGGCGGCACGGGACCTTCAGAAGGATATCTCGGGCAAGCGCGTACGCAGCTACCAGGATGCCCTGAAGACCTTCGAGAAGATGTCGAGCAACCCCGGCTGGAAGCTCAACGCCAAAGATGCCGCGGCGGTTTCTCAAGCCTTGCGTGCACTGGACAAGGCGACCCTGGGCGATAACATGACGCGCCTGGGCAAGGCTTTCGGAGTCACCGGCGGGGTCATCCAGGCCCAGGGACTGGTGGACGCTGCGGCCACCGGATTCCAGACGGGGGAGTGGAAGCCCTTCCTGCTGGAGATGGAAAGCGCTGTGGTCGGCAAGATCGCCGGCAGTGCGGCCGGTGCCATGTTGGGCATCACCCTCGGTTTGCTGGGTGTGACGCTGGCTGGCAGCGCGGCGCTGATCGTCGGTGGTGTTCTGGTTGGTCTGGCAAGCTCCTACTTCGATCCAGAGAAGGTAGACCAGATCAACAACTGGGTGCTGGACGCCGTGGGCGCCTGACGCTTTTTGCCAGGGAGTGCGTTGCACTCCCTGGTTTACCGCACGTAATGAACAGAACGTCATGAAAGCCACTAAAACTGCTGGACTGCTCAACCTCTGCCAATGGCTGCTCATACTGGTGAGCGTGTTGCCAATCTTCGTCATTGCTCTGTGGTTGCCAACCCAGGCGCAAGGCCCGTTTCCGACCCTGCTCGAGCCGTTTCTGGAACAGCACCTGCTGGGACGTGTCGGCCTCTGGTCATCGAATTTCCCGCTTGAATCCATGGCCATCGCCAATTACATCGCGGTTGCCGCCCCCCTGTTTGCCGCCGGGCTTGCCGTGATCCTGCTGCAACCCGCTTCCGGGTTACCGGCGTACTTGCCCGTTCTTGCCTGGCATCGCTACCTGTTGCTGTACCTCGGTTGGACCGCACTCATTGGGTTCATGGTCCATTACAACTACTTCACCTACGTGGACTTTGCCCATCACCGCAGTAAGTTCAGCTGGGTCGGTGTGAACCCGGCGCTGTTTGCGTTCTTTGCCGCGACCATGCTGATGGCATTGGAATACCTGCTGTTTGTCAGCTACCTGCTTTTTGTCCATTACCCGGCCGGATGGCTGGCACGATGCCTGGACAAGTCTCCAGGATGTTAGGGTAGAGCCCATTCCTCGAAGGAGCCCGTCATGGACCCGATCACCGTACTCTCCACCCGCCTGGGCGAACACCTGCGGCGCTTCAATGCCCAGGTGAGCACCGCCGAGTCCTGCACCGGCGGCGGCATCGCCGAGGCGATCACCCGCATCCCCGGCAGCTCGGCCTGGTTCGAGGCCGGCTATGTCACCTATTCCAATGCCCAGAAAACCCGCCAGTTGGGCGTCCCCGAGGCGTTGTTCGCCCAGGTGGGGGCGGTCAGCCAGGAGGTGGTCGAGGCCATGGTGCGGGGCGCCCAGGCTGCCAGCGGCGCGCGCTTCGCGGTGGCGGTCAGCGGCGTGGCCGGTCCCGACGGCGGCTCGCCGGCCAAGCCGGTGGGCACGGTGTGGCTGGCCTGGGCCGATGGAACCCACGTGAGCAGCGAGCGCCGGCACTTCGACGGTGACCGCGAAGCGGTGCGCCGACAGACGGTGATCGCCGCGTTAGACGGCTTGTTACAGCTTGGCGCGGAGTAAATCGCCCGACGGGGGTTTGCGGAAACGAATCGCTGTGGAATAATACTGGCTACTTATACAGTTATTCCGGCCGTCAGGGCCACGTCGAACACGTGAGGATTTCAATGGACGACAACAAGAAGCGCGCCTTGGCTGCGGCCCTGGGTCAAATCGAACGCCAATTTGGCAAGGGCGCGGTCATGCGCATGGGCGACCACGAGCGCCAGGCCATCCCTGCCATTTCCACCGGTTCCCTGGGCCTGGACATCGCCCTGGGCATCGGCGGCCTGCCGAAAGGCCGTATCGTCGAGATCTACGGCCCGGAATCCTCGGGTAAAACCACGCTGACCCTGTCGGTCATCGCCGAAGCCCAGAAGAACGGCGCCACCTGCGCCTTCGTCGACGCCGAGCACGCCCTCGACCCTGAATACGCCGGCAAGCTGGGCGTCAACGTCGACGACCTGCTGGTCTCGCAGCCGGACACCGGCGAACAGGCCCTGGAAATCACCGACATGCTGGTGCGCTCCAACGCCGTCGACGTGATCATCGTCGACTCCGTGGCCGCCCTGGTGCCGAAGGCCGAGATCGAAGGCGAGATGGGCGACATGCACGTCGGCCTGCAGGCCCGCCTGATGTCCCAGGCCCTGCGCAAGATCACCGGTAACATCAAGAACGCCAACTGCCTGGTTATCTTCATCAACCAGATCCGCATGAAGATCGGCGTGATGTTCGGCAGCCCGGAAACCACCACCGGTGGTAACGCCCTGAAGTTCTACGCCTCGGTGCGCCTGGACATCCGCCGTACCGGCGCGGTCAAGGAAGGCGACGAAGTGGTCGGCAGCGAAACCCGCGTCAAGATCGTCAAGAACAAGGTTTCGCCACCGTTCCGTCAGGCCGAGTTCCAGATCCTCTACGGCAAGGGTATCTACCGCAACGGCGAAATCATCGACCTGGGTGTGTCCCAAGGCCTGGTGGAAAAATCCGGTGCCTGGTACAGCTACCAGGGCAACAAGATCGGTCAAGGCAAGGCCAACGCCGCCAAGTACCTGCAAGAGAACCCGGCCATTGGCAGCGAGATCGAGAAGCAGATTCGCGACAAGCTGCTGACCGCTGGTGCCGCCGCCGCTGCTGCAGCTGCCGCCAAGGCCGGTGCAGCCGAAGCCGATGCCGACGACCTGGCTGACGCCGACGCCGGTTATTGATTGGCCCCATGTCCGTCGTACTCGACACCCCCGTCGCCGTTCGGCGGACAGCCATGGACCTGCTCGCACGCCGCGAGCATGGTCGCGTCGAGCTGACGCGCAAGCTGCGTCAGCGTGGCGCACCGGACGAGCTGATCGAACCTGCGCTCGATCGGCTGGCCGAAGAAGGGCTGCTCAGTGAGGCCCGCTATCTGGAAAGTTTCATCCGCTACCGGTCCAGTGCCGGCTACGGCCCCGCGCGAATCCGCGAGGAGCTTGGCCAACGCGGCTTGAACCGCGGCGATATCGACCAGGCCCTGCGCGACAGTGAAGTGGACTGGGCGACGCAACTGCGCGATGTCTGGCAGCGCAAGTTCGCCGGGCAACGCCCGCAAGACCCACGCAGCCGGGCGCAGCAGACGCGCTTTCTCGCCTACCGTGGTTTCCCCATGGACATGATCGGCCGGCTGCTCAGCGGTCGCGACCTCGACGATTATTGATGCCCTGTACGGCTGACGCCCATGCGTGTCAGCCGTACAGGGCATTTTGCGTTCAGCTGACCCGCAGCGCTTCCCGGGCGCGCTGGGTGGTGTGCATCGGCTGGGGTTTGGCCCAGTTCTCCGGCAGGTTGATGAAGTCCACCAGTTCGCGCAGGCGGCCCTGGTCGCGGCCGTTGAAGGCGAACGTCAGGCGTGTCAGGTGGCTGAAATTGCCTTCCTCGTGTTCGGCGCCGCTGTCCGGTTGCTGGTGATACCTGCCGCTCAGGCGCAGGTCGGCGAAGCCTTCCTCCACATCATGCAGGGCCGCCTCGCTCAAGGGGTGGTGCATGCGGATCACGAACTGGCTCTTCAGCCAGCGGCTGGAGTGGTAGTTGCTGTAGAACTGGTTGATCTCCTCGACCGCCTCGTCGGCGCTGTGCACCAGGCGTACCAGCTTGAGGTCGCTGGGCAGGATATAGCGGTTCTCTTCGAGCTGGCGGCTGATGAAGCCCAGGGCGTCCTGCCAGAAACTGCCGCCGGGCGAGTCGAGCAGCACCACCGGCACCAACGGGCTCTTGCCGGTCTGGATCAGCGTCAGTACCTCCAGTGCCTCGTCGAGGGTGCCGAAGCCCCCAGGGCAGAGCACCAGCGCGTCGGCTTCCTTGACGAAGAACAGCTTGCGGATGAAGAAGAAATGGAACGGCAGCAGCTTGTCGGTGCCGTTGACCGTGGCATTGGCGTGCTGTTCGAACGGCAGGGTGATGTTGAAGCCCAGGCTGTGGTCGGTGCCGGCCCCTTCATGGGCGGCGGCCATGATGCCACCCCCGGCGCCGGTGATGACCATCAGGTCCGAGCGCGCCAGCGTTGCGCCCAGTTCCCGGGCCAGGGCGTACATGGGGTGTTCCAGCGGCGTGCGCGCCGAACCGAATACGGTGACCTTACGCCGCCCCTTGTAGTGCTCGAGGGTGCGGAAGGAGTGGTCGAGCTCGCGCAGGGCCTGCAGGGTGATCTTGGCGTTCCAGCGGTTGCGATCGTCGTGGGCCATGCGCAGCACGGTCAGCAGCATGTCGCGGTACAGCGGCAGGTTGGGACTGTTCGGCGCGACCAGTTGCAGTTGTTCGTCGATCTTGCTCAGGTCGATGCCGTTGTCCCTGAAATGGTTGAACAGCAGCTCGTTCGATTGGTAAGGCATTCAACGTCTCCTTCTGCAGCAAAACCTCTGACCGGGTCGATGGCGTGTCCCGGCCGCGACACTGCGTGTGTCGCTGGCTGCTGTGGCTCGAGTGTGCCCCCCGAGCGTTGCAGTAGGCCTTCAAGGCCATGTTGCAGTGGCAATTCCATCGCGTTGTCGTTGTTATGGGTACTCGTTATCAATCTAGACGCTGGCGCGGCTTCGTGCCGCCACAGGCGCGCACTACCGCCGGTCAGGCGAAAGCCAGTGATGACAGGGCTTTGGTTAACTGGGGGCAGTAAGGCGATACAGCGAGGTGGCGGTATGCACCGGCTGGTGATCGAGGTGGATGGGCAACTGTTGCAGTTGCTCGAGTACGAGGCCAAGGCTCATCACTTGAGCCTTGAGGGGGAGTGCCTGCGCCGGCTGCAGGGGGGCCGAGGCGCATTCGCGTTACCTGCAGGCCCTGCTGGCCGAATTGCGCGCCGATGATGAGCAGCGGCGCGCCAGAAACAGCGATCAGCTGGCCTGAATCACTTCTTCTTGTTGCCGGCCGCGCAGCTGGCGGCGTCGAAGGCCTGGTCCATGACTGGCTGGTTGGTCTTGTAGACGGTGAAGCGGTAGACCATCACGGCGCCCTTGGACATCAGCTGGCGGTAGCCGTTGTTGCGGCACACGCTGTCACCCAGCTGGCTGCGAACCTGCGCGGGATTGGCCTGCATGCGCTGGGCATGCTCCTGGCGCACGCTCAGGTGGTTGACCAGTACCTTGCCTTCGACGGTGTAGCCCTGGTCGAGGATGTCTTCGTTGATGGCCCGCGGGGTGCCTACGCTGCTTTCCTTGGCGACCTTCTGCAGCATCTGGTTCAGCTCGTACTCCTGCTTGGACGCAGCCTGGGCGGCCAGGGGCAGGGCGAGCAGCAGGCTCAGGGTCGGGACGATAAGACGCAGCATGGATCTCTCCTGGTTCGATGACTGGCGCTTTGACCAGCGCCGGCGGGCGGCGTTCCATGAAAGCGCAGGGTTTCCAGGCCGCCAGAACCTGCGATTATAAAGGAGCGGTGCCGCTGGCTGCACGGCAAATGACGTGGGCTCTGGTAGACTGGGCGCCTTGTTTTCATCGAGTTGTCGCCGTGCCCCTCCCACTTCCCTGCCAAGGCCTGCTGCCATGAGTCACGCGGTAGCGCGCTTGCGCGCCGAGCGCCTGGCGCGCAGCATCAAACCCTTTGTCGCCCGAGGCTCGCGCGCCGAGCGCTGCCCGGATTGCCGGGTGATCGCCACGCACTGCCTGTGCGCCTGGAAACCCCGGGTGCCGGCCGAGTCCGGCATGTGCCTGCTGATGCATGATACCGAGCCACTGAAACCGACCAACACCGGCTGGCTGATCGCCGACGTGATCGAGGACACCTCGGCCTTCGGCTGGTTGCGCACGTCGGTGGACGAGGGGCTGCTGGCGCTGCTGGACGATCCCCGTTGGCAGCCCTACATCGTATTTCCTGGCGAGTTCGTCAAGGAAGAGCGGGTGGTCAGCGAAGTCGTGCGCGAGCCGGGCAAGCGCCCGTTGTTCATCCTGCTCGACGCCACCTGGACCGAGGCGCGCAAGATGTTCCGCAAGAGCCCTTACCTCGACCGTTTCCCGGTGCTGAGCCTGCAACCCGAGCAGATGTCGCGCTACCGCCTGCGCCGTTCCAAGCGCGATGATCACTTCTGCACCGCCGAAGTGGCCGCCATGTGCCTGGAGCTGGCCGGCGACGGACAGGCCTCGCAGGCCCTGGACGCCTACCTGGACGTCTTCAGCCTGCACTACCTGAGCGGCAAGCGACGCCTGCCGCTGGACGAGCAGGACGAGGTCCACCAGCGTTTGCATACCTTCCTATAGTCCAAGGGGCAGGCGCGACGGATTGGTTCATACTGTCGGGGCTGGCAGCCAGGGTAGGCGGGTTCGACCGGGCAATTGGCTTGACCACCCGGAGCGTGCTCGGCATCCTTGGCGCCGCTTCGGGCACGACGAAGCTGCTGTTACCCCGGACTTCGCCGTGCCATCCCGGCCGGCGGCCCTGCCGTTCGCGCCATGAGTTGCCCGCCAGGCGTCTCCCGTATCCCCTGCGCCTGGCACAGAACAGGATCCTTAGATCGATGGCCACATACGAAATCCTGATTGCCGATGACCACCCGCTGTTTCGCAGCGCACTGCGCCAGGCCGTTACCCTCGGCCTGGGCCCGGACGTGCGCCTGGTCGAGGTGGCGAGCATCGCCGAACTGGAAACCAGCCTCACCGAGAAAGCCGACTGGGACCTGGTCCTGCTGGACCTGAACATGCCCGGTGCCTACGGATTCTCTGGCCTGGTCCTGCTGCGCGGCCAGTACCCGCAGATCCCGGTGGTGATGGTCTCGGCCCAGGAAGAGGCAGCCGTCGTGGTCAAGTCCCGCGAATTCGGCGCCAGCGGCTTTATTCCCAAGTCCAGCGAACTGAGCAAGATCCAGGAAGCAGTGCGCAACGTGCTCGACGGTGATGTCTGGTGGCCGCCGCAGGCGTTCGACAAGGTCGATGTGTCGGCCGAGGCCAAGGCCGCCAGCGAAGGCCTGGCCAGCCTCACACCGCAGCAGTTCCGCGTGCTGACCATGGTCTGCGAAGGGCTGCTGAACAAGCAGATCGCCTATGAGCTGAATGTTTCCGAGGCGACCATCAAGGCCCACGTGACGGCGATCTTCCGCAAGCTGGGGGTGCGCACTCGGACCCAGGCGGCGTTGCTGCTGCAACAACTTGAATCGGTTTCTGCCAGCTAAGTACCCGTGCATTCACGCTTTTTTGACTCCGACTGGACTAGCCTGCGGGCCTTTCTCCGGTGAAGTGACGGACACACATGTCGCCATTCAAAGGCCAGACCGGCCTCAAACGTATCGTCAACGCCGCCGGCTATTCGCTGGACGGCCTGCGCACCGCCTTCAAGGGCGAGGCGGCCTTCCGTCAACTGGTGCTGCTCAACGTGGTGCTGGTGCCGCTGGCCTTCTGGCTGCCGGTCAGCCGCGGTGAACGGGCAATCCTCATTGCCGTGTGCCTGCTGGGGCTGATCGTCGAATTGCTCAATTCGGCGGTGGAGGCGGCCATCGATCGCATCTCCCTCGATCGCCACCCGCTGTCGAAGAACGCCAAGGACATGGGCAGCGCCGCGCAGTTGGTGGCCATGAGCATGGTCGCGGTGGTCTGGGGCGTGATCCTGCTCGGTTGAGCCTTCAGGCGATCGGTGGCAGCACGATCTCGTCGCTGCGCCGAACGCCGGCGGTGAAGCTGCGGCACAGCTCGAGGAACTCGCGCATGGCCGAAGTCTGGTACTTCTGCTTGTGCCAGATGAAGTAGAACTGCCGCGCCAGGTCCAGGGTCGGGGTTTCCACCGGCACCAGGCTGCCGCGGCGGAAGGCGTCACGCAGGGCCAGACGCGAAATGCAGCCGATGCCAAGGCCCGACTCCACCGCGCGCTTGATCGCCTCGGTGTGTTCCAGCTCCAGGCGGATGTTGAGGTTGGCGCGGTGATGGCGCATGGCCTGGTCGAAGGTCAGGCGCGTGCCCGAGCCCTGCTCGCGCAGGATCCAGGCTTCATGGGACAACTGCTCGATACCGGCATGGCCGACCTTGGCCAGAGGATGCTGGGGCGCGCAGAACACCACCAGTTCGTCCTCCACCCAGGGCTGCACCTCGAGATCGGGGTGGTTGCAGTCACCTTCGATTAGACCCAGGTCAATTTCATAGTGGGCGACCTGTTGCACGATATGCGCGGTGTTCTGCACATGCAGCTTGACCTGGCTTTCCGGGTGCACCTGCATGAAGCTGCCGATCAGCAGGGTGGCCAGGTAGTTGCCGATGGTCAGCGTGGCGCCGACGGCCAGCGAGCCGAACCCCGACTTGCCGTTGAGCAGGTCCTCGATCTCCTTGGCCTGGTCGAGCAGGGCCACGGCCTGGGGCAGCAGTTGATGGCCCAGGGCATTGAGGCTCAGGCGCTTGCCGGCGCGGTCGAACAACTGGCAGCTGGATTGGCGTTCCAGTTCGGTGATCGAGGTGCTGGCGGCCGATTGCGACAAGGCCAGCACGCCAGCGGCCCGGGACACGCTCTGGTGCTGGGCGACGGCGACGAAGACCTGGAGCTGACGGAGTGTGAATCGCATATCTATATAACCGATAACACATATCTTGATAATTCAGTTAACAGATATTGTCGCTGCCCCTAAACTATCGCGCAACTGCGCGTCTTGCGCGCGCCGCGTTTTCCTTCAGGAGCCCCATCGATGAGCAACATGAACCACGAACGTGTCCTCAGTGTGCACCACTGGAACGACACCCTGTTCAGCTTCAAGTGCACCCGTGACCCGGGCCTGCGCTTCGAGAACGGTCAGTTCGTGATGATCGGCCTGCAACAGGACAGCGGCCGTCCGCTCATGCGCGCCTACTCCATCGCCTCGCCGAACTGGGAAGAGCACCTGGAGTTCTTCAGCATCAAGGTGCCGGACGGCCCGCTGACCTCGCAGCTGCAGCACCTGAAGGAAGGCGACGAGATCATCATCAGCAAGAAGCCTACCGGTACCCTGGTGCTCGATGACCTGAACCCAGGCAAGCACCTCTACCTGCTGAGCACCGGCACTGGTCTGGCGCCGTTCATGAGCGTCATCCAGGACCCGGAGACCTACGAGCGCTTCGAGAAGGTGATCCTGGTCCACGGCGTGCGCTACGTCAACGAAGTGGCCTACCGCGAATTCATTACCGAGCACCTGCCGCAGAACGAGTTCTTCGGTGACGCGGTGCGCGACAAGCTGATCTACTACCCGACCGTGACTCGCGAGCCGTTCGAGAATCAGGGTCGCCTGACCGACCTGATGCGCAGCGGCAAGCTGTTCACCGACATCGGCCTGCCACCGATCAACCCGCAGGACGATCGCGCGATGATCTGCGGCAGCCCGAGCATGCTCGACGAGACCAGCGAAGTGCTGGACAGCTTCGGCCTGAAGATCTCCCCGCGCATGCGTGAGCCGGGTGATTACCTGATCGAGCGTGCGTTCGTCGAGAAGTAAGGCGAGCCGCGCTGATGAAAAACGCAGACCTGGGTCTGCGTTTTTTTATGCTCGCAAAACAGGTTCACCGTGTGGGTCCTATCGCGGGGCCCGCAACGACACCGAATCACTCCGGTGTCACCTCCAGCACCCGGATCCGATTCGGCTGGGGATAATGCCAGCGTACCTGCACATCCCAGAACTTCACCCCATAGATCCGCTCCGCAGGCGGCACCTGGTAGGCCGGTCGCGGGTCCTGCGCAAGACACTGTTCGATCAGCTCCACCAGTGGCTGATTCAGGCGCAGTGCATGGTCGCGGGCCTGGGGCAGGGCGCTTTCGCTCCAGTCGACGGCAATCGGCTCTGGTGCATCATTGGCCATCAGGTTGCTCGCGCCGACAATGCTGTCAGCATAGGGCACGTAAGGCTTGATATCCAGCACTGGCGTACCGTCCAGCAGGTCGATCCCAGACAGCAGCAGACGCCCCGGCTCGACGCCTTCCAGGCGCACCACCGACTGACCGATGCCATTGGGCCGGTGGGTGGCCCGGGTGGCGAACACCCCCATGCTCTTGTTGCCGCCCAGGCGCGGTGGCCGCACCTTCAGGCGTGGCTTGTCTTCCAGTGCCTGATGGAACAGGAACAGCAGCCACACATGGCTGACCTGTTGCAGGCCTTCGACGGCATCGCCCTGGTCAAAGGGCGGCAGCAGCTCCAGCACGCCACGGGCGGCTGGCGCCAGCTGGGGCTGGCGCGGGATGGCGAACTTCTCCTTGAAGCAGGAGCGGACGATGCCGATCGGCGAGACGGTATGCTGCATCACGGCTCAGCCGCGCACGCGCAGGGTCAGGCCCTTGAGGAAGTTGCGCAGCAACTGGTCGCCGCAGGGGCGGTAGTTGTCGTGGCCGACCTTGCGGAACAGCGCGCTCAGTTCGGGCTTGGACACCGGGAAGTTGACCGAATTGAGCACCGTGTGCAGGTCGTCTTCCTTCAGCTCGAAGGCCACCCGCAGCTTCTTGAGCACGGTGTTGTTGGTCACCGGCACTTCGATCGGCTGCGCTGGGCGGCTGTCGTCGCGGCCGCGACGGTGGATCACCAGGCCGTCGAGGAAGTGCGCCATGACTTTCTCAGGGCAGCGCACGAAGCCGGGTTCCTCTTCCTTCTTGACGTAGCCGGCGATGGCCTCGGCGGAAACTTCCAGGCCCGAGAGCTTGATGATCTCGGCCAGCTTCTGGTCGTTGGCCTTGAGCATGTAGCGCAGGCTGCGCAGTACATCGTTGTGGTTCATTGCAGCGAATCCTGTTCTGTTGCCGTGTCAGTCATTGCGCGGCGGTAATGCTAGGCTCTGTACGAAATGTATCTGCACTCGCCCATACTGCGTTGAAACGGGGCTCGGAATGCTCATGTACTCCAGTACACTGCGCTTCCTCCCCCCGTTTCGCCTTGTCTGGCCTTCGCGCAGACACATTTCGTACCGACCCTAGAAACGTTCGGTGGCGGCTACATAGCGCCACTGGCCCACTGGCAGCTTGCCCATCGACACGCCACCCAGGCGAATGCGGCGCATCGCCAGGACCTTGAGGCCGGCGGTCTCGCACAGCTGTTCGATCAGCCCGGGTTGCGGGTTTTTCAGGACCATGCGCAGGTGCTGTTCGTTCTGCCAGCTGGCCTTGGCCTTCGGTAGTTCGACGCCCTTGCGCTCCACGCCGCGGGCCAGGCGCTCGAGGGCGCCTGGCTTGGCTTGACCGCTGACCTGCACAATGTATTCCTGCTCCATGCGGCGCAGGTCGGCATCGAGCTTGCGGGTCACCCGCCAGTCCTGGGTGAACAGTTGCAGGCCGCTGGCGCCAGGCAGCAGTGGGGCGACGCAGGCCTGGCGGGCGAAATGCCCGTGCAGCGGGCGCACGCCTTCGCGGTGCGCTTCGCTGAGGCTGGCCATGTTCATGCCCGCCTGGGCGCTGGCGGTGTCCTGCCCGGCCTGCTGGTTGAGTAGCAGGGTCACCGGCTCCAGCGTTTCGGCGCGGGCACCCGGGAGCAGTTCGACGCGTTGCCCGGCGACCTTGAACTGTGGCTGCTCGACCACCTCGCCGTCGACCGTGACCCAGCCTCCCTCGATGTACAGTTCGGCCTCTCGGCGGGAGCAGCCAAGCTGTTCGATGAGGCGTTTGGAGAGACGAATGGGTTCGGACATGGACACGGGCATCACGCGGCAGGGAAAGCTTTCATTGTACCTGCCTGCGCGGGGCAGCGGCTGCAAATCGATGTCATTTCCGCCATTTCGGAGCTGAGTGTTGGTTTCCTTGGCTCATGTCCTAGGACGTTGTACGAACTAGCCTCATGTGCAGCAGGGGATAGGGCTGCCCCAGGCCGTCGGTTTCAGAGCGCCCGTACACCTCGAAACCCTCGTGCAGATAGAAGCCCAGGGCCTGGGGGTTCTGCTCGTTGACGTCCAGGCGTTCGGCGTTGAGCTCGCTTACCGCATGCCGCAGCAGGCGTTGGCCGATACCCTGGCCACGGTGCTCCGGCGCGACGAAAAGCATGTCGACACGGCCGTTGGCCACGCCGGCGAAACCGAGGATGCGCCGCCTGGCGTCCTTGCAGCAGACCAGCATTACGGCGTCGAGGTACTTGCGCAGTACATGCTCGCGCAGCAGCACGATGTAGCCGTCGGGCAGGAAGTCGTGGGTGGCGCGCACCGACGCCTCCCACACCCGCACCAGTTCTGGGTAGTCGCTCAGGTGGGGCGTTTGCAGCGTGACGGTGGGCGACATCCTGTAATCCTCGGGGCCATTGAGGAAAACATAGATGCAAAAAAATACCCCGCCAGTGGGCGGGGTATCTTCAGGCGATCATCGCTCAGACGGGCTCGGCCCACATGTCGTACTCGTCGGCATCGACGATGCGGCAACGGACCTTGTCGCCCGGCTTGAAGCCGTGGTCGCCGTCGATGAACACGTTGCCGTCGATTTCCGGCGCGTCGAAGAAGCTGCGTCCGACCGAGCCTTGTTCCTCGACCTCGTCGATCAGTACTTCGATTTCCTTGCCGATACGCTGTTGCAGGCGCGCGGCGCTGATCGCCTGCTGGTGGGCCATGAAGCGGTCCCAGCGTTCCTGCTTGACGTTGTCCGGCACTTCATCCAGGCCCAGGTCATTGGCCGGGGCGCCTTCGACCGGCGAGTACTGGAAGCAGCCGACGCGGTCGAGCTGGGCTTCGGTCAGCCAGTCGAGCAGGTACTGGAAGTCCTCTTCGGTCTCGCCGGGGAAGCCGACGATGAAGGTCGAACGGATCACCAGCTCAGGGCACTGCTCGCGCCAGCTCTTGATGCGCGCCAGGGTGCGGTCTTCGAAGGCCGGGCGCTTCATCGACTTGAGCACCTTGGGGCTGGCGTGCTGGAACGGAATGTCCAGGTACGGCAGGATCTTGCCGGCGGCCATCAGCGGGATCACGTCGTCGACGTTCGGGTACGGGTAGACATAGTGCAGGCGCACCCAGGCGCCCAGGCTGCTCAGTGCCTCGCACAGCTCGAGCATGCGGGTCTTGACCGGGCGGCCGTTCCAGAAGTCGGTCTTGTACTTGACATCGACGCCGTAGGCACTGGTGTCCTGGGAGATCACCAGGATCTCCTTGACGCCGGCCTTGACCAGGCGCTCGGCCTCGCTCAGCACTTCACCGACCGGACGGCTGACCAGCTTGCCGCGCATCGACGGGATGATGCAGAAGCTGCAGCTGTGGTTGCAGCCTTCGGAAATCTTCAGGTAGGCGTAGTGGCGCGGGGTCAGCTTGATGCCTTGCGGCGGCACCAGGTCGATCAGCGGGTTGTGGTCCTGGCGTGGCGGCACCACCTCGTGCACGGCGTTGACCACCTGCTCGTACTGCTGCGGACCACTGACCGACAGCACGCTGGGGTGCACGTCGCGGATATTGCCTTCCTCGACGCCCATGCAGCCGGTGACAATGACCTTCCCGTTCTCCTTGATCGCCTCGCCGATCACTTCCAGCGACTCGGCCTTGGCGCTGTCGATGAAGCCGCAGGTGTTGA
Source organism: Pseudomonas carassii (assembly GCF_036324045.1). Lineage (NCBI taxonomy): Bacteria > Pseudomonadati > Pseudomonadota > Gammaproteobacteria > Pseudomonadales > Pseudomonadaceae > Pseudomonas > Pseudomonas carassii. Next base: position 34,086 of record NZ_JAZDCT010000014.1, on the reverse strand, counting down.
CCACCACTACGTCGGCGCCATCGTAGGTAGGCACGACTTCATAGCCTTCCATGCGCAGTTGGGTGAGGATGCGCTCGGAATCGACCAGGGCTTTTGGGCAACCCAGGCTTACGAAACCTACCTTGGGGGTGGCGGGCGTGGTGGACATGACTAACCTCGGTATTGAATACAGTTCGCCCGGCTGGAATCGCGGGCGATCTTGACGGGCGCTTTTTGGCGCCTCTGATCAAAAAGTGCGCAATTCTAGCGAGCACAAGGTCGCTTTACCAGCAGAAATACGACGAACGCTGCGCTATGCTTCGCGCCGTTGCGCCGGGGCATCCGGGATGGCCCGGCGCGGGTAGGAATTCAACCGGTCTAGTTGGCCTTCTGCGGGAGTGGTCGATGGTTCAGGCAAGCAGTCACGCCGAAGGCGGGCACGAGGGCAAGCAGGGGGCGGCGAAGTCGCTGGGGCTGCTCGTGGCAGCTGTTGGGGTGGTTTATGGCGATATCGGCACCAGCCCGCTGTACACCCTCAAAGAGGTCTTCACCGGTGGTTACGGCGTGCAGGTCAATCACGACGGGGTGCTGGGCATCCTGTCGTTGATCCTCTGGTCGCTGCTCTGGGTGGTATCGTTCAAGTACGTGATGTTCATCCTGCGCGCCGACAACCAGGGCGAGGGCGGGACCATGGCGCTCACCGCGCTGGCGCGGCGCGCCACGGCTGAATACCCGAAACTGCGGGCACTGATGGTCGGCTGTGGTCTGGTCGGTGCCTCGCTGTTTTACGGCGACAGCATGATCACCCCGGCGGTGTCGGTGTTGTCGGCGGTGGAGGGCATGGGCCTGGCCTTCGAAGGCATCGACCACTGGGTGGTGCCGATCTCGCTTGTGGTGCTGGTGGCGCTGTTCCTGGTGCAGAAGCACGGTACCGAGAAGATCGGCAAGCTGTTCGGCCCGATCATGGTCACCTGGTTCGTGGTGCTGGGGGCGCTGGGGTTACACGGTATCTCGCAGAGCCCGGAAGTGCTCAAGGCCTTCAACCCGGCCTGGGCGCTGAATTTCTTCATCGTTCATCCGGGCATGGGCGTGGCCATTCTCGGCGCCGTGGTGCTTGCGTTGACCGGTGCCGAGGCCCTGTACGCCGACATGGGCCACTTCGGCCGCAAGCCCATCGCCCGCGCCTGGTTCGCCCTGGTGCTGCCGGCGCTGGTGCTCAACTACTTCGGCCAGGGCGCGATACTGCTGCAGAACCCCGAGGCCGCGCGCAATCCGTTCTACTTGCTGGCGCCGAGTTGGGCGCTGCTGCCGCTGGTCGGCCTGGCAACCATGGCCACGGTGATTGCTTCCCAGGCGGTGATCTCGGGTGCCTTCTCCCTGACCCGCCAGGCCATCCAGCTGGGCTACGTGCCGCGCATGCAGATCCAGCACACCTCCAGCGACGAGCAGGGGCAAATCTACATCGGCGCGGTGAACTGGACGCTGATGGTCGGCGTGGTGCTGCTGGTGATCGGCTTCGAGTCGTCCGGCGCCCTCGCTGCGGCCTATGGCGTGGCGGTGACCGGTACCATGCTGATGACCACCATCCTGGTCTCGGCGGTCATGCTGCTGCTGTGGAAGTGGCCACCGGTGCTGGCGGTCCCGCTGTTGGTGGGCTTCCTGTTCGTCGACGGGCTGTTCTTCGCCGCCAACGTGCCGAAGATCGTCCAGGGCGGTGCCTTCCCGGTGCTGGCGGGGATTGTGTTGTTTGTGCTGATGAGCACCTGGAAGCGCGGCAAGCAGATCCTGGTAGATCGCATCGACGAGGGCGGTTTGCCGTTGCCGGTGTTCATCGGCAGCATCCGCGTGCAGCCGCCGCACCGGGTCGAGGGCACCGCGGTGTTCCTCACCGCCCGGCCCGATGCCGTGCCCCATGCGCTGTTGCACAACATGCTGCACAACCAGGTACTGCACAGCCAGGTGGTGCTGCTGACGGTGGTCAGCGAGGACCGTCCACGGGTGCCGGAGCAGGAGCGGTTCGAGGTGGAAGCCTATGGCGACGGGTTCTTCCGGGTGCTGCTGCACTTCGGATTCATGGACGAGCCGGACGTGCCGGCGGCGCTGAAGCTGTGCCATCTGGATGAGCTGGACTTCAGCCCGATGCGCACCACCTATTTCCTCAGCCGGGAAACGGTGATTGCCTCACGCCTCGAGGGCATGTCGCGCTGGCGCGGGAACCTGTTCGCGTTCCTGTTGAAGAACGCCAACGGCAACCTGCGGTTCTTCAACCTGCCGCTCAATCGGGTGATCGAGCTGGGGACGCAGGTCGAGATCTGATGGCGCAAACATCGCGGGGCAAGCCAGCTCCCACAAGGATTACACAGGCCCTGTAGGAGCGGGCTTGCCCCGCGATGGGCCGCAAAGCGGCCCCTTTCCCCATCATTTCTCAGCGACGTTGGCCTTTCCCTGGCGGGTCTCGATCTCACCGATCAGGCGCTTGGCCAGCGCCGGGTAGTTCTCGTCGAAGTGATGGCCGCCCGGCAGCTTCATGCGTTCGCCCACGGCCGTCTTGTCGGTGCAGCCGCTTTCGTCGGTCTCTTCCACGCCGTAGATGCATACCACCTTCGCTGCCGGCAACCTGGCCATCTCAGGCCCGGTCGGGGCCTCCTGGCCTTCCTTGCCCAGCCAGCCCTCCACCTCGATCTCGAAGCTGCCGCTGCGGGCGAAGGCCAGCAGGATCACCGCGTCGATGCGCTTCTGGTCTTCCTCGGAGAGGCGGTTGTAGATGGCCGGCAGCACGTCGGCGCCGAACGAGTAACCGGTCAGCACGAAGCGCTTGGTGCCCCATTTCTGGCGGTAGTGCTGCATCAGTTCGGACAGGTCGGCGGCGCTCTGTTCCGGGGTCTTGTGCTGCCAGTAGTAGCGCAGGGTGTCGATGCCCACCACCGGGTAGCCGAGCTTGGCCATCTCGCCGGCCACGTCGCGGTCCAGGTCGCGCCAGCCGCCGTCGCCGGACAGGAACAGGGTCACGGTGTCGGTGGTCTGCCCGGCCGGAACTTCCACCACCGGGATCGCCAGGGCATTGCCGTCGTGGCCGACCAGGGCCTGGGTCAGCTGGGCCTTGAGCACCTGGGGCAGGTGAATGTCGTAGTCGGCGATGCTGGTCTCGGCGTTGGCCTGGTCGCGCACGAAGGCGGCGCTGGCGTCATCCGGGTTGTCGTTCCAGGCCACGTTCCAGTGGCCGTGGGCGGCGGACTTGGGCAGGGCGGCCTGGCAGCCGGGTTGCTCGAGGGTGAAGTCCACCGAGATGGCCCGGGCCTTGTCGTCGCCCTGCGCGGCCAGCCAGCGCCAGGCCTGGGCCGCGCCCGGGCCGATGCCGGCGACCAGGGTCGGCTTGTCGGCCAGGCGGGTGAGGGCCTGGTCCATTGCCGCCTGCTGCTTGGCGCAGTCGGCGGGCGGCAGGATCACCTGCACCAATTGGGCTTCGCCAGCCTGGCTCAGGTCGAGCAATTGCTTGTCGGTCAGGGCCTGGTCCTGGGGCACGCCGATGGCCACCCGGGCCTTGGCATGCACGCCGGGGGTGGCGCGGGTCAGGGCGCTGCCGTCGTCGAGGGTGAGGTGCTCCAGGCGCGCCTCGGGCGCCGGCCGGGTCCACAGCCAGAAGGCCGCGCCGCCGGCCAGCACGGCCAGCAGCAGGGGAATCAGTACGTACAACCAATAGCGTCGGATCATCAACGTTTCACCAATCCAGTCAGGCCGCCAGCGATCAGGGCAGCGGTGTCAGCCAGTGCCACCAGCGGGTCGAGCCCGGCCGGCACGGCCATGTAGCGGGGTTCCCAGTCCGGCTGGAACTTGTCCTTGAAGCGCCGCAGGCCCTGGAAGTTGTAGAGCTGCTCGCCGCGCTGGAACACCATCGAGCCCAGGCGCTGGGTCAAGGGGGCGCCACGGCGCGGCTGCAAGCCGGAGAGGGGGACCATCCCCAGGCTGAAACGGCCATAGTCATGGCTCTTGTAGTGCAGGATCAGGCCGACCATCATGAATTCCATGGTCAGCTTCGGCGCTTCCGGGTGCGCGCGCATCAGGTCGAGGCTGGCCAGTTCATTGCTGTGGGTCTCCAGCAGGTTGGCGAAGGCCACCGGGCGACCCTGGAAGCGGATCAGCGCGATGCGGAAATGCTGCAGGTATTCGGGGCTGAAGCGGCCGAGGGAGAAGCCTTTCTCGCGCACGTTCTTGCCGCCGAGCCAGGCGTCGGAGATTTCCTTGAGTTCGGCCAGCGGCGCCTGGCCGGGTTCATGGATCTCCAGGCTCAGGCCGTCGCGTCCGCCCCGGTTCCAGGTGTAGCGCAGGTCCTTCATCTCCTTGCCCTTGGCTTCGATGTCGAAGCGCCGCAGGTCGACCCGGGCCTCTTCGCCGAGCTTGATCGCGGTCAGGCCGATGTCCATGTAGAACGGCAGGTTCTCCGCCCGCACCTGGTAGAACACCGGGCGGGCATGGTGCAGGTCGCACAGGTCGCGGAACTGCCAGATCATCTCGGCGCGCTCCTGGGCAGGGCCGATCGGATCGTACAGGGCCACCAGGCTGCGGCCGCGGCGGGCGTACATGAGGAAGGCGTTGTCGTTGGGGTGGAACAGCAGTGCCTTGTCGCCGGTCAGGGCCAGGCCGCCGTCGGGCTGGTCGGAGGCCAGCAGGATGCGGTTGGCGCGTTGCAACTCGTCGTCGGTAGGCAGGTGGATGACCGGGCGGGCGGTACGCAGCAGCCAGGTCAGGGCGACGATCACCAGCAGCACGGCGCTGCCGAGGGCGGCGCGCAGGCCGCGCGGCGCGTCGGCGTCGAGGGTGAACTGCCACCACAGCTTGTGGGTGTAGGGCACGTCCTGGTAGGCGAACAGCAGCAACCACACCGAGGCGCCGACCACGCAGGCGCTGGCCACCAGGTACACCGGCGAGAACGGCAGCTCCAACAGGCGGCTGGGACGGTAGAACGAGCGGCGGAACAGCGCCAGCAGGGCGGCGGTGAAGCACATCAGGCTGGCTTCTTCCCAGTCGAAGCCCTTGAGCAACGACAAGACCGCGCCCACCAGCAGCAGCACCGTGGTCAGCAGCCAGGCGGCCGACAGGCGACGGCGCAGGCCCTGGGCGAGCAGCAGGCAGAGCACGCCGATTAGGCTGGCGCCGAAGTGCGAGGCATCGATCAGGCGGTGCGGGATCAGGAAGCCCATGTGTTCCAGGCGGCTGTCGATTTCCGGGGTGGCGCCGGAGAACAGCAGCACCACGCCGGACAGGAACACCAGGATCGCCAGCACCGGTGCGGCCAAGCCCGATGCGGCGCGGATCGCCTGCTGGGTGACCATCAGGCGGCGAGCTTCGTTGGCCAGCAACAGCACACAGGCCACCAGCAGCGGCAGGACCACGTAGATCAGTCGGTACAGCAGCAGCGCGGCGGCCAGCGGCGCGGCCCCCAGCTGGTTGGCGAAGGCCGCCAGCAGGATCGCCTCGAACACGCCGACGCCGCCCGGCACATGGCTGAGCACGCCAGCGGCGAGGGCGAGCAGGTAGACCAGCACGAAGGCGCCGAACGGCGGTGCTTCTGGCAGCAGCAGGTAGAGCACGGTGGCGGCGGCGGCGACATCCAGGGCGGTGATCAGCAGTTGCAGCGCGGTCAGTCGGGCGCCCGGCAGGCGCAGGGTGCGGCGGCCGAACTGCACCAGCAGACTGTCGGCCAGTGGTTGTTCGGGCAGGCGACGACGATACAGGCCCATCACCAGGGCGGCGGCCACCACCAGCACGGCGACTGCGATACCGCCCAGCAGCGGTGCTGGCAGGCGCAGTGCGGTTGCCGCCGCCGGCAGATCGCTCAGGGTGGCCAGTGCCGCAAGGGGCGGGAGGGCGCAGCCCAGCGAGAGACTGGCAAAGACCGTCATGCGCGCGACTTCCGCTGCGCCCAGGCCTTGGCGCGCGTAGAGGCGATAGCGTACTGAACCGCCAGACAGCATCGACAGGCCAATGGCGTTGCCGATGGCGAAGGCACTGAAGCCGCCCAGCACCAGGGTGCGGGGCGGCAGTTGCACGGCCGCGTAGCGGCTGGCCGACCATTCATAGCCCAGCAGGATGACGAAACCGACCACGGTGGCCAGGACCGCGCCGAGCAGTGCATTGGCCGGCACGCTGAGCATGGCATCGTGCAGGGCATAGATGTCCAGTTCGCTCAGCAGGTGGCGACAGGCGATCAGGCCCATGGCGAACAGCACCAAGGTCACTGCCAGCCCCAGCGGTTGGCGGTACTTGCTCAGGCGCTCCAGCCAGGGCAGGCGCTGGGCAGCCGTGGGCAAGGCCGCCGTCAGCGGTGCCTGGGTTTCGGGAGTGGGGGCGGTCATGGGGTGCCTCGTGCGGTCTGCGCGAGGTGAAGGCGAGGTACGGCCAAGTGAAAGTCCCTTTGGAAAACGTATCCGAATATTACTCCGGGCCGGCGTCTTTATCTGTTTCAGGATAGTTAAAGATAGTTCATTCAGCCGCAGGGGCGCGGCAAGGGAGGCAGGTAGCGGGGAAGGGGCAATTGGCTTTTATACGGGGCCTGAATGCAACAAACCCCGCACTGTCTTGCGACAGGCGGGGCTTGTTCTGACGAATATGGTTGCGGGAGCCGGATTTGAACCGACGACCTTCGGGTTATGAGCCCGACGAGCTACCAGGCTGCTCCATCCCGCGTCAGAGGGGCGCATTATACGGATTGGTCGTGAGTTGTCAAGTGCGTACGTTAAGTACAACGTCGCTTGGCTGATCAACAGACAATAAAAAAGGCCACTGTCGAAACAGTGGCCTTTTTTTGAATCTGGTTGCGGGAGCCGGATTTGAACCGACGACCTTCGGGTTATGAGCCCGACGAGCTACCAGGCTGCTCCATCCCGCGCCTGTGGATCCGAATTCTACCGATTTCTAGTTTGCTGTCAAGCGTTACTGCTTGATTTTTCGTGGTTTTTTAATAATAGAAAATCGAAATGCAATAAAAAAGGCCACTGTCGAAACAGTGGCCTTTTCTTGAATATGGTTGCGGGAGCCGGATTTGAACCGACGACCTTCGGGTTATGAGCCCGACGAGCTACCAGGCTGCTCCATCCCGCGCCTGTGAGATCGAATTCTACGGATTTCCTTTCGGGTGTCAAGCATTAATTCAAGAAAATCCTTTTTTGTTCAAACCCTTAGCGTCCGAGATCGGCCTGCGGCTCAGTCGCGACGGGGCTTGCAGACCGATCATCCCGCGCAGGCTGTTTCGGGGCGGGGGCATGGGATACTATCTGTATGAATTTACAGTAGTGGCTGTCGTCCATGTCCCTGCGCAAGATCATCCACATTGATTGTGACTGTTTCTACGCCGCCATCGAGATGCGTGACGACCCGCGCCTGGTCGGTCGCCCCATGGCGGTGGGCGGGCAGCCGGGGCAGCGCGGGGTGATCGCCACCTGCAACTATGAGGCGCGTGCCTACGGGGTTCGTTCGGCGATGGCGTCCGGGCATGCCCTGAAGCTGTGTCCGGACCTTGAGATCGTCAAGCCGCGCTTCGAGGCCTACCGCGAGGCGTCGCGGGAGATCCATACGATCTTTCGCGACTACACCGAGTTGATCGAGCCCTTGTCGCTGGACGAGGCCTATCTGGATGTCAGCGACAGCCAGTGGTTTGCCGGCAGTGCCACGCGCATTGCCGAGGATATTCGCCGTCGAGTGGCCCAGCAGCTGCACATCACGGTTTCCGCCGGGGTGGCGCCGAACAAGTTCCTGGCCAAGATTGCCAGTGACTGGCGCAAGCCCAACGGCCTGTTCGTCATCACTCCGGACCAGGTGGAGGAATTTGTTGCGAACCTGCCGGTGGCGCGCTTGCACGGAGTCGGCAAGGTGACGGCGGACAAGCTCTCGCGGCTGGGGATCGATACCTGCCTGTCGCTGCGCGACTGGTCGCGGCTGGCGCTGGTTCGCGAGTTTGGCAGTTTTGGCGAGCGGCTGTGGGGGCTGGCGCGGGGGATCGACGAGCGGGCGGTGCAGAACGACAGCCGGCGGCAGTCGGTCAGCGTCGAGAATACCTACGACCATGACCTGCCCGACCTGAATAGTTGCCTGGAAAAGCTGCCGGAGTTGTTGGCCAGCCTGAGCGAGCGGATCGCGCGCATGGACAGCAGCTATCGGCCCGACAAGCCCTTCGTCAAGGTCAAGTTCCATGACTTCAGCCAGACCACCCTGGAGCAGGCGGGAGCGGGTAGGGATCTGGAGAGTTACCGGCAGTTGCTCAGTCAGGCGTTTGCCCGGGGTGGCAAGCCGGTGCGGTTGCTGGGCGTTGGGGTGAGGCTGCGCGATCTGCGCGGGGCGCATGAGCAGTTGGAGTTGTTCGAGGATAAATGAAGAGGGGCCGCTTTGCGGCCCATCGCGGGGCAAGGCAGCCCCTTTTCGTGTTACTGCACGCCCGGATCGGCCACCAGGCGCCCGGTGGCCTTGGTCAGCGTCTGCAGGAACTCCTGTTGCAGCTCCGGATCGTTGCGGGTCAGCTCGATCAGGCTCTGTTCCAGTTCACTGGCTTCTTCTTCCAGCCCCAGCTCCGACAGGCGCTTGACCCGATGCACCCACTGACCGACATCATCGTCCTCCAGATCGTCGAAGATCAGCTCATGGGCCTCGAGCAACTTGCCGCGCAGGTTGCCGCTGACCAGCAGGCTGGCGTCGCCACGCACCTGGTTGTCCTCGTCGACCACCTGCAGGTGCAGGGTGCCGATGTGGTTGAGGTTCTGCTCGGAGAACGGGCTGTCGAGCAGGTTCAGGCGCAGCACACCGTTCTTGTCGGTGGTCAGCTCGTGGGTCATCTTGCCGGCTTTGACCTCGACCAGGCGCTCGTTCCACGGCAGGCTGATGGACTCCTCGCGCTTGCCTTTCTCGACCTCGTCGATGCCGGCCAGGTTCTGCTGGGCGCGACCGTTGGACGGCACGTTCATGAACGGGTTGACGCCCGCCACGCCATAGCTGAGCCAGTCGTGGGTGATGCTGTCCGGCAGGTTGCCCAGGGCGAACACGTTGACCACGTTGGCACCGATACCGGCCACCACCGCCACCGCGCCCAGCGGGATCTCGTAGAGCTCCCGCCAGGGTTGATAAGGGGTGTAGCGGTCGTAGCGGCGGGTCACCTCGAACTCGGTGACCTCGAAGCGCTTGAGCTCATGGACGCGCACTCGTCGTTGCGGAAGCTCCATCACCTTCGGCTCGCCGACATCGATCTGCAGACTGTGCTCGAGCAGCTTGCGCTCGACGCGCTCCTCGTGGTCGCTGCGCTGGGACATCTGGTTGGCGCAGCCGCTGAGGAGCAGGGCACCGCACAGTGCGGCGCCCCCCAGGGTGTAGGTACTTCGCTTGGACATGATCACTCGCGTAACGGGTTATCAGCGGCGGATGCGGGCCTGCAGGAAGGTCAGCACGTCCGCGAGCGGCAGTGCCTGGGCCTCCGATTCGGTGCGGTGCTTGTATTCCAGGTTGCCGTCGGCAAGGCCGCGGTCGCTGACGACGATGCGGTGCGGAATGCCGATCAGCTCCATGTCGGCGAACTTGATGCCGGGGCTGGTTTTCTTGTCACGGTCGTCCAGCAGCACTTCGAAGCCGGCGGCGGTCAGTTCGGCATACAGCTTGTCGGTGGCTTCACGGACCACATCGGTCTCGTAGCGCAGCGGCACCAGGGCGATCTGGAACGGTGCCAGGGCGTCGTTCCAGATGATGCCTTTTTCGTCATAGCTCTGCTCGATGGCGGCAGCGACCACGCGGGACACGCCGATGCCGTAGCAGCCCATGGACAGCACCACAGGCTTGCCGTTCTCACCCAGCACCTGGCACTTGAGCGCCTCGCTGTACTTGGTGCCGAGCTGGAAGATGTGGCCGACTTCGATGCCGCGCTTGATCACCAGGGTGCCTTGGCCGTCCGGGCTCGGATCGCCCTCGACCACGTTGCGCAGGTCGGCGACCTGTGGAACCGGCAGGTCGCGCTCCCAGTTGACGCCGAAGTAGTGCTTGTCGTCGATGTTGGCGCCGATGCCGAAGTCGCTCATCAGGGCGACCGAGCGGTCGATGATGCACTCCAGCGGCAGGTTCAGCGGGCCGAGCGAGCCCGCGCCGGCACCGATGGCGGCGCGCAGCTCGGCGTCGGAAGCCATCACCAGCGGGTCGGCGACCTGCTCCAGCTTGGCGGCCTTGATCTCGTTGAGCTCATGGTCGCCACGGACGATCAGGGCGACCAGCTTGCCTTCCTCGGCGCCGTGGACGATCAGGGTCTTGACGGTCTTCTCGATCGCCAGGCCGAAGTTTTCCACCAGTTCGGCGATGGTCTTGGCGTTCGGGGTGTCGACCAGGCGCAGCTCTTCGGTCGGGGCCGGGCGCACGGTTTCACGCGGGATGGCCTCGGCCTTCTCGATGTTGGCGGCGTAGTCGGAGGTGTCGCTGAAGATCACGTCGTCCTCGCCGGAGGAGGCGAGCACATGGAATTCGTGGGAGTAGCTGCCACCGATGGAGCCGGTGTCGGCCTGCACCGGACGGAAATCCAGGCCCAGGCGGGTGAAGATGTTGGAGTACGCCAGGTGCATGCGGTCGTAGGTTTCCTGCAGGGAAGCCTGGTCGGCATGGAAGGAGTAGGCGTCCTTCATGATGAACTCGCGGCCGCGCATCAGGCCGAAGCGCGGACGGATCTCGTCACGGAACTTGGTCTGGATCTGGTACATGTTCAGCGGCAGCTGCTTGTAGCTGGACAGCTCGTTGCGCGCCAGGTCGGTGATGACCTCTTCATGGGTCGGGCCGACGCAGAAGTCGCGCTGGTGGCGGTCCTTCAGACGCAGCAGCTCGGGGCCGTACTGCTCCCAGCGGCCGGATTCCTGCCACAGTTCAGCCGGCTGGATACTCGGCATCAGCACTTCGAGGGCACCGGCGGCGTTCATTTCTTCGCGGACCACGGCTTCGACCTTGCGCATTACCCGCAGGCCCATCGGCAGCCAGGTGTACAGACCGGAGGCCAGTTTGCGGATCATGCCGGCGCGCAGCATGAGCTGGTGGCTGATGACCACTGCATCGGCCGGGGTTTCTTTCTGGGTGGCGAGCAAATATTGACTGGTGCGCATGGTGGGCCGTGTCGATTGCCTGAATGTGAAATGACCCCGCATTGTACGGGGGCGAAACGAAAGCGTACAGAATGCAGCAGTCAGGCTTTTCTGTCAGCCACGAAAAAGCCCGGCGATCGCCGGGCTTCTTCATCTTGGGGCGTCGCAAACCTGGGTTTACAGGATGCTCAGCGGGTACTCGACGATCAGGCGCAGTTCGTCGATGGAGTTGGAGCCGTAGTACACGCCGTCCGCGGAGCGGTAGGTAGCTTGACGCACGCGCAGGCTCAGGTCCTTGGCCGGGCCGCTTTGCAGGACGTACTTGACGTCGATGTCGCGTTCCCATTCCTTGCCGTCGTCGGTGGTGCGGGTGGTGGCGCCGGTGCCGCGAGCGTAACGGGTCATGAAGGTCAGGCCAGGGATCCCGTACTCGGCGAAGTTCAGGTCGTAACGGGCCTGCCAGGACTTCTCGTCTTCGGCGTTGAAGTCGGAACGGGCGATGGAGTTGGCCAGGAACACGGTACCGCCACCGTCGACGCCATAGGCATAGTCACCGTCGCCGCTGACTTTCTGGTAGGCCAGGGTGAAGGTGTGCGCGCCGATGTTGTAAGCGGCCGAGAGGCTGGCGGCGATGTTGTCGAGCTCGTTGGTGCCATCCGCTTTCTTGACGAAGGCGCCGGTGCGGTTTTCACCGATGGACTTGGTGTCATAGATGTTGAAGTCGAACACCAGGCCTTGCTTGTCGCTGATCGGCAGCGCCCAATTGACGTTGCCGTACCACTTGCGGAAGTGGTCTTCGACGCGGGAGTAGTACAGGGTGGTGCTCAGGCTGTCGGTGATGGCGTAGGTGCCACCGAAGACGTTCGCTTCGGTCAGACCAGGGCGCTTCTCACGCGCATCGTTGAGACCACCGATGCTGTCCTTATAGCTTGCCGCCTGTGCATCGAGACGGGTGAAGTGACCGGCGTTCAGTTCCAGGCCCTTGATTTCCTTGCTGGTCAGCAAGAAGCCTTCGGCAACTTCAGGCAGCAGTCGGCTGTCGTCGGTGGCAAAGACCGGCATGGCGGTGTACTGGCCGCCATATTTCAGGACGGTGTCGGAAATACGGAATTTGACCGCGCCGTAGCCCTTGGAGTAATCGTCTTCCGAGCGGCCGTCAGAGCCGGTAGGGAACAGGCCGGTGCCGGCGCGGCCCTTGCCGCTGTCAACCTTGACGCCCAGCAGGCCGATGGCGTCGACGCCGACGCCGACGGTGCCTTGGGTGAAGCCGGACTCGAAGGTGCCATGGAAGCCCAGGCCTGTTTCTTCTGCACGGCTCTGGTCGCCAGCCGGGGCATTACGGAAGTCACGGCTGAAATACAGCATCCGGGTCTTAACATTCAGCTTGCTGTCTTCGACGAAGCCCTTGGACTCGTCCTGCGAAGAGGCGATAGCCAGCTGCGAAGTCCCTGCCGCTACGGCCAGGGCGATCATGCTCCACTTCATCACGCGCATCGTGATTTGCTCCTTTGGTTTTTAGGAAGAGTACCGCCGCACCCGGGTATTTTAGTTATGGGGCCGGCTCTTTCTTGTTATGTCGGCGAAAATGTATATCACGCGGACTATTCTTGGCGATATGGGCAGAAACAACCTTTCGGTAACTTTATGGCCATGTCGCTGTTGGTTGTCTCCATGTCGCAAATCACGCCTGTCATATAAGGGCGTACAACTCCAGCGCTGTCTCGAAACCGTCATATTTGTATAAATACAAAGTACGGCTTGTGAAACTCCCTGGTTTATCCGATGCCGCTGTTGTTATTTGTCGCGTTCACCCTGCAATGCAGGGGTCGTGCCGACTTGGCGTGAAGCGAATGCAACAAGCGTGCTCAAAATCACGAACGCTTGATGAAATTTTCACATTTGCCTTGAAAGGGGTTGGGAAACCTCCGCAAACACGGGCCGCGACCAGTTCGTCGGCGGGGTGCGATCCTCCCTTGCGTTTGCGTGTGAAGCTGCCTTCCAAGTCAAGGTGTTACCGTCGATTGTTTATCCTGGCTGTTTTATGTGAAGGATGTGTGGCGAAGGCCTGACGAACGGCATCATTTTGGTGCGAAAAGTAGCGCAGTGTTACCGAAGCGGGGCATCGGTGTTGTCATTCGCGTGCTACAAGCGGCTCGCGTCGACGTCGGCGGGTGTGGCAAATGTCGAAGCGGAGTATCCTTGCGCGCCTGTGCCCGGCCGATTGGAAGGGCTGTATCGCTAGTGAGGAGGTTTGTCGTGTTCACCCTTGATTCGCGTCTGCAGGAGGATTCCCTGGTACTGGGCGACCTGCCGCTGTGCCGCCTGCTGCTGAGCAAGGATGCCAACTACCCTTGGTTCATCCTGGTGCCGCGTCGCGCCGATATCACCGAAGTGTTCGAGCTCGATGAGGCGGACCAGCAGCAGCTGTGGGTCGAGACCACCGCCCTGGCCGAAGTGCTGAAGGATGCCTTTGCCGCCGACAAGATGAATGTCGCGGCGTTGGGCAATGTGGTCAGCCAGTTGCACATGCATGTGATCGTGCGTCGCCAGGGCGATGCCGCCTGGCCTGCCCCGGTCTGGGGCAAGGTACCGGCCATCGGCTACACCCAGGAGCAGGTCGATGGTATTCGCCAGCAAGTGCGCGCGCTGCTGGGTGAAAGCTTCAAGGAGGCTTGAGGATGTCGCAGGAGCTGGAAATGCGCATGATCGAGCTGGAGACCCGCCAGGCGTTCCAGGATGACAGCTTGCAGGCGCTCAATGATGTGATTGTCGAGCAGAGCCGGGCGATCGAGCGCTTGCAATTGCAGATGGCGGAGCTGATCAAGCGCTACGAGGAGATGGCCGGCCAGCAGGGCGGCGGGGGAGAGGAAGCGCCGCCGCCTCATTATTGAGTACGGCGGCGGCAAAGGGTCAGCGGCGCGCGACGGCGACCACGTCTTCGGCCTGCAGGCCCTTGTCGCGGTGCATCACCGAGAACTCCACGCGCTGGCCTTCGACCAGCACCCGGTGGCCCTCGCCGCGGATGGCGCGAAAGTGCACGAAGATATCGTCACCGGAGTCGCGGGAGATGAAACCGAAGCCCTTGGACGTGTTGAACCACTTCACGGTGCCGGTATCGCGATTGCCGACGTCATGCGAGGTGCCTTGGCTGGAGCGGGCCTTTCGCGTGCCGCGAACGAAGCCGGCAATCAGGTGCAGGGCGCTGGCCAGGACAGCGCAGGCCAGGGCTGGCAGGTTGCCCAGCTCCGGACGGGCCAGCAGGGTCACGGTCTGCAGCACCACGGCCAGCACCAGCAGCAGGCTGGCAGCGTGTTGCAGTTGCTGGCGCAGGCCTTTGTAGTACTGCGGCAGTACCGGGGCGATGACCAGGTTGATGAGTCCGAGCAACGCCAGGTAGACGGCCTCGGGTTGTTGCAGGAAGGGTGTTGCGTCAGCTTTCAGGCTAGGTATGAGCGATAGCAGCAACGCTGCCAGGCCCGTCACCAGATGGACGATCTTGAACATTGGTTTGGCTCACATTGATAAGGCCGATCACAGGATGAGCTGGTCGCACGGTGCGCGTGAACGAGTAGGCGCGAAAACGTGGCGGGCCAGCCTATGCACCCGGCATTGACAATCCGCACGGGTGGCACACTGCCTATTTAACAGCAAAGACGCAGGCTTCTCAAACCGGCTGGCGCGGGCGGCCCTGTGCCGCATGCGCCGGGCGGCAACTCTTGTTAGAGTGTTTGCTGCCCGCTTGATGATCAAGCCTTATGGAAAGGGGAGCTTCATGGCAATCGATATCGGTATCAGTGAAGAAGATCGCAAGTCCATCGTCGATGGGTTGTCCCGCCTGTTGTCGGATACCTATGTGCTGTATCTGAAAACCCATAACTTCCATTGGAACGTCACCGGTCCGTCGTTCCGCACCCTGCACCTGATGTTCGAGGAGCAATACAACGAACTGGCCCTGGCGGTCGACTCGATCGCCGAGCGCATTCGCGCCCTGGGCTTCCCGGCGCCGGGCTCCTATGCCTTCTATGCCCGCCACTCCTCGATCAAGGAAGAGGAGGGCGTGCCGCCCGCCGAGGAAATGATCCGCCAGCTGGTGCAGGGACAGGAGGCGGTGGTGCGCACCGCCCGCAGCATCTTCCCGGTGGTGGACAAGGTCAGTGACGAGCCGACCGCCGACCTGCTGACCCAGCGCATGCAGGTCCACGAGAAAACGGCGTGGATGTTGCGGGTCCTGCTCGACGGGAACTGATTGCCGGTTGCTTGTCGTTCTGCTCAATGAAACCGGGCCCGATACCACTGGCGGTATCGGGCCCGGGCGTTTGTGGGGAAGGGTTTGCCGCTGCTATCGGCCTGATCGGTGGCGCTTCATGACGGTCCTGGACTCGTTCGACCGACGAACGGGTGTGTGGTCTCGTGACGATGGAGCGGTGCGATGGGCGATCCGGTACGTGGTATCGACGGTAATGCAAGGCAGGGGGGAGGTAATCCGCGTCTCGACCCGTTCAGGCGGGATTTCGACATGGCCCAGGCCGGGCCCGTGTCGCGCTCGGTGCGGCTCAACGGCTTTGCCACCTGCCTGCGCCTGGAGGTGGTGTATTGGCGCATCCTGGAGCGTATTGCTCAGGCCAACCGCTGTTCGGTGAGCGCCGTGTTGTCCTATGTGGATCGTGAGGTGCACCTGCGCCATGGCGGGGTGAAGAATTTCAGCGGCCTGGTCAGGGTGATCTGCGTCGCCTGGCTGCAGGAAGCGCGAGACGCGCACTGATCGCCGGGCTGCACTGCTCTCCTTTACCATATATAATCCCGCTCTTTGCTGCCTTGGGCAGCGTGCGATGTGGTTGACGAGAGACACCCATGCCCCTGTATGACTATCAATGTGCATCCTGCGAACACCAAATGGAGGTGTTGCAGAAGATCAGTGCCGCGCCGCTGACCGATTGCCCGGCGTGCCAGGCGCCGGCATTGAAGAAGCTGCTGTCGGTCCCCGGCTTTCGCCTGAGTGGCAACGGCTGGTACGAGACCGACTTCAAGACCGGGGCAAAAAAGAATCTGGCAGGCGGCGACAAGGCCGACTGAGTTGAATTGCATCCGCCAGGTCTTGCAGTATTAGCCCCTTGGGCGGCCAAGACCTCCACCGAACACACGAATCACGAGAAGCGAAACCACGATCATGATGCGCAGCCATTATTGCGGCCAACTGAACGAGTCCCTGGACGGCCAGGAAGTCACCCTTTGCGGCTGGGTCCATCGTCGCCGCGACCACGGCGGGGTGATTTTCCTCGACATCCGTGACCGCGAAGGCATGGCCCAGGTCGTATTCGACCCGGATCGCGCCGAAACCTTCGCCGCCGCCGACCGCGTGCGCAGCGAATATGTCGTGCAGATCACCGGCAAGGTACGCAAGCGCCCTGAAGGCGCGGTGAACGCCAACATGGCGTCCGGCGCCATCGAGATCCTTGGCTACCAGCTGAACGTGCTCAACGAAGCGGAAACCCCGCCGTTCCCGCTGAACGAATACTCCGACGTCGGCGAGGAAACCCGCCTGCGCTATCGCTTCATCGACCTGCGCCGTCCGGAAATGGCCGACAAGCTGCGCCTGCGTTCGCGCATCACCAGCAGCATCCGTCGTTTCCTCGACGAAAACGGCTTCCTCGACGTCGAAACGCCGATCCTGACCCGCGCCACCCCTGAAGGCGCGCGCGACTACCTGGTGCCGAGCCGTACCCACGCCGGCAGCTTCTTCGCCCTGCCGCAGTCGCCGCAGCTGTTCAAGCAACTGCTGATGGTCGCCGGCTTCGACCGCTACTACCAGATCGCCAAGTGCTTCCGTGACGAAGACCTGCGCGCCGACCGCCAGCCGGAATTCACCCAGATCGACATCGAGACCAGCTTCCTCGACGAATCCGAGATCATGGGCCTGACCGAAAGCATGATCCGCAAGCTGTTCAAGGAAGTGCTGGACCTCGAGTTCGGTGAATTCCCGCACATGACCTTCGAAGAAGCCATGCGCCGCTACGGTTCCGACAAGCCGGACCTGCGTATTCCGCTGGAACTGGTCGACGTCGCCGACCAGCTGAAGGATGTCGACTTCAAGGTCTTCGCCGGTCCCGCCAACGATCCGAAGTGCCGCGTTACCGCCCTGCGCCTGCCGGGCGGCGCCAGCATGCCGCGCAGCAAGATCGACGAGTACACCAAGTTCGTCGGCATCTACGGTGCCAAGGGCCTGGCCTACATCAAGGTCAACGAGCGCGCCAAGGGTGTCGAGGGTCTGCAGTCGCCGATCGTCAAGAACATTCCCGAGGCCAACCTCAACAACATCCTCGATCGCGTGGGTGCCGTTGATGGCGACATCGTGTTCTTCGGTGCCGACAAGTTCAAGATCGTCAGCGAGGCCCTGGGCGCGCTGCGTATCCGCCTGGGCCACGACTTCGAGCTGCTGACCTGCGAGTGGGCGCCGATGTGGGTCGTCGACTTCCCGATGTTCGAAGAGAACGAAGACGGCAGCTTCACCGCGCTGCACCACCCGTTCACCGCGCCGAAGTGCACCCCCGAAGAGCTGGAGGCCAACCCGGCCACCGCGCTGTCGCGTGCCTACGACATGGTCCTGAACGGCACCGAGCTGGGTGGCGGATCGATCCGTATCCACCGCAAAGAGATGCAACAGGCTGTCTTCCGTCTGCTCGGTATCGAAGCGGCGGAACAGGAAGAGAAGTTTGGCTTCCTGCTCGACGCCCTGAAGTTCGGCGCGCCGCCTCACGGTGGCCTGGCCTTCGGCCTGGACCGCCTGGTCATGCTGATGACCGGCGCCCAGTCGATCCGTGAAGTGATCGCCTTCCCGAAAACTCAGAGCGCCGCGTGCGTCATGACCCAGGCCCCAGGCCTGGTCGACGCCAAGGCCCTGCGTGAGCTGCACATCCGTCTGCGCGAGCAGACCAAGGTCGAGTGATCGACCGGGGCGCCCCGGTAACGGGGTGCCCCCGCGCTTGACGCGCAGGATTCTTCACGTTCCGCCCTTCGGGGCGGAACCTGTTTCTGTTTCAAGGATTCGGAGTCGTTATGGCTGGTCATTCCAAGTGGGCGAACATCAAGCACCGCAAAGAGCGCCAGGATGCCAAGAGAGGCAAGGTCTTCACCAAGTGGATCCGCGAACTGACCGTCGCGGCCAAGCAGGGCGGCCCTGACCCGGCCTCCAACCCGCGCCTGCGTCTGGCGCTGGACAAGGCCCTGGGTGCCAACATGAGCCGCGACATCATCGATCGCGCCGTGGCCCGTGGTGCCGGCACCAACGAAAGCGACAACGTCGAAGAGCTGAGCTACGAGGGCTACGGCCCGGGCGGCGTGGCGATCATGGTCGAGGCCATGACCGACAACCGCAACCGTACCGCCGCAGCCGTGCGCCATGCCTTCACCAAGTGCGGTGGCAACCTGGGCACCGACGGCTCGGTGGCCTACCTGTTCGAGCGCAAGGGGCAGATCAGCTTCGCTGCTGAACTGAAGGTCGACGAGGACGCGCTGATGGAAGCCGCGATGGAGGCCGACGCCGACGACGTGGTGGCCAACGACGACGGCTCCTTCGAGGTGTTCACCTCGTTCAACAGCTTCTACGCCGTGCGCAATGCGCTCGAAGAGGCCGGCTTCAAGGCCTCGGACGCCGAGATCGTGATGCAGCCGACCACCAGCGCCGAGCTGGACAAGGACGGCGCGGAGAAGGTGCTCAAGCTGATCGACATGCTCGAGGACCTGGACGACGTGCAGAACGTCTACTCCAATGCGCAGATCTCGGATGAGATCATGGAAACGCTGGGCTGATAAGCTTTCGGCTATCCGTGCGCCTGTACTGGCGTAATCGCGGGGCAAGCCCGCTCCCACGAGGCCGGCAAATGCTGGCGTGGGAGTAGGCTTGCCCCGCGATTTCATCCAGAAAAACCTTACGCATCCACGACTGACTGCACACGTTATGACCCTGATTCTTGGTATCGACCCCGGCTCGCGCATCACCGGCTTCGGTGTGGTCCGCCAGACCGCCCGTGGCTGCGAGTACGTGGCGTCGGGCTGTATTCGCACCGGTGGAGGTGAGCTGCCCGAGCGTCTGCAGATCGTCTTTCGCGGGGTGAGCGAGATCATCCGCGAGCATGGCCCGGTGACCATGGGCATCGAGCGCGTGTTCATGGCGCGCAACGCCGATTCGGCGCTCAAGCTGGGCCAGGCCCGGGGCGCGGCCATCGTTGCCGCGGCCGAAGCGGGCCTGGAGATCGCCGAGTACAGCGCCAGCCAGGTCAAGCAGGCCGTGGCCGGCACCGGCGGGGCCAATAAAGAGCAGGTGATGATGATGGTCATGCACCTGCTCAAGCTGACCCAGAAGCCGCAGATCGACGCCTCTGACGCCCTGGCAATCGCCCTGTGCCATGCCCATACCCGTTCCAGCCTGATTCCCCACGGGCTGGCGACGGCGCGGCGGCGCGGCGGACGCTTGCGTCTGTAACCGCTTCATGCGCTGATACACATTTTGTCCGGGTGACGCGCGCTCCCGGCGCATTTGCTGATAGGGTGGACCGGTTTTCGACCGGCGCCCGAGAGGAAGGATCGGAACGTGATTGGACGTTTGCGTGGCACCCTGGCGGAAAAACAGCCGCCGCACCTGATTATCGACGTCAACGGCGTGGGCTATGAGCTGGAAGTGCCGATGACCACCCTGTATCGCCTGCCCAAGGTCGGCGAGCCAGTGACCGTGCACACCCACCTGGTGGTGCGCGAAGACGCCCACCTGCTCTATGGCTTCGCCGAAAAGCGCGAGCGCGAGCTGTTCCGCGAGCTGATCCGCCTGAACGGCGTGGGGCCAAAGTTGGCGCTGGCGCTGATGTCAGGGCTGGAAGTGGACGAGCTGGTGCGCTGCGTGCAGGCCCAGGACGCCTCGGTCCTGGTACGCGTGCCCGGCGTCGGCAAGAAAACCGCCGAGCGCCTGCTGGTCGAGCTCAAGGACCGCTTCAAGGCCTGGGAAACCTCCCCGGCGATGTTCACCCTGGTCTCCGACGGCCCGCTGCCGGTGGCCAGTGAGTCCTCGGCCGAGGCCGACGCGGTCAGTGCCCTGGTCTCCCTGGGCTACAAGCCACAGGAAGCGAGCAAGGCGATTGCCGCGATCAAGGACAAGGCGGGCCTGAGCAGCGAGGAGCTGATCCGTCGCAGCCTTAAAGGGATGATTACCAAGTGATCGAGACCGACCGCCTGATCGCCGCCAGTGGCCGCGACCGCGAAGAAGTCCAGGACCGCGCGATCCGCCCGCTGCGCTTGGACGAGTACATCGGCCAGCCGGTGGTGCGCGAGCAGATGGCGTTGTTCATCCAGGCCGCGCGCGGGCGCAACGAGTCCCTCGACCATACCCTGATCTTCGGCCCGCCGGGCCTGGGCAAGACTACCCTGGCCAACATCATTGCCCAGGAGATGGGCGTGTCGGTCAAGAGTACCTCGGGCCCGATTCTCGAGCGCCCGGGCGACCTCGCGGCGATGCTGACCAACCTCGAGCCCCATGACGTGCTGTTCATCGACGAGATCCACCGGTTGTCACCAGTGGTCGAGGAGGTGCTCTATCCGGCGATGGAAGACTTCCAGCTGGACATCATGATCGGCGAAGGCCCGGCCGCGCGCTCGATCAAGCTCGACCTGCCGCCGTTCACCCTGGTCGGCGCCACCACCCGCGCCGGCATGCTGACCAACCCGCTGCGCGACCGTTTCGGCATCGTCCAGCGCCTGGAGTTCTACAGCAACAAGGACCTGGCCACCATCGTCAGCCGTTCGGCCGGTATTCTCGGGCTGCCGATGGACGACAAGGGCGCCTTCGAGATCGCCCGTCGGGCGCGGGGCACGCCGCGGATCGCCAATCGCCTGCTGCGGCGGGTGCGCGACTTTGCCGAGGTGCGTGGCAAGGGCGAGATCACCAAGGCCGTCGCGGACATGGCGCTGAACCTGCTGGATGTCGACGAACGTGGCTTCGATCACTCCGACCGGCGTCTGCTGCTGACCATGATCGAGAAGTTCGACGGCGGTCCGGTGGGGCTCGACAACATTGCCGCGGCGATCGGCGAGGAGCGTCACACCATCGAGGACGTGCTCGAACCCTATCTGATTCAGCAGGGCTACATCATGCGCACCCCGCGGGGCCGCGTGGTGACCCGGCACGCCTACCTGCATTTCGGCCTGAATATCCCCGGGCGTTTCTGTGAAGGTGGTGAATATGCCGCCCAGGACGACGAATGACAGATCGAATCGGGATTTCCGTGGTCCTACCGCTGGCATGCCACAGGCTCGCTGGCAATACGACATTATCGATGCAAAAACAGTTGCCGGGGCGGATTGGCAAGTTCAGGAGTAACCACTAGAGTATGCGCGCGCAAAATGGGCTGGAACCGTTCGCACACCGCTGTCGCGTCTATTACGAGGATACCGACGCCGGTGGCGTGGTGTATTACGTCAACTACCTCAAGTTCATGGAGCGCGCCCGCACCGAGCGGCTGCGGCACCTGGGGTTCTCCCAGGCCCAGCTGGCGCAGGACAACCTGTTGTTCGTGGTCCATTCCAGCGAGGCGCGCTATCACGCGCCGGCCCGCCTGGACGATGAGCTGCGGGTGACCGCGCAAGTGCTTGAATTGAATCGTGCCAGCCTGCGCTTCGTGCAGCAGGTGTGGCGAACACAGGATGAAGTGCTGCTCTGCGAGGGGCAGTTCCTGGTGGCCGCCGTGCGCGCCGACACTTTCAAACCCCGGGCCATTCCCCCAGAACTGCGCGACGCATTCCTGGCGGACGGCGCGGGTACTCAATCGAACGCAGGAGAATAAGCGTGGAAGCAAACGTCGTCGACCATACCTCCATGTGGAGCCTGGTCGCCAATGCCAGTGTCGTGGTTCAGCTGGTAATGCTGACCCTCGTGGCAGCCTCGGTGACCTCTTGGATCATGATCTTCCAGCGCAGCACCATGCTGCGCGCCGGTCGTCGTGCACTGGACGCTTTCGAAGAGCGCTTCTGGTCGGGCATCGACCTGTCCAAGCTGTACCGTCAGGCAGGCAGCAACCCTGACCCGGACTCGGGTGTCGAGCAGGTCTTCCGTGCCGGCTTCAAGGAGTTCTCGCGCCTGCGCCAGCAGCCGGGTGTCGACCCGGACGCGGTCATGGAAGGTGTCGGTCGTGCCATGCGCGTAGCCATTTCCCGCGAGGAAGAAAAGCTCGAGCAGAGCCTGCCGTTCCTGGCCACCGTCGGTTCCACCAGCCCGTACATCGGCCTGTTCGGTACCGTGTGGGGCATCATGAACTCGTTCCGCGGCCTGGCCAGCGCCCAACAGGCGACCCTGGCCACCGTGGCTCCCGGTATCGCCGAGGCCCTGATCGCCACCGCGATCGGCCTGTTCGCCGCGATCCCGGCCGTTATCGCCTACAACCGTTTTGCCGCGCGCAGTGAAGTGCTGATTGGCCGCTACTACACCTTCGCCGACGAGTTCCAGGCGATCCTGCACCGCAAAGTACACACCAGCGAAGAGTGATCAGGTAGAAACCCATGGCCCGAGTTCGCCACAAACGCAAGCCGGTCGCCGAGATGAACGTGGTGCCCTACATCGACGTGATGCTGGTGCTGCTGGTCATCTTCATGGTGACCGCCCCCATGCTCAACCAGGGCGTGAAGGTGGACCTGCCCAAGGTTTCCAGTGAAGCCCTGCCGCAGGACAACAACGTCCAGGTCCTGACCATCTCGATCAAGGCCGACAAGACCTACTACTGGAACCTTGGCAGCGAAGTCGACACCGACAAGCAGATGGACAAGGCCATGACCTTGCCGGAAATGACCGGTGCGGTGACCAAGATCATCGCCGCCGGCCGTGACCAGGGCAAGCAGACCCAGGTCTTCATCCGTGGCGACAAGGCCGTCGACTACGGCGCGGTCATGGGCGCCATGGGCGGGTTGCAGAAGGCCGGTGTCGGTAACGTTGGCCTGATTACCGAGGCGCCCTGATGCAGCAGCGAGAGCCATCCGCCTCGGAAAGCTACTTCTGGCCCAGTGTCTGGGCCATTGGCCTGCATGTGCTGGTGTTCGGCATGCTGTTCGTCAGCTTTGCCATGACCCCCGAGCTGCCGCCGTCCAAGCCCATCGTCCAGGCCACGCTCTACCAGCTCAAGTCCAAGAGCCAGGCGACCACCCAGACCAATCAGAAGATTGCCGGGGAGGCGAAGAAGACCGCTTCGCGCCAGACCGAGGTCGAGCAGCTGGAGCAGAAGAAGGTCGAGCAGGAGGCCGTGAAGGCCGCGGAACAAAAGAAAGCCGACGCCGCTCAAAAGGCCGAGGAGGCTCGCGAAGCCGCCGAGGCGAAGAAGGCTGAGGAGGCCGCCAAGGCCACCGAGCAGAAGAAGGCCGCCGAAGCCAAGAAAGCCGAGGAGGCGAAGAAGGCCGCTGAAAAGCAACAGGCCGACATCGCCAAGAAGAAGGCTGAGGAAGAGGCCAAGAAACAGGCCGAGGAAGAAGCCAAGAAACAAGCCGCGGAAGAGGCGAAGAAGAAAGCCGCCGAAGACGCGAAGAAAAAAGCAGCCGAGGACGCCAAGAAGAAAGCGGCGGCCGAGGACGCGAAGAAGAAGGCAGCTGAAGAGGCCAAGAAAAAGGCCGCGGCAGACGCCCAGAAGAAAAAGGCACAGGAAGCGGCCCGCAAGGCGGCGGAAGACAAGAAGGCCCAGGCGCTCGCCGAGCTGTTGTCCGATACCACCGAGCGGCAGCAGGCGCTGGCCGACGAGCAGGGTGACCAGGTGGCCGGCGACTTCGACGACCTGATCCGTATGCGCGCGGCCGAAGGTTGGGCGCGCCCGCCATCTGCGCGCAAGGGCATGACGGTAGTTCTGCAGATCAACATGCTGCCGGACGGCACCATCACCAACGTGAGTGTGGCCAAGTCCAGTGGCGACGGTCCGTTCGACAGCTCGGCCGTGGCCGCGGTGAAGAACATTGGTCGGTTGACCGAGATGCAGGGCTTGAAGCCGAGCGATTTCAATCCGTATCGTTCATTCAAGATGACATTTACACCTGAGGATCTAGCGTTGTGATTAAACGTCTGAGAGGACTCCTGGTCTTGCTCTGCTGCGTGGCAGGCATGGCCATGGCAGAAGAGAAGAACATCCTGGTCACCAGCGGTAGCGACCGGGCCACTCCCATTGCAGTAGTGCCGTTCGGCGTGCAGGGCGGCAGCGTGCTGCCCGAAGACATGGCTGACATCATCAGCAACGACCTGCGCAACTCCGGCTACTACGGGCCGATCCCGCGGCAGAACATGATCAGCCTGCCGACCCAGGCCAGCGAAGTGATCTTCCGTGACTGGAAAGCCCTGGGCGCCCAGTACGTGATGGTCGGCAGCATCGTTCCGTCCGGTGGCCGCCTGCAGGTGAGCTACGCGCTGTTCAACGTCGCCACCGAGCAGCAAGTGCTGACCGGCAGCGTTGCCGGCGGCGTCGACCAGCTGCGCGACATGGCCCACTACATCGCCGACCAGTCGTTCGAGAAACTCACCGGCATCAAGGGTGCGTTCTCGACCCGCATGCTGTACGTGACCGCCGAGCGTTTCTCGACCAACAACACCCGCTACACCCTGCAGCGTTCGGACTACGACGGTGCCCGTGCAGTGACCCTGTTGCAGTCGCGTGAACCGATCCTGTCGCCGCGTTTCGCGCCGGATGGCAAGCGCATCGCCTATGTTTCGTTCGAGCAGAAGCGCCCGCGCATCTTCATCCAGCACATCGACACCGGTCGCCGCGAGCAGATCACCAACTTCGAGGGCCTGAACGGCGCTCCGGCCTGGTCGCCTGACGGCACCCGCCTGGCGTTCGTGCTGTCCAAGGACGGCAACCCGGACATCTACGTGATGAATGTGGCCTCGCGCCAGATCACCCGCGTAACCGCAGGCCCGGGTATCAACACCGAGCCGTTCTGGGGCAAGGATGGCAACACCCTGTACTTCACCTCCGACCGTGGCGGCAAGCCGCAGATCTACAAGCAGTCGGTCGGTGGTGGTGGCGCAGAGCGTGTGACATTCGTGGGTAACTACAACGCCAACCCGAAACTGTCGGCGGACGAAAAGACCCTGGTGATGATCCATCGCCAGCAGGGCTTCACGAACTTCAAGGTGGCCGCTCAGGACCTGCAACGCGGAAGTGTAAAGATTCTCTCCGAGACCAGTCTTGATGAGTCTCCCACTGTTGCGCCAAACGGCACCATGCTAATCTACGCCACCCGCCAGCAGGGCCGGGGAGTCTTGATGCTCGTGTCGCTTAACGGCCGCGTGAGGCTCCCACTTCCTACCGCTCAAGGCGAAGTCAGAGAACCGTCCTGGTCCCCTTACCTGAACTGATTGCGGCGTAACACGTTTTGCTTAACACACTGGGGTTTCATTAGGAGTTTCACGATGGAAATGCTGAAGTTTGGTAAATTCGCTGCGCTGGCTCTGGCCATGGCTGTAGCTGTAGGTTGCTCCTCGAAAGGCGGTGACAACGCTGGTGAAGGCGCTGTTGATCCGAACGCTGGCTACGGTGCCAACACTGGCGCTGTCGACGGCTCCCTGAGCGAAGAAGCCGCCCTGCGCGCAATCACCACCTTCTACTTCGAATACGACAGCTCGGACCTGAAGCCAGAAGCCATGCGCTCCCTGGACGTTCACGCCAAGGACCTGAAGTCCAACGGCAACCGCGTTGTTCTGGAAGGCAACACCGACGAGCGCGGCACCCGCGAGTACAACATGGCTCTGGGTGAGCGTCGTGCCAAGGCCGTTCAGCGCTACCTGGTTCTGCAGGGCGTTTCCCCTGCTCAGCTGGAACTGGTTTCCTACGGCGAAGAGCGTCCAGTTGCCACCGGCAACGACGAGCAGTCCTGGGCTCAGAACCGTCGCGTAGAACTGCGTAAGTAAGTTCTTATGCGTATGTGCCGTCGTGCTGTAACCGTCCTCGCACTCAGCCTGCCCCTTTCGGCGTGGGCTGCGGTTCCCGTAGTAGATGACAACGCGGGTGGCTATCCACCCGCGGGTTATGGCACGAGCGGCGCCTATGCCGGAGCAGGGGCTTCGGCCCCTGCTTCTGCAAATGGCCAGCTGTTCATGCAGCTGCAGCAGATGCAGGACCAGATTTCCCGCCAGCAAGGCATCATCGAAGAGTTGCAGAACGATGTGTCGCGCATGAAGCAGGAAAACCTCGAGCGCTACCAGGATCTCGACCGCCGCATCAGCAGCGGTGCCGCGCCTGCCGCGACTCCAGACAATTCCTCCACCGGTGGCGCGAACAACGCAGCCACGGGCGCCGGCGCCAGCGCCGCGCAGCCACCGGCCGCCAGCAGCGAGCCGGGTGATCCGGCGAAAGAGAAGCTGTATTACGACGCCGCTTTCGACCTGATCAAGCAGAAGGACTTCGACAAGGCCAGCCAGGCCTTCAACGCCTTCCTGCGCAAGTACCCCAACAGCCAGTACGCCGGCAATGCCCAGTACTGGCTTGGCGAGGTCAACCTGGCCAAGGGCGACCTGCAAGGCGCCAGCCAGGCGTTCGCCGAAGTCGGTCAGAAGTACCCGAAACACAGCAAGGTGCCAGATTCGCTGTACAAGCTGGCCGATGTCGAGCGCCGTATGGGCCACACCGACAAGGTCAAGGGCATCCTGCAGCAGGTCATCACCCAGTACCCCGGCACTTCCGCCGCACAACTGGCCCAGCGCGACCTGCAAAAGCTCTGAGCGACCCGTTGATGAAGAAACCCGCGCCTGTCGCGGGTTTTTTCGTTAGAATCACGGCCCTTTTTTCGTAAACACGCTGCCGCGGATAACGCCATGTCGAGTCCGCGACAGTGCCTGACGGAGGCGGACAGCCTGTTTAGCTGTCACGCCCGTGGCGATCATGCAAGACACATTACGCATCACCGAAGTGTTTTACTCGTTGCAGGGTGAAACGCGAACGGCCGGGCTGCCCACGGTTTTCGTGCGCCTGACCGGTTGCCCCCTGCGCTGCCAGTACTGCGACAGTGCCTACGCCTTCAGTGGCGGCACCATTCGCACGCTCGACTCGATCCTCGAGCAGGTCGCCGGCTTCAAGCCGCGCTACGTCTGTGTGACTGGTGGCGAGCCACTTGCCCAGCCCAACGCGCTGCCGTTGCTGCAGCGCCTGTGCGATGCCGGTTATGACGTGTCGCTGGAAACCAGCGGCGCCCTCGACATCAGTGGTGTCGACACCCGGGTCAGCCGTGTGGTCGACCTCAAGACCCCGGGCTCGGAAGAATCCCATCGCAATCGCTACGAGAACATCGAGCTGCTGACCGGCAATGACCAGGTCAAGTTCGTCATCTGTTCCCGCGAGGACTACGATTGGGCGGTTTCCAAGCTGATTCAGTACAACCTGGCCGAGCGTGCCGGAGAGGTACTGTTCTCGCCCAGCCACCATCAGGTGAGCGCCACCGACCTGGCCGACTGGATAGTCGCCGACAACCTGCCCGTGCGTTTCCAGCTGCAGCTGCACAAGCTGCTGTGGAACGACGAACCCGGACGTTGAGGAGCAAGACATGACTGACAAACGCGCGGTAATCCTGCTGTCCGGTGGCCTGGACTCGGCCACCGTGGTGGCCATGGCCAAGGCCGACGGCTACCAGTGCTACACCATGAGTTTCGACTACGGCCAGCGCCATCGCGCCGAGCTCAACGCCGCGGCGCGGGTGGCCCGTGACCTGGGCGTGGTCGAACACAAGGTGATCGGCCTGAACCTCGACGGCATCGGTGGCTCGGCCCTGACCGACAGCAGCATCGATGTGCCCGAGGCGCCGAGCGAGGGGATTCCGGTCACCTACGTGCCGGCTCGCAACACCGTGTTCCTGTCCCTGGCCCTAGGCTGGGCGGAGGTGCTCGAAGCCCGTGACATCTTCATTGGTGTCAACGCCGTGGACTACTCCGGTTATCCGGACTGCCGCCCGGAATTCGTCGAAGCCTTCGAGCGCATGGCCAACCTGGCCACCAAGGCCGGCGTGGAAGGGCAGGGCTTCCGCATCCAGGCGCCGTTGCAGAACCTGAGCAAGGCGCAGATCGTCCAGGCGGGCATTGCCCGTGGCGTGGACTACAGCCTGACCGTTTCCTGCTACCAGGCCGACGACGACGGACGTGCCTGCGGCAAGTGCGACAGCTGCCGCCTGCGGGCCGACGGCTTCAAGGCGGCCGGCGTAGAGGACCCCACCCGGTATTTTTGAAAAATTTTGCGATGGGGTGTTGATTTCCTCTGAGAAATCAGTAATATACGCGCCATCCAACGGGTCGTTAGCTCAGTTGGTAGAGCAGTTGGCTTTTAACCAATTGGTCGTAGGTTCGAATCCTACACGACCCACCATATGCTGTACGAAAGAGCCCGCCTTTATGGCGGGCTTTTTCATGCCTGTCGAAAAGTGGCCAGACCCACTGTCAGCGGTTCAGCCGCCGCGCATCGAAGGCATCGCGCGCCTGGTAGGCGGTGTAGGTGGCCTGCGCGGCCACCAGTCCGGCCAGGCCGAAGGTGCGGTCGAGGCCGAACTGGCTGAAGCCGCTCGGGATCGGCAGGCGACGGGCGATGGCGTCCGCCAGCACTTCGCCGGCGACCGTGGTCGGTGCCATGCCGTGGCCGCCGAAACCGACCGCGTGCCAGATGCCGTTGTCGTCCTGGCCGATCTGTGCCATCTGGTGGCGTCCGTAGCTCATCAGGCCGCCCCAGGAGTATTCCAGTTCCACGTCCTCGAGTTGCGGGTAGACGCATACCAGGTCGGCCTTGAGCAGCTTGGCGATGGCCTGCGGCCCGCGATCGAGGATGGAGATACGTCCGCCCCAGAGGATCCGGGTGTCTTTCAGCGGGCGGTAATAATCGAAGGCGAAGCGTGTGTCGTAGATGGCCGACTGGCAGTTGATGGCATCCGACAGTCGATCGCCCAGTGGTGGGGTGGTCACCACGTAGGTGGCGATCGGCAGCACGGCGCGTTCGATCGGGACGTAGACGCCGCGGGCATAGCCCCCGGCGCTGAACACCACCTCCTCGGCATGGACTTCACCCTGGCCGGTGCGCACGATGTAGCCCCCGGCCTTCTTCTCGATGCCGGTCACCGGCGACTGCTCAAAGATCGTCACCCCGGCCTGGGTGGCGGCCTGGGCAATGCCGCAGACGTACTTGAGCGGATGGAAGTGGAATGCGTTGCGCTCCAGCAACCCGCCGTAATAGCGCTCTGTCCTGAGCTGTTCCTTCAGCTCGCCAGGGGCGATGTATTCCCAGTCGACGCCATAGGCCTGCTTCATCAACTGACGCGGTTTCTCAAGGCGCGACGGGTCGTTGAACCAGTTGGCGAGGATCACGCCCTGGTCGACCAGGTCGCAGTCGATGGCGTAGCGGCGGGTGCGTTCGCGGATCAGGTCGACGGCATCGAGGGTCAGTCGATACAGCTTGCGTGCCTCGTTGGCGCCCAAGGTCGACAGCAGGTCGGCGTTGCCGAGGCTGTAGCCGCCAAAAACGAAGCCGCCGTTGCGTCCCGAGGCGCCATGGCCGACACGATGTGATTCAAGGATCGTCACATCGCTCACCCCGCGCTCGGCCAGCCCTATCGCGGTCGACAGGCCGGCCAGGCCGCCACCGAGGATGCACACGCGGGTGTCGGTGCGTCCGCTCTGGGCGGGGTAGAAGGTTCTGCTGGCGGTGGCTTCGTAGTAGGAGTCGAAGGTGCTGTTCATCAGGGTCCCGGAGCAGTGATGGGCGGACCGGGGCGGGTCCGCCAATGGAGTGATCAGGCGGGCTGCTGGCTGGACGCGAGCGCATCGCCTGCGGGCTCTGCCTTGCTGCGTTCGGCCTTGCGGATCTCGATGCTGGAGAAGTCCATTTCCCTGTAGCGCACTACCCTGGAGCCCGTGACCAGCTTGTGGCCGAACCAGACCACCACGAACAGCACCAGGCCGACGTAGGTGGCGAAGGCGCCGATCCAGTCGATCTGTCCGCCGATGAACGCCTGGTAGTTCTGCCCGAGCATCACCACCATGCACAGGCCGAAGGCGAACAGCGGGCCGAACGGAAAGTACTTCGACACATACGGCAGTTTCCCCAGGTCGTTGCCATGGAACAGGTAGCCGCGACGGAAGCGATAATGGCTGATCGCGATGCCCAGCCAGGCGATGAAGCCGAGCATGCCGGAGGTGTTGAGCAGCCACAGGTAGAGCTTGCCGGGGCTGAACAGGAAGCTCAGCAGGCACAGGCCGGCGACTGCGGCGGTGGCCAGCAGCGCCCAGACCGGCGTGCCGCTGCGGGTTACCCGGGCGAAGATGGCCGGCGCCTTGCGCTCCAGCGCCAAGCTGTAAAGCATGCGCGACGAGGCGTACATGCCCGAGTTGCCGGCAGACAGCACCGAGGTCAGGATCACCGCGTTCATCACGGCGGCGGCGGCGAGCATGTCGGCCTTGGCGAAGATCAGGGTGAACGGGCTGATGGTGACGTCCGACAGGCCGTCCTTGAGCAGTCGTGGGTCGGTGTAGGGGATCAGCAGGCCGATCACGACGATGGTCAGCACGTAGAACAGCAGGATGCGCCAGAAGATCTGGCGTACGGCCTTGGGAATATTGCGTCCCGGGTTTTCGGTTTCGCCGGCGGCGATGCCGACGAACTCGGTGCCCTGGAACGAGAAGCCGACGATCATCGCCACGCCGATCAGCGCCGGCAGGCCGCCGGCGATGGGGGCGTCGCCGATCTGCCAGAGGTGGGCGCCGCCGTCCTGGCCGCCTTCGAGGATGCCCATGAGCATCAGCACGCCCACGGCGATGAAGATGATGATGGTGATGACCTTGATCAGGGCGAACCAGAACTCCGCCTCGCCGAAGAAGCGTACCGAGGCGACGTTGAGGGCGAACAGCAGTACCAGGAAGGCCGCGCTCCAGATCACCCCGGGCGTGTCCGGGAACCAGTAGAGCATGATGATCTGCACGGCCACCAGGTCCACGGCGATGGTCACGGCCCAGGAGTACCAGTAGTTCCAGCCCAGGGCGAAACCAAAACTTTCTTCCACGTAGCGTGAGGCATAGGTGGAGAACGAACCGCTGACCGGCATGCACGCGGCCATTTCGCCGAGGCTGGTCATCAAGAAGTAGACCATCAGACCGATCACCGCGAAGGCCAGCAGCGCGCCGCCGGGGCCGGACTGGGCGATGGTGGCGCCGGAGGAGACGAACAGGCCGGTGCCGATGGAGCCGCCGATGGCGATCATGTTCAGGTGGCGGCTGGTGAGCGTGCGTTTGAGGTGTCCGGAAGGCGGGGTTGCGGCAGTCAAACTTGCGTTGTTGTTCGAATGGGTCATGGGCAACCTATTGGATCTGCATTCGGGTGAGTTGTTGTTTTTGTTGTGATCTGACCACTTCCATTTGCAGGTGACGGGCGCGGTTTGGGCGCCGGTCGGCCGGCGGCTTCTCCAGTGCCGCGGCGCTCGCGATTGCATTGATTGAAATCAGTATTGGCGTTGAAAGGCGTTCTCAACAAACGACAATTAGTTGCTACATCATTCCATTTTGGAATGTTTAATTTCGTCGTTTTGTTCATGCGCCAAAGCGGGTATTCGCACGCATTCATCTGAGTTTCCCGTATTTGCTGAGATGCAGTGACGTCATTCTGGAGTGGAATATTGTCGTTTTGTATTTGTCATGAAATGTACGAAACAATATGGCGGAAATTTATTCATCATTGATGCAACAAAAAACCGATATCTGAGAGACCAGATATCGGTTTTGGGGGCGTGTCCCTTCAAGTGGAGGGATTGGTATGAGGGGCAGCCTTGTCGCGGGCTGTCAGCCTTCGTCAGGGCGAACCGTGCCGCTGCTGGCGGTCCGCTGCTCCTGCTTCACTCGGGTGCCGGGCAGGTTGTCGAACTCGTGCAGACCGTTTTTCGCGTACGGGTCGCCGATCCAGCGTGGGCTGGCGGTGAACGCTCCGTTGACCAGGCTCTTGGCCGGCTCGTAGCGGTCGTAGCTAAGGCCCGCCAGGTCGGACAGGGTGTGGATCAGGTGTGCACTGCTATAGGGGCGGTTGACCATCGACTGCAGGTCGCGCGGGTGCTCCGCCTGCCAGCTGGGCGAGGTCCAGAGCAGGAAGGGGATGGTGTACATCGGTCGGGTCGGGTCGGCCTCATTGCGGCCGAGGCGATCATGATTGCCGGAGCTGTAGACATCCTCGCCATGGTCGGAGAGGTACAACAGAAAGCCGTTCGGTGTGCTGGCCGAATAGCGCTTGATCAGGTCGGACACGACGAAATCGTTGTAGCGCACGGCGTTGTCATAGAAGTTGTAGGTCCGTAGCTGGTCGGGGGACAGCGCCGCTGGCGCGCCGGTGTTGTCTTTGAAGTGGTCGAAGCCGGCCGGATAGCGGTAGCGGTAATCCATGTGCGTGCCGAGCAGATGAACGATGATCAGCTTCTTGTCGGCCGGATCCTGCAGGGCCCTTTCGAAAGGCTCCAGCACCACGCTGTCGTACTGGCTGGCGTTCTGGTTGCGCTGGTTGTTCAGGTAGACCGGCACATCCGTCTGCTGTGAGAAGGAGGTGAGCATGGTGTTGCGCTTGGTCATCGTCTGCTGGTTGGTGATCCAGAAGGTCTTGTAGCCGGCCTGTTTCATCAGGTTGATCAGCGACGGATCGGTGAGGAAACGGTCAGGGTGTTGTTGATCGCCGAAGGTGAGGATCTGCTGCATCACTTCGATGGTGTACGGGCGTGGCGAGACGACGTTGCGGAACACGGTGAGGCCCTTGTCGCGGGCGGCCAGGGCGTCGAGGTTCGGCGTGGTGTCGCGGTTGTAGCCGTACAGGTGCATGTGTTCGCGGGTGGTGGACTCACCCAGTACCAGCACCAGGGTGCGCGGCGCGTCGCCGCTGTTGTCCTTGAGGTTCTTTAGTGGCGGCAGGGCGGCGTTCTGCTCCAGCAGGGCCTGCATGTTGTCCAGTTGCTGGCGGTATTGCCGGTAGCCGACCACCAGTTGCCAAGGCACCGCGGCCGCCATGCGCTGTTCGACCTTTTCCCGGGCGTCGGCGAAGCTGCGTTGTTGGGAGACCATCTGCTTGTAGAACGGGTAACCCAGGGTTGCTGTCAGTAGCACGGCGACCACCGGCAGGCGGCTGTACAACGGCAGGGTGACCGGGCGGATGCGCCGCCACAGCAGCACGGCGATCGCGCTGTAGAGCAGCAACCCCAGGCATAGCCAGACGCTGAAGTATTGGCTGAAGTATTCCCCGGCCTCGGCGGTGTTGGACTCGAACATCACGAAGATGACGCTTTGCGAGAACTCCTGGCGGTAGATGCCGAAATAGCTCAGGCCGACCAGCGAGCTGGCCCACAACACCAGCCCGATCAGGGCGGCGAGGGGGCGAGTCAGGCGTGGTAGCAGCAGGACCGGTGCCAGCCACAAGCTGCTGAGGAACAGGGCGTCGCGGAAGCCGGCGAAGCCGGTGGTGCCGCTGAACAGCAGTAGAGCCTGGGTGATGCCGGAGAAGTACCAGAAGAACAGCAGGAGCCAGCCGAGACCGGGCCAGTCGATGGATTTGCGGGCGGGGGGAGTTGTACGGGACACGTATGCCTCAGAGAGCGGTTGCCTGCCGGAATGGTTGGCAGGCGACGCTAAAGGGGGCAGCGTGAAAAGATCGTTAACAATTCATGAAAGTCCCGGAGAGACCGACGAGTGAGATACGAGTAACTTGCTCTTGTTGTTCGCTCTTGTTGTTCGCTCTTGTTGTTCGCTCTTGTTGTTCGCTCTTGTTGTTCGCTCTTGTTGTTCGCTCTTGTTGTTGCTGTTTGCTTTTGCTTCTAAGCGCGCGGTAGATCAGGCAGCACCAATTGCGACTTCAGGAGGCCGAGCGGAGTTCTTGCGAAGGGAGGTGACGGGCATGGATGCCCGTCAAGCGCTGCGCCCCAGGATGGGGCGTTCAGCGCGGTCCTCCCGGGAGCAAGAACGGAGCGAGGGAACCCCGGAGCGAAGCGTAGGGGCCGGATGAATGGAGCGAGGATTTTTTGGTCC
>NZ_JAZDCT010000013.1:0-140747 GCF_036324045.1 Pseudomonas carassii | reverse complement strand
GCATCGCGCTCGGCGTGTAGGAGCGGGGGGGGGGGGGGGGGGGGGGGGGCCGGGGGGCGGGGGGGGGGGGGGGGGGGGGCGCGCCCCCCCCCCCCCCCCCCCCCCCCACGACACCCTGCAACGACCCGACACAACAATAAAAACCAGAGGTGCACATGCAAGAGCAGCTGAAGATCGCCGGCGCATTCGTCGGCGTGATCGTGGGGGCGGGCTTCGCGTCCGGGCGGGAACTGCTGTTGTTCTTCGTCGATTTCGGCGTCTGGGGCCTGGTCGGCGCGCTGGTCAGCGCCGCGTTGTTCACGTTTCTCGGCATGGCCCTGGCGGGGCTGGGCAACCGCCTTCAGGCCACTTCGCACAAGGAGGTGATCCAGGCCATCTGCGGTCGCCACCTGGGCGTGCTGGTCGACTGGCTCATCACCTTCTTCATGTTCGGCGTGACCGTGGTCATGCTCGCCGGCGGCGGCGCGTTGCTCGAGCAGCAATTCGGCATCCCGGCGCTGGCCGGCAGCGTGCTGGTCACGGTGCTGGTGGTGGCCATCGTCTGCCTGGATGTGCAAAAGGTGATGGTGGCCATCGGCGCGATCACCCCGCTGCTGATCCTGGTGGCCTCGGCCATCGCGTTGTACGCGGTGTGCACCCGCAGCCTGAGTTTCGCGGCGCTCGACCAGGTGGCCAGCCAGCAGGAGGCGGGCACCCATCACTGGTTGCTCGGGGCGTTCCTGTATGTCTCCTACAACATCGTTGCCGGGGCGCCGATCCTGGCGATCCTCGGCGGCTCGGCCCGCAACGGGCGGGTCGCCGTGGTCGGCGGCCTGCTGGGCGGCGCGGCG
This sequence comes from Pseudomonas carassii, assembly GCF_036324045.1. Taxonomy (NCBI): domain Bacteria; kingdom Pseudomonadati; phylum Pseudomonadota; class Gammaproteobacteria; order Pseudomonadales; family Pseudomonadaceae; genus Pseudomonas; species Pseudomonas carassii. The sequence continues at coordinate 139,917 of NZ_JAZDCT010000013.1, read as the reverse complement.
CTCGGCGGGCTGATGCTGGTGATGAGCGCGGGGCTGCTGTCGCGCCTGGACAGCGTTGCCGCGCTGCCGATGCCGATGCTGTCGATTGCCGGCGAGGTGTCGCCGCTGCTGGGGCTGGTGATGTGCCTGATCATCTTCGGGATGATCGTCAACACGGCGGTGGGAACGCTGTTCTCGTTCCTGTCGCGGTTGCTGCCGGCGGGTACGGTGAAATTCCGCTGGGGGGCGGTGGTGGCCGGTGGGGTCGGGTTCGTCTGCAGCCTGGTGGGGTTCATCAGCCTGGTCGGGCAGGTGTATCCGCTGTTCGGTTACCTGGGGTTGGTGCTGATGGCGGCGGTGCTGGTGGGGTGGGTGCGGCGGGGCCGGGGGGCGAAGGTGGCGGTGGCCTGAGGGCCACGCTGGCGAGGCAAGCCCGCTCCCGCAGTGCATGCGGGAGCGGGCGGCAGGTCAGATGCGGAAGCTGCCGACCAGTTGCTTCAGGCGCCCGGCCTGCTGGCTCAGGGCGTCGCAGTGGCGCAGGGTTTCGTTGAGGTTCTCCACCCCTTGCTGGTTCAGCGCGTTGATCTGGGTGATGTCCAGGTTCAGGCTCTCGACCACGGCGGTCTGCTCTTCGGTGGCGGTGGCCACCGACTGGTTCATGCCGTCGATCTCGCCGATGCGCTGGGTGACGCTGGCCAGGCGCTCGCCGGCCTCGTTGGCCACCTGCACGGTCTCTTCGCTGGAAACCTGGCTGGTGTTCATGGTGTGCACCGCCTCGCGCGAGCCGACCTGCAGGCTGGTGATCATGCGGTGGATCTCTTCGGCCGACTCCTGGGTGCGGTGGGCCAGGTTGCGTACTTCGTCGGCGACCACGGCGAAGCCACGGCCGGCTTCACCGGCACGGGCGGCCTCGATGGCGGCGTTGAGCGCCAGCAGGTTGGTCTGCTGGGAGATGCCCTTGATCACGTCGAGGATCTTGCCGATCTCGTCGGTGCTGGCGTTGAGGGTCTCGATCTGCTCGCAGGATTCGCTGATGCGCTCGGACAGGGCGGTCATGGCGCTGATGGCCTCTTCGACCACCTGGCGGCCACCGTTGGCCTGCTCGCTGGCGCCGCTGGCGTGTTGCGAGGCGTCGGCGGCGTTGCGGGCGATCTCCTGGGTGGCGGCGCCCAGTTCGTTGATGGCGGCGGCGACGCTGTTGGTGCGCATGCTCTGCTCTTCGGAGCCGGAGAGCGAGGCGTTGGAGGCGCCTACGACTTTTTCCGACAGGTCATGCACCAGGCGGGTGGCCGACGACACTTCGCTGATCGAGGCGTGAATACGCTCGACAAAGCGGTTGAACGAGGTGGCCAGCTCGCCGAATTCGTCCTTCTGCTGCACGACCAGGCGGCGGGTCAGGTCGCCTTCGCCTTCGGCGATGTCCTGCATGGCGCGGCCCATGGTGGTCAGCGGGCTCATCAGTACCGGGATCAGCAGGCCCAGCAGGCCGGCGATGACGGCCACGGCGATGAGCATGGCGATGATGGCCGAGGTGCGGAACTGGCTCAGCGGGGCGTAGGCTTTTTCTTTGTCGATCGACAGGCCGATGTACCACTGCGCCGACGGCAGGCCGTCGACCGGGGCGAAGGAAATGATGCGCTCCTTGCCATCGAGGCTCACTTCCTGGATGCCGCTTTCCACGCGCAGCGGTGAGCCCGGGTAGATGTCCTTGAGGTTCTTCATCACCCGGTCCTTGTCCGGGCTGACGATCACCTGGCCATTGCGGTCGACCAGGAAGGCGTGGCCGATGCCGCCGAAGTCGACGGCGTTGATGATGTCGACCAGGGTGTTCAGGCTCAGGTCACCGCCGACCACACCGATCAGCTCGCCGCTACCCTTGGCCTTGACCGGCATGGCGATGGTCACCACCAGGCCGCCGACCGCCGCCATGTAGGGCGGGGTCAGCATGGTCTGGTTGGCGGCCACGGCCTGGGTGTACCAGGGGCGCTGACGCGGGTCGTAGCCATCGGGCATCTTGGCGTCGGGGCGCTGGGTGAACAGGCCGGTGTTCTGGCCGAAATAGGTGAACTGGAAGTTGCTGGTGTACGACGGTTGGTCGACCAGGCCCGGCACGTTGCTGCCGGCACCCTGCTGGGCGATGTCCTGGGCCAGGTTCTCCAGCACCAGGATGCGTCCGCTCATCCAGTTCTGCACGCTGCTGGCGGTCTGCGCGCCGGCCTGGCGCACCGAGGACTCGATGTTCTGGCGGATGGTGTTGCGTTGCAGGTAGTCGTTGTAGAGGGTGAACAGCGCGAAGGCCAGTACGACGACGGCGCAGGCACTGAGCAGGATCTTGTGGCGGAATTTCAGGTTCATGTTTCGAGACCTTGAGCCAGTGAAAGGAGGGCGCCGCGTGCTTGTGGCACGAATGGCGGAGCCTGTTGCAACGCTATCGGCCGATTCTGAAAAATGTTGAAAGACTAAATGTCGCAGTGCTTGGCGGAATTGCCCTGACAGGGTGACAAATCATTTCGAAGCCAACAGGCTCACCAGTGCCCTGGCCGCCTGGCCGAGGGGTTGCTGCTTGAGCCAGAAGGCATTCACCGGCAACTGCAGTTCGTTGCGGGTGTTGTGGAATTCCAGGCGCACCAGGCGCCCGGCGTCGATCAGCGGCGCGACCCGCGACAGGGGCAAATCGCCCCAGCCGAGGCCGGCCTCGACCATCTGCACGGCAAGGTCCAGGCTGTCGGTGCGCCAGTGCGAGGTGCCGATCAGCGAGCGCGGGTCGGACAGCGGCAGGTCGCGGCTGCGCACCAGGATCTGGCGCAGGTTGACCAGGTCCTCAAGGTGACGGATGCGCCCTTCGCGCAGGGCGGGGTGCTGCGGCGACAGCGTGGCCACCAGCGATTCCATGGCGATGTGCTGGAAGCTGCGCCGCGGGTCCACCTGCAACCCGGCGAAGGCCAGGCACAGGCCGGCGCGACCGCTGTCGAGCAACTGCAGGGCCTCTTCCTGAGGCGCGGCGAGCAGTTCGATGTCCAGCAGCGGGTAGCGCTCGCCAAGGCGGGTAATGGCTTCGAGCAACGGGCGCTGGTCGATATCCGGGACCACGGCGATGGCCAGGCTGCTTTCCAGCCCGCGCGACAGCTCCAGCGCATGCACCTCCAGCAGCCCGAGCTGTTCGGCGATCAGCCGGGCATGGGGCTCCAGGGCCTGGGCCTGGGCGGTCGGACGCGCTTCGCGTGAGCCGCGCTCGAACAACGGGTAGCCGAGCTCCGCCTCGAGGTTGCCAATGGCCATGCTCACCGCCGAGGGCACGCGACCAAGGGTCCGCGCGGCGGCGGAAAACGAGCCGCGGTCAAGCACGGCGAGAAACAGCAGGATGGTGTCGCTGGAAAAGTTCATGGCAGTCTCCTTTCAGTGGATCTGAAAGCTGCCGACTTTTTCTGTCAAGTTTATTGATTCATCCTGCGCGCCTTCGTCATACCCGCAGCAAGGTAATCCCGTGCAAGGACTCAAACGCAAACTGGTCTACGTGACCTTCTATGAACTGATCGGCCTGTGCATGTCGACCCTGGGCCTGGCCTACCTGTCCGACACCCAGGCCTCGCACACCGGCCCGCTGGCGGTGATGATCACCACCATCGCCATGCTCTGGAACCTCATCTACAACACCTTGTTCGAGCGCTGGGAGAGCCGTCAGGCCAAGCGCGGGCGCAGCCTGGGGCGGCGGGTGGCGCATGCCATCGGCTTCCAGCTGACCCTGGTGGTGTACCTGATCCCGCTGATTGCCTGGTGGCTGGACATGACCCTGCTGGAGGCATTGCTGGTGGACCTGGCGTTCATCATCCTGGTGCCGTGCTACACGTTCCTCTACAACTGGGCGTTCGACCGGATCTTTGGCTTGCCGACCTCGGCGTTGGCGACGGCCTGAGCCTGCTGTAGGAGCGGCCTTGCCGAGGCGTCGGACCGGCCGGAAAGGGCTGCACAGCAGCCCCGGCGATCTATGTAGAAATGCTGAAATCCTGGGGCTGCTTCGCAGCCCTTTCGCGGCACAAGGCCGCTCCTACAGGGAGCGCGTTGGCTTCGGATCAGGGGGATCGATATCCCAGCAAACTGTCCTCCACCTGCCCCGACAGGTAATACACCCCGGCCATGGCCCCGCTCTGGCGGTTCTCCATCAGCTCCTGCCATTCCTGGTTGAGCGCCACATTGAGGATCACCCGCAGCTGCTCGACCATCTGCGGCTGCTCGCGATCATGGGTGATGATGCCGTAGCCAGTCGCCGCCACCGAGATCAACGCCCCCGCCGCCTTGCCCACCGCCGCCGCGATCGCGCTGGCGGCGCCGCGTGGGGCCAGGGTGGCGCCGAGTTTCTCGCTGGCTTGGGTGGCCACCGACGACAGCCCCGCGTCGGTCTGCCCGGGACCCTTGGCGGCCTGCTGGTGCAGGTGCTGGCGCAGCGATTGCCAGGCCGGTTGCTGGTCCAGCGACTTGGCCCGTAGCAGTTGGTAAAGCGAGGCGTTGCGCGCGTCCGGCGGCCCCAGGGCGATGATCGGGATGCGGTTCAGGCGCTGGCTGAACTGCTCGGGCGGCGCGTTGTAGCGCTGGATGATCGTCGGTAGCTGCTGGCCGAGCAGTTGCAGGTAAAGCTCACTGGCGCGGTCGCGGATACCCTCGGGGTTGATCTGCTCGGCCACCGGGTCGATCACCCGTTCGCGGTATTGCGCCTGCAGATACAGGCCCAGGCGCTTCTCTGGCGGCTCGTTGCCGTTGCCGCTGTTCATCGTGTACCAGGCCACCTTGAGCGTGAGCCATTGTTGGGTCCAGTAGCCGGTGAACCAGGGGATGAAGTTGTTCTCGGTGCGCTGCTGCACCTGTTCCTTCCACACGCGCATGGAGCGTCGGGCGTAGTCGTTGGCCGAGCCTGCGGCACCGATCGAGGCTTCGATGATGTCCTGGTCGATGCGCTGCCAGACGGCGGGGGGCAGGTTCTGCGGTGGCGGCGGCGCCGGGGGGCGTTTGCCGGCGCAGCCGGCGAGGGCCAGCAGGAGGCAGAGCGCAAACATCACGAGGATTGATTTCACGCGGATTGCCCCCTTGGCGAGAGGCTGGGTGGTTATCCGAAGTATAGGTTTGTCTTGAAGGCCTCATCGCGGGGCAAGCCCGCTCCTACAGGTACTGCGCAATACCTGTAGGAGCGGGCTCGTCCCGCGATGGGCCGCAAAGCGGCCCCCTTTGCAGGCGTGAATGACATGCTCACCCCTCCAGCTTCAAGTGCAGCAATGGATACGGATCACCCTGGCCATCCACCTCGGAACGGCCGGCCTGGACGAACCCCTGCTTCAGGTAGAACCCCACCGCTTGCGGGTTCTGTTCATTGACGTCCACCTCACGCACCCCCAATTCCTCGACCACAGTGGCCAGCAGCGCCTTGCCGATGCCCTGGCCGCGGCAGGCGGGGTCGACGAAGAGCATTTCCAGCTTGCCGTCATGGACCCCGGCAAACCCCTGGATATGACCGTCGCTGTCTCGCCAGGCACGCAGTTCGACAAAGCCCAGGTACTGCTCGCGCACCAGCGGCCGCAGACGCTCGATATAGCCATCGGGAAGAAAGTCATGGGTCGCCCGTACCGAGGCTTCCCACAGATCGGCCAGCCGATCGAAATGTTCCGCGCCCACCGGTGCAATAGCGTGTTTCATGTTGGCCTCCAAGGCACTCTGATGAATCGGCGCTCATGGTACGGCGCGCCTTGGGGCTGCGCTATGCTCGGCCTTTCATCTCTCTCCCTGGAGCGCCGCATGCCCGCTGAACCGATCCCCCGGGCCGAAGCCCTGTTGCTGGTGGACGTGCAATGCGCGTTCATGGAAGGGGCCGACGCCGTACCCGATCACCTCGCCCTGCAGGCGAGCATCGCCCGCCTGCTGGCGCGGGCACGGCAGACCGGCGTGCCGGTGATCTTCCTGCAGAACGACGGCGCGCCCGATAGTCCGGACGCCCCGCACACGGCCGGCTGGCAGTTGTACTTCCCGGCGGGCCGGGGCGAGCACGTGCTGTTCAAGACTGACGACGACGGCTTTGTCGAGACCGGGCTGCAGGCCTTGCTGGATGAGCTGGGTGTCCAGTGCCTTGCCCTGTGTGGCCTGCTCTCTGAAATGTGCCTGGCCGCCACCGCTCGTGCCGCGTTGCAGCGGGATTTCGAGGTGTTGCTGGCGCACGATGCTCACGCCACCTACGACGTGCCGCCCGGCCCAGGCGGCTCGCCGGGTGTGCCCGCCGCCCTGGCGGCGCGGGCGGCGGAGTGGTCGTTGGGGGACGAAGTGTTGATCCTGCCTGGCGTCGACTCGGTGGCGTTCAGCTCGGTCGATGTAGCAGGTGGAGAGTGACAGGTCTCAGATCAGCACCTGGTACGGCGCATAGGGCCAATCTTGCGCCAGCATGATCTCGCCGGTTTGTGGCTCCAGGGTCTTGAGATGGCCATCCAGGTCCAGGAACAGGTTCACCGCGTGTGCTTCGTCCCCACACGTCCCTGCGATCCAGCCCACGGCGTAGGGGTAGGTTGCATTGCCGTGGTAGGCGTCGAGCGAGGCCTGGCCTTTATAGACGAAGGCAAAGTCATCGCAGTCGAAGCTTTCGCTGCGCCAGCGGCAACGGCCAAGGCCCGTGTCCTGCCAGATTTGCTTGGCGTGGTGTGACGAGATGGCCTGGTAAGCGCTGTCGGCTTCACAAAGCGCGTCGGCGGCAACGGTCGGCCAGGTTGTCTTGATGAGGTCGAACAGGCGTTGGCCGGTGATATGGTAACGATGCAGGGTGAAGCGCGTGGGTTCCTTTGCGGGGCTTGCCAGGTACAGCCAGTCCCAGGTGCTGCTGCCGGCCTTGAAGGCTTTGCGCTCACCGTCGATTTCGACCTGCAGGGTGAATTGCTGGGCGTCGTTGCCGTTGCTGACGGGGCACAGGTTGATGCGCGGATAGCCTGGCCAGTTTTGGCCGGAGGCGAACAGCCAAGGGTCCCTGCCGATGGGACCATTGGCGTAAAGGCTCCAGGGGCGATCGTTCGCCGAGACATCCAGCGTGGCTGGGCGCCCATGGCCTGAGGCCGACACAGCGATGTAGAGCACATCCGAGTTGAAGGTATCGAAGTCGCCCAGATAGGCCCAACCCCAGGATCCTTGCTGCTGGGCGCACAGGACTCGCCCATGTTCGTCGAACAGTACATAGGACTCGTCACTGGCCAGTGTGTCCAGCGACATTGCCGCGCTGAGTTCACCGCCTGCCGGGCTTGGTCTTGGCGCTGGCGCGGCCTCCGGCGGGGCCGTGGGAATGCGATCGGGTGAATGGCTGACTGATTGGGCAAGGGTTGCAGTTGTGTTCATGGCGCCTTCGGCTGGACAAGCCCGACGGGATGTCGGGATGCCCTGGAGTCTCGCCCGGATCCCGCCGCCTGATCATCCGGCACGGCTTCCCTTGGGCCCGTCCAGTTCCAGCTTGCCCTCCAGGCGATCCAGGTGCTCGTGCATCAGGCTCAGGGCGGTCTGGCCGTCGCCACTTTCCACTGCATCGATGATCGCCGCGTGCTCCTGCCACGCGCAGTGCTCGCAGCACGGCGATTCGTAGCGGGCGATGATCAGCGAGGTCATCGGCACCAGGCCATTGAGAAAGCGCGCCAGCGGTGCGTTGGCGGCCATCTGCGCCAGCTTCATATGGAATTCGCCGCCCAGGCGGATCGCCGTGCAGCGTTCGCCGCGCTCATGGTGCTGGCGCTCGCGCTCGACCAGCAGGCGCAGTTGGCGGATCTGCGCCGGTCGGGCGCGCTGGGTGGCCAGGCCGATCAGGGTGGTCTCGGCCAGGCGTCGAGCGCTGAGCACCTGGCGCGCCTGCTCGGGGTCGGGCGCGGCCAGGTGCGCGGTATGACTGGGGCGCTGCACCACCACCTGCTGGTCGGACAGGCGCCCGAGCACCCGGCGGATCACCGTGCGGCTGACGCCGAAGGCATTGCCCAGCGCCTGCTCGGGCAGGGCGCTGCCGGGCGGCAGGCGCTGTTCGAGGATGGCGTCGAACAGCCGGGGGTAGATCTGTTCCGCCGACAGGCGGGTCTCGCCGGCACCGAGCAGGGCAGGCAGGCGGGGGGCGGCTTGGGCGCAGGCGGTCATGGTCGCTCTCCTTCTTTGTTCAGGTGCCTGGTTGGTCGTCCGGGATGTTCAGGGCGATGCCCATGCGCTGGCCCTCGGCGAGGATGTGCTGGCGCATCTGCTGGCTGGCCTTGGCGCTGTTGCGCTCGCGGATCGCGCGCACCACTGCCTCGTTCTCGCTCAAGCGCGCGGCCAGGTGCTCGGGCGAGTTGCGCAGCATGGCGGCGCTCTGCTTGAGGGCATTGCCGGTCTGCTGCACCACGCTCTGGAAGATCGGGTTGGTGGTCAGGGCGAACAGCGCCTCGTGGAAGGTGATGTAGGCGTTGATGCCGGCCTCGCTGTCACCGGCCTCGAGGGCTTCGCGCATGTCCATCAGGGTCAGGCGCAGCTGACCGATGTCCTGGCTGCCGGCCGATTGCGCCACCAGCCCGGCGATGAAGGGCTCGAGGGTGTAGCGCAGCTCGAGCACGTCGGCCAGGCTGGCCTCGGCGATGGTGTCCGTTTCCTGCGCCTGGGCGGCGTCGGCATCCAGCACCAGCACTCCTTTGCCGGGCATCGAGCGCACCAGGCCCAGGGTTTCCAGGACGATCACCGCCTCGCGCAGGCTTGGCCGGCTGATCCCCAGTTGTTCGGCCAGCTCGCGCTGGCCGGGCAGCATGTCGCCGCTGCGCCACTGGCCGCGGGCCAGGGCCTGGCGGAGTTTCTCCACCACTGAATTGACTACGGTCGAAGAGCTGATCACGGTTCGCTCCTTGGTTGACGCGGCATCTTTGCGCTTGGCCGGCCGGCGCTGGGCGCCGGCGGCCTTGGGCTTAGAATTCCTGTTGATGGGGTTGGCCCTGCTTGCGGGTGATCGGGGCGAAGCCAGGCTTGTTGGCCAGCACGTTGTGGGCGCGTTCCAGGTCGATGTCTTTCTCCCAGCGGGCGATGGCCACGGTGGCGACGCAGTTGCCGATCAGGTTGGTCAGCGCCCGGCCGATGCCCATGAACCAGTCCACGGCCAGTACCAGCACCAGGCCTACCACCGGGATCGCCGGTACCGCGGTCAGGGTGGCGGCCAGGATCACCAGGGCCGAGCCTGGGATGCCGTGGGCACCCTTGGAAGTCACCAGCGACACCAGAAGAATGGTCAGCAGATCGGTCATCGCCAGCGGCGTGCCGGTGGCGTTGGCGATGAACACGATGGCCAGGGTCAGGTAGATGGAGAAACCATCGAGGTTGAACGAGTAGCCGGTGGGGATCACCAGGCCGACGGTGGAGCTGCCGATGCCGAGGTGCTCGAGCTTGCGCATCACCTGGGGCAGCACGGCGTCGGAGGAGGCGGTGCCGAGGACGATGGACAGCTCCTCGCGCAGGTACTTGATGAGCGGCAGCAGCCTCAGGCCCGACAGGCGCATCACCGTGCCGAGGATGATCAGCACGAAGCCGGCGCAGGTCAGGTAGAACAACGCCACCAGGCCGCCCAGGTGCTGCAGCGAGCTCAGGCCGTACTTGCTGGTGGTGAAGGCGATGGCGCCGAACACGCCGATCGGGGCCAGGCGCACGATCATGCCCATGATGCGGAAGATCACGTGGCTGAGTTCGTTGATCAGCCGCGAGATGCCCGAGGCCGACTCACCCACCAGGTTCAGCGCGCTGCCGAACAGCACCGAGAACAGCAGCACCTGGAGGATGTTGTTGTCGGCGAAGGCGCCCACTACCGAGGTGGGGATCAGGTCCATGAGGAAGGTGGTGGTGTTGTGGATGTGCGCGCCGCGCTCGGCCAGGGCGCCGGCATCGGCGCTGGACAGCTGGTCGAGGTGGATGTTGGCGCCGCTGCCGATGCCGGTGGAGAAGGCGAACACCAGGCCGATCACCAGGGCCAGGGTGGTCAGCACCTCGAAGTAGATTACCGATTTCAGGCCGATGCGCCCGACCTTCTTCAGGTCGCCGGCGCCGGAAATACCGCTGACCACCACGCAGAACACGATCAGGCCGATGAGCATCTTGATCAGCTTGATGAAGCCGTCGCCCAGGGGTTTGAGTTGCAGGGACAGGTCGGGGAAGCTCAGGCCGCAGACAATGCCGAGGGCAAGGCCGAGCACAACCTGGAGGAAGATCGAACGCGAACACCATTTGAGCATGGGAGGAGTCTCTGGTCGGTGTCCTTGCCCCCCAAGCCACACGGAGCGAAAGAGCGCAGGACTTAATTATTGTGGTCTTACCGGTTTGTTCACTGCCGAGCCATAAAACGCCGATTTTTTTCACTTTGCAAGCGATTTCGGCCTTACCGGTCTGACCAGTTAAGGTGCAGTGAAGACGCGTCTGCTCTAGCGTGGTGCGCGGGGGGATTTCACGGCTTGGAAAGCACCTGATCGAGGGGGGCGATCAGCTTGCCGGGGGGCTTTTCGCTTTGCGTTTCAGGCGGGTTGTTGTTTCGTTTCAGCGGGTGGAGTCCGCTTGTTGCCTGAGCCATTGGCAAAAAACGGTCACTGCCCTGTTTTCCGATTTATGTGGCGGGATCAACAGGTAGTAGCCGGAGTGGATCAGGTAGCGGGATTCGAAGGGGATTTGTAACGTACCATTCTCAAGTTCATCTCTGATTAGAAACTTCGGCAGCAGGCCGACGCCTATTCCAGCGGATACCGCCTGGATCAAATGCGTGGTCAGTTCAAAGTGTGGACCCAGGCGAAGGCTGTCGGGCATTACGCCTTGGTACTTCAACCATTCAAGCCACAAGCCGGGCCTGCTGACAAGTCGAAGTAGCAGAGCATGCCGAAGGTCTTCTGCGCTTTGATAGAGGTTGGCCGTGTGCGCGCTGACGACGGGGACCAGTTCTTCATCCATCAATTTGTAAGCGGAGACCCCCTCCCATGTACCTTCACCAACACAAATGACCGCATCGAAGCTGATGCTTGCAAAGTCTATGGCGCCGACGCGCGTATGCAGATGTACAAATATGTCAGGGTGCTGCTTGTAGAAGTCACATAGCCGTGGCAACAGCCATTTGCTACCGAAAGTGGGCAGAACGGCCAGGTGCAAGGAGCATTCACTGCTCCCGTACGACATCGCTTGCATGCTTGCGTTACGAATACGCGTGATCGCGTGACTGACCTCCATGAGATAACGTTGGCCAATAACCGTCAGCACGATATGTCTGCCAACTCGTTCAAACAGCTCTACCCCCAGGATCTCCTCCAGCGACTGTACTTGGCGACTCACGGCACTTTGTGAGAGACAAAGTTCATCGCCTGCCCGGGTAAAGCTGCCCAGGCGCGCGGAGGTCTCGAACGCCAGGAGCGCGGTCATCGATGGGATATGCTTCCTGGGATGCATAACAACTACCTCGCGCGCGCTCAGATTGTAAATGTAATGATATATCGTCCTGCAGGGTAGCCGTTTTTATGACGGTCCGCAAAGGTAAAGTCGAGCATCATTCATGTTTTTTTTGCATGAATAGACTGACTTTTTATGGTTTTTCTCTTGGTTAAGCGCGTGGCAGTCTTATGCGTGAGGGACGCTCAAGTTTGTTTCGAGTCATGATGTTCATGCGTGTGTATAAAAATAAGAACGAGGAAATGCCGCCATGGTTAAAAATGTGGAGCAGCAGGTCGTGCATAAAGCGGCGCTGGGGATTTTGCCGCTGTTGATTTGCCTGTACATCGTGTCCTATCTGGATCGTGTCAATATCGGTTTCGCTGCGCTTAGCATGAATGCGGACATTGGTTTGAGTGCGTCTGTTTATGGCTGGGGTGCTGGATTGTTTTTCGTTGGATACTGCTTGTTCGAGGTTCCCAGCAATCTGCTGATGGTGAAGTTTGGTGCGCGTCGCTGGATTGCGAGAATCCTGTTTACCTGGGGCGCCATTTCCATGTGCATGGCTTTTGTTCAGGGGGCTGGCAGCTTTCTGCTGTTGCGCTTTCTCCTGGGCGTCGCCGAGGCAGGGTTCTTTCCAGCAGTGATTCTGTACCTTACGCTTTGGTTTCCGTCTCGTTACCGCGCCAGAATCATTTCACTGTTCATGCTTTCCATCCCGGTTGCCTTGGTGCTCGGTGCTCCGCTTTCCACATTGCTACTTGAACTGGACGGTTTGTTGGGTTTGCAGGGGTGGCAGTGGTTATTCATTATCGAGGGGTTGCCCGGTGTGCTGCTGGTACCTGTGGTGCTCCGATATTTACCTGACTCGCCGGGTGCTGCGAAATGGTTGACCGCCTCCGAGAAGGCTTGGATCAAGCGGGAATTGGCGTTGGATGAGGTGGTGAAAACCAGGCAGTCAACGTGTAAGGCCTCTGTTTGGCAGGTGTTTTGTGATCCACGGGTTCTTATCTTGTGTCTTGTCTATTTTTGTGCGACGGCATCGAATCTTGGGTTGTCCATGTTTCTGCCTCAGATAATAAAGCAGCATGGATTTGATGGTATGGCGGTGGGGTATATTTCAGCGATCCCCTACCTGGCAGGATGTGTAGGCATGATTGTCATGGGTGTAGTTTCTGACAAGGCGCTCAAGCGCAAGGTATTTTTAAGCACGGCTTTCTTGATGATTGCGGGTGGTTTGAGTGGGGCTGCGCTGTTCGAGAATATCAGTTTGAGTGTTTTGGCGATGAGCATTGGTACGATCGGCATCATGGGTTGCAAGGGGCCCTTCTGGGCACTTTCAGGCTCAACAGTGAGTGGGGTCGGCGCGGCGGCAAGTATTGCATTGATCAATTCGGTCGGGAATTTAGGCGGATTCCTTGGGCCAGGCATGGTAGGTATGGCCAAAGATTGGTCGGGCAGTTTCGACAGTGGTTTGTATTTGTTGAGTGGTTTTGCGCTGTTGGGACTTGTTCTGGTCGTGGTGTTCGTCTCTGAGGGAAATGGTGCCCACACTGAATTGACATGTCAGGAAGAGCGCGAAGAGCTGGCTTGAAAAATCTGAAATTGCCTGGCTCTGTCGTTTTTAATGAGTGGGCGTTGTTGTTGACAGGGGATTGAGTTTTCTATCTTGGAGGTATCATGAAAGACGATTTGAATTCTGGTTTTATTTTGTTCAGAGACCGTCGTGGACATCCGAGAGGACCTCAAGCGCAAGAGCGCTGGGAGTCCGTGCGAACTGAAAGGGGTGCTGCAAGCACGCTTGAAAGACTGGACGTTGGGCTCTTGCTATTGGTTTTGGTCACGGGAGGGTTTGTGGGCGCAGGCATATGCCTGAGTGTTCTGGGAGCGTGGTGACCAACGACCCGGGCATAAGCCAGATCAAGAGGGAGATCTCGGTCTTGCTATCAGTGTGATCAGGACGCCTCTGCTTGAGCGTGGTACGCGAAGGATCTCACGACTTGGCCAGCACCTGATCGACGGCGGCGATCAGCTTGCCGAGGTCCTTGGGAGGGGCGTTGTGGATCACGCCGAAGAGGTAGGCGCGCTGTTCGTCTTCGTCGTCGGGGTCGCTGAAGAAGACTTTCGGCTTGACCCCCAGGGCCTCGGCGAAGCTCACCAACGACTCGATGCTGGGAGTGTAGGTACCGGTTTCGAAACGGCTGATGGTCTTGGGGTCGAAGCCGGTTCGCTCGCCCAGTTGCGCCTGAGTGAGGCCCGCCAGTTTGCGGTAGCGGCGCAGGGCTGGACCTAGACCTGTTCTCGTCATCACTCAATTCCCATTTAGAATCAAGCACTTAACGATATATGTCGATATGGCGCAACGCCATGATTCGTCACCTTTATTTGCAAAATGTGATGGAATTCGTAGAATTCGCCGCTTTGATTGATCAGTCATTCAAGTCGTCGTCCAGGGCGATCCGGCCATTTGCCGGTCCGTGTGCAAGCGTTGTCGGACATTGGAACTGATCCAGGATGAACGGTTCCGGCGCCCCTGGCCTCCTGTCAGGTCATGCGTCGGGCCGTGTATGAATGGAGTCTCATCGTGCGTCAGAACCTGCCGGTCAATCCGGTCGAGCAAAGCTTTCCCGAGCATCAGCGACTCATTTCGGCGACCGACACGGCCAGCCTGATCACCTATTGCAACGCCGAGTTTGCCGCCATCAGCGGCTACAGCCAGGACGAGCTGATCGGCAGCCCGCACAACCTGGTGCGTCACCCGGACATGCCCGAGGCGGTGTTCGAGCTGATGTGGCAGTACCTCAAGGCTGGCCGCAGCTGGATGGGCATCGTCAAGAACCGCTGTCGCAACGGCAACTTCTATTGGGTCAACGCCTACGTCACGCCGATGCTCGACAACGGCCAGGTGGTCGGCTACGAGTCGGTGCGCGTGCGTCCGACCCGCGAGCAGGTGGCCCGCGCCGAAGCCCTGTATGCCCGGCTGCGTGAAGGCAAGGCGGCGCTGTCGCCGACCCGGCGCCTGGCCCTGTTGGGGCGGGCCATGGCGCTGCCGCTGCTGGCGGGGGCCGTGGCCATTGGCGCCGGTCAGGTATTGCCGGACCTGCCCGCCCAAGGCCTGACCCTGGCGCTGTTCGCCGGCGTCGGCCTGTGGGCGCAGAGCCGCATGGGGCGCCACTTGCGGCGCATCGTTCAGGTTGCAGACAACACCTTCAGCGACCCGGTCGCGGCCTTGACCTATAGCGACCTGCCCGGTGCCGCCGGGCAGCTGGAGCTGATCCTGGTCAGCGAGGAGGCGCGCTTGAAGACCGCGCTCACCCGCCTGAGCGACCTCGCCGCGCAGATGGCCGGCGCCGCCCAGGATGCCGGGCGGTTGTCGCGCAGTACCGAGTCGGCGCTGCTCGAGCAGCGGGCCGAGACTGACCTCACCGCCACCGCCATGACCGAGATGGCCGCCTCCATCGGCGAGGTCGCCGGCCACGTGCAACTGACCGCCGAGCAGGCGCACACCGCGCACCTGCTGGCCGGGCAGGGCAGCCAGGTGGCCGACGCCAGCGGGGCGGCGATCCAGAGCCTGGCCGGCACGGTCGGGCAGATCAACCAGGCGGTCAACGACCTGGCTGGTCAGACCGGTGCCATCGCCGAGGCGGCGGGTATGATCCGCGCCATCGCCGAGCAGACCAACCTGCTGGCGCTCAACGCCGCCATCGAAGCGGCCCGCGCCGGCGAGCAGGGGCGCGGCTTCGCGGTGGTTGCCGATGAGGTCCGCGCCTTGGCCGACAAGACCCGCCAGTCGACCCTGCATATCCAGTCGATCATCGACAGCCTGCGCGGCGGTGCCGAGCAGGCGGTGAGCATCGCCAGCCAGGGCCTGGAAGGCGCGCAGCAGGGCGTGACCCAGGTCGCCCTGACCCGGGAGGCCCTGCAGGGCATCCAGCACGCGGTGCAGCGCATCAGCGACATGAGCCAGCAGATGGCCGCGGCCTCGCAGGAGCAGTCCAGCGTGGCCGAGGATGTCTCGCGGCAGATCAACGGCGTGGCCGGCACGGTGCAGCAGAGCGCCCGCCGCGCCAATGCCGCGGCCGTGCGCGGCGCGGAACTGGAGCAAGTGTGCGCCGGGCTGCGCGCCCTGGTGGAGCGCTTCAACCGCTAGGTTGCGAGGCTTATGGACGATAACTACCGCGCGGCCGTCGATGCGGCCGCGATCTTTTCCGAAACCGACCTGCGCGGTTGCATCACCTACGTCAACCAGCAGTTCTGCAGCATCTCCGGCTACAGTCGCGAGGAACTGCTGGGGGCCAACCACCGCATCCTCAACTCCGGGCTGCACGAGCCGACCTTCTTCCTCGAGATGTGGCGCGCCCTGGCCGCCGGCCGGGTGTGGAAGGGCGAGATCTGCAACCGCGCCAAGGACGGCTCGCTGTACTGGGTGGACAGCACCATGGTGCCGCTGATCGACCCGCACACCGGCCAGGTGCGCAAGTACGTGTCGATCCGCTTCGACGTCACCGAGAAGCGCCAGTTGTTGCACACCCTGCAGTGGCGGGTGGGGCATGACGTGCTGACCGGCCTGCCGAACCGCGCCTACCTGTCCGACCTGCTCAACCAAGCCTTGGCGTTCTCCCGGCGGGAGAGTATTCCGTTGGCGGTGTGCATGCTCGACCTTGATGGCTTCAAGGCGGTCAACGACGGCTACGGCCATGCCACCGGCGACCTGCTGTTGGTGGAAGTCGCCCAGCGCCTGCAGAACATCCTGCGCGGAGGCGATGCGGTCGCGCGCCTGTCGGGCGACGAGTTCGTGCTGATCCTGCGCCATATCGAAGGCCCGCAGCAGTTGCATGCGGCGTTGCAGCGCATTCTCCAGGCGCTGGCCGCGCCCTATGTGGTGCGTGATCACCCGCTGAGCCTGAGCGCGAGCATCGGCGTGACCCTGTTCCCGCAGGATGACGAGGACGCCGACACCCTGGTGCGCCACGCCGACCAGGCCATGTACGTGGCCAAGCAGCGCGGGCGCAACCGCTACCACTTGTTCGACGTGTCCCAGGAGCTTGAGCTCAAGGCCACCCACCAGACCGTGGCGCGGGTGCGCCAGGCCCTGCGCCAGGGCGAACTGTGCCTGCACTACCAGCCCAAGGTGAACATGCGCAGCGGTCAGGTGATCGGGTTCGAGGCGTTGCTGCGCTGGATGCATCCGTCCAAGGGGCCGGTGCCGCCGGGGGAGTTTTTGCCCTTCGTGGAGCAGACCGACCTGATCGTCGAGCTGGGCGAGTGGGTCATCGACCAGGCCTTGACCCAGTTGCAGCAGTGGCAGCTGTCCGGGCGTGACTGGTCACTGAGCGTCAACATCGCTGCCCGCCAGCTGCAGCGCGGCGACTTTGCCCAGCGCCTTGAGCACCTGCTGGCGCGTCATCCCGGGGTGGCGCCCGGGCGCTTGGACTTGGAGATCGTCGAGTCCGTGGCGATCGACAACTTGCCGCGAGTCGGTCGTTGCCTCGACGCCTGTCGTGCGCTCGGCGTGCGATTTTCACTGGACGATTTCGGTACCGGCTATTCCTCCTTGAGCTACCTCAAGCGCCTGCCGGCGCAGACCATCAAGATCGACAAGTCCTTCGTGCGCGACATCCTTCATGATCATGACGACCTGGCCCTGGCCGGCGCGGTGATCGGACTGGCGCGGGCGTTCGGGCGCGAAGTGATCGCCGAAGGGGTGGAGACTGTCGAGCACGGGCGGGTGCTGATGGGGCTGGGCTGCGAGCTGGCCCAGGGTTACGGCATCGCCCGGCCGATGCCGGTGGAGGCGGTGGCGCAGTGGGTGGCGGACTACCGGCAGCCACAGGCGTGGTGCTGAGCTTGCCCCTGCAGGAACGGACAAAGCCATTCCTGCAGGGGTAGTGCCTGTTCACGCCTGCGGCGCCGTGCTCTTCACCGCCGCCAGCTCCGGATGCGCCACCAGCTTGTCGATATGCAGCTCGTCGTTGTTCATCCAGGTCTCGGTCAGCACCCGATAGTGCTCCATGTCGCGGCAGCGCATGCGCAGGCTGTAGTCGAAGTGCCCGCTGATCAGCTGGCACTCGTAGACCTGCGGGCAGGCGCGCACGGTGGCCTCGAAGGCCCGTTGCGCCGAGCGCCCGCTCTGGTTGGATAACGCTACCAGCACCAGTAACGACAGCCCGGGGGAGACCTGCTGCAGGTCGATGATTGCCCCGTAACCGCGGATCACCCCGCGCCGCTCCAGCTTGCGCACCCGTTCCAGGCAGGGCCTGGGGGTCAGGTGCACGAGGGTGGAGAGCTTCTCGTAGGTGATCCTTCCTTGGTGTCGCAGCACGTCGATGATCGCTTCATCGATGCGATCCAGCGGTGCGGCGGCGGGGGTGATGGCCTTGGTATCCATATGCGGCGTGACTTCACTTCAGACGATTGGAGAGGAACTGCCGCAGGCGCTCGCTCTGTGGCCGGTCGAGGATCTCGGCGCTGCCGCTTTCCTCGACCAGGCCCTGGTGCAGGAACAGCACCTGGCTCGACACCTGGCGGGCGAACCCCATTTCATGGGTGACCATGAGCATGGTACGTCCTTCCTCGGCGAGCGTCTGTATCACCTTGAGCACTTCGCCGACCAGCTCGGGGTCCAGCGCCGAGGTGGGCTCATCGAACAGGATGATCTCCGGCTCCATCGCCAGCGCCCTGGCGATGGCCACGCGCTGCTGTTGGCCGCCGGAGAGAAACGCCGGGTACTGGTCGGCGGCGCGGGCCGGCAGGCCGACCTTGTCCAGGTACTTGCGCGCTCGCGCCTCGGCTTCGCCAGCGCTGATGCCGAGGACCTTGCGCGGCGCCAGGCAGATGTTCTCCAGTACCGTCAGGTGGCTCCACAGGTTGAAGTGCTGGAACACCATGGCCAGGCGCGTGCGCAGGTTCTGCAGCTGGGCCGCTGGCGGGGTGCCCTTGCTCAGGTCGAGGGTCTGGCCGTCGAGGGTGATGCTGCCGGCGTTGGGCTTTTCGAGGAAGTTGATGCAGCGCAGGAAGGTGCTCTTGCCCGAGCCGCTGGCGCCGATCAGGCTGATCACGTCGCCCTTGCGCGCCTGCAGCGAGACGCCCTTGAGCACCTGGTGCTCGCCATAGTGCTTGTGCAGGCCGTCGACGCTGAGCTTGAGGGTGCCGGCATGGGCGCGCGCCATGGGGGCCTGTTCGAAGGTGGTGAGTGGCAGTGCGGTAGCGGTCATGGGTTCAGCCTCGTACAGGGTCAAGGAAGCGCATCCAGCGACGTTCGGCCACGCGGAACAGGCCGACCAGGGCGAAGGACAGCAGCATGTACAGCAAGGCGGCGACGCCGAAGGCCTGGAAGGTCAGGAAAGTCGCGGCGTTGGCGTCGCGGGCCACCTTGAGGATGTCGGCGACGGTGGCGGTGAAGGCCAGCGAAGTGGCGTGCAGCATCAGGATCAGCTCGTTGCTGTAGGCCGGCAGCGAACGGCGCAGGGCCGCCGGCAGGACCAGGAACAGGTTGAGCCTCCAGCCGCGCAGGCCGTAGGCCTGGGCTGCTTCCAGCTCGCCGGCGGGCAGGTTGCGGATGGCCCCGGCGAAGATTTCCACGGTGTAGGCGCAGGTGTTGAGCACGAATGCCAGCAGGGTGCAGTTCAGCGCGTTGCGGAAAAACTGGTCGAGCAGGGCATGCTCGCGCACCACCTCCAGGCCGTAGAGCCCGGTGTAGCAGATCAGCAGCTGGATATAGAGCGGCGTGCCGCGGAACACGAAGGTGTACAGCTGCACCGGCAGGCGCAGCCAGGCGTGGCGCGAAGTGCGCGCCAGGGCCAGGGGCAGTGACAAGGCGAAGCCCAGCACCATGCTGGCCAGGAACAGCCAGAGGGTCATGGCCAGGCCCGAGAGGCCGCTGCCGTCGTGGTACAGGTAGGCCAGGCCGTATTCCTGAAGGAGTTCGATCATCGCGCCAGCTCCTTGATGCCGATGTTGTAGCGCCGCTCCAGGTACTTGAGCAGGCGGTTGGACAGGCTGGTGATGACCAGGTACACCAGGCCCGCCAGGCACAGGAAGAACAACACGTCGTTGGTGGTCTTGCCGGCGTTCTGCGCGGCCTTGACCAGGTCGGCCAGGCCGATGATCGACACCAGCGCGGTGGACTTGAGCAGCACCAGCCAGTTGTTGCCCAGCCCCGGCAGGGCGAAGCGCATCAGTTGCGGGAACAGCACCAGCCGAAACCGCTGTGCCCGGCTCAGGCCGTAGGCGGTGGCGGCCTCCAGCTGGCCGGCAGGCACGCTGAGGATGGCGCCGCGAAAGTTTTCGGTGAAATACGCGCCATAAATGAAGCCCAGGGTGATGACCCCGGCGCCGAACGGGTCGATCTCGACATAGTCCCAGCCCAGCGCCTCGGTCAGGTCGTTGAGCCAGATCTGCATGCTGTAGAAGATCAGCAGGATCAGCACCAGGTCCGGGACGCTGCGGATCAGCGTGGTGTAGAGGGTGGCCGGCAGGCGCAGCAGTCGGGATCGCGACAGCTTGGCGCTGGCGCCGATCAGGCCGAGCGCGAGGCTCAGCGCCAGCGACAGCAGGGCCAGCTTGACGGTCATCCAGGTGCCTTGGGCCAGCAGCGGGCCGAAGCCTTGCAGGCCGCTTGTGAGGAAGTCGTGCATGGGAGGGATCTCGCGGGGAGGCTATCTCGGGGCCAGCCCGCTCCCACAGGGGGGAGGCGGGCGGCCTGCCGGGTCACTCGTTGTAGATGTCCAGGTCGCCGACGTATTTCTTCTGGATCTCGGCATAGGTGCCGTCGGCGTGGATCATGGCGATGCCTTTGTCGAGCAGGGCCTTGAGCTCGGGGTCGGTCTTGCGCAGGCCCATGGCGATGTCCAGCGGCAGGGTCGGGTCCTTGATCGCCGGGCCGCTCCTGAAGTCGGCGCCCTCGGGCTTGGAGAGGAAGTTCAGCTGAGCTTCGAGCTTGTCGGTGACGGTGGCGTCGAGGCGGCCGTTGAGCAGGTCGGCGTAGTTCTGGTCCTGGCCCTGGTAGGCCTTGACCTGCGCGCCCAGCGGCGCCAGCACGGCGCGGGCGTAGGCCTCCTGCAGCGAGCCCTGGAGCACGCCGACCTGCTTGTCCTTGAGCGATTCGGCGCTGTCGCCGAAGTCGGCCGACTTGCGCACGATCACCGAGGTGGGGCTGAGGAACAGGCGATTGCTGAAGTCGATCTGCTTCAGCCGTGCCGGGGTAACGGCCATCGACGACATGATGGCGTCGAACTTGCGGGCGCGCAGGGCGGGGATCATGCCGTCGAATTCGTTGTGCACCCAGGTGCACTTGACCTGCAGCTTGGCGCAGATGGCATTGCCCAGGTCGATGTCGAAGCCTTGCAGGCTGCCATCGGCGGCGACGGACTCGAACGGTGGGTATTCGGGGAACACGCCGAAGCGGATCTCGGTCCACTCCTTGGCCTGGGTGAGGGTGGTGGCGCACAACGAGAACAGCAGCACGCCGAGGCGTTTTCGCATGGAGGGCATGGTCTTGGGTCCCTGGGTGTTGTTATTGGTAGTAGGGCGATTAGCGCGTGTAGGTCCGTCGGTGACTCATGGGTCGGGCTCAGAATGCGCGAGATAGACAGGTTTTTTGTGTCGTTTGCCTGCGCGCGGGCTGCCGGATTCGGCTGTAAAGTTGCTTTTTGCAGCCGAATCGGCTGTTCCGACAAAGATTTATGGAAGTGCGACAGCGGTTTCTGTCAGGTTGAGCGACCGCCATGCTTGTCGGTCGCGGTGTACGCGGTCCCCTGTAGGAGCGGCCTTGTGTCGCGAAAGGGCCGCAGAGCGGCCCCGGCAATATCGGCTGCATAGCTGAACCCCTGGGGCTGCTGCGCAGCCCTCTCGCGACACAAGGCCGCTCCTACAGGGGGGGGGGCGTGCCAGGCCGGTCAGGCGGCGTTGACCTTACGTGCCGCCGCTTTCGGCTGCAGCAGGGCAAACAGGTCCTTCGGATTCTCCAGCTGCGGAACCAGCGCGATATCCCGCCCGATGTCCAGCGCCTTGGCCACATCCAGCACATAGCGCAGGGCCGAGTAGTCCTCCAGGGCGAAGCCGACCGAGTCGAACAGCGTCACCTGGGTGGCGTTCTCGCGCCCGGCGGCGATCCCCTCGACCACCTGCCAGAACTCGGTGGTCGGCGAGTCCGTCGGCATCTGCTGGATCTCGCCCTCGATCCGGCTCTGCGGTTCGTACTCGACGATTACCCGCGCCCGCTCGACGATGTCGCGGTGCAGCTCGGTCTTGCCCGGGCAGTCGCCGCCCACGGCGTTGAGGTGCATGCCAGGCTCGATCATCTCTGGGGTGAGGATGGTGGCGTAGGCCTTGTCGGCGGTGACCGTGGTGACGATGTCGGCGCCGCGCACGGCCTCGGCCACGCTGTTGGCGATGATCAGCTTGAACTGTGGGAAGCCGGCCAGGTTGGCCGCCAGTTTCTCCGAGGCCTTGCGGTCGATATCGAACAGGCGGATCTCCTCGATGCCGAGCAACGCATGGAAGGCGATGGCCTGGAACTCGCTCTGCGAGCCGTTGCCGATCAGCGCCATGCGTTTGCTGTCCGGGCGCGCCAGGTAGCGGGCGGCCAGGGCCGAGGTGGCGGCGGTGCGGATGGCGGTGGTCAGGGTCATCTCGCTGAGCAGCACCGGCGCGCCGGTGTCGACATCGCCCAGGGCGCCGAAGGCCATCACTGTGAGCATCCCATTGCGGGTGTTCTTCGGGTGGCCGTTGACGTACTTGAAGGCGTACAGGTTGGCGTCGGACACCGGCATCAGCTCGATCACGCCGTCCGCCGAGTGGTTGGCCAGGCGTGGGCATTTCTCGAAGTCGTGCCAGCGCAGGTAGTCCTGGCGGATGTATTCGGCCATCTCGGCCAAGCAGGTGGGCAGGCCCTTGCGGTTGACCAGGTGGGCGAGGTCGTGCACGTCGATGTAGCGGGTCATGATGATTCTCCTTGTCGAGTCAGTGGCGCGAGGGCAGGTGGACTTCGGCGAGCATGCAGCGCGCGCTGCCGCCACCGATGCGTTCGATATGGTCGATGTTCACCACCAACGGATGGCTGTGCCGCTCGACCTGGCGGCGCTGGTCGGCGTCGAGCGCATGCCAGGCGCTGCGCGACATCACCAGCAGGGAGCGGCCGTCACGGTCGTGGACTTCGAGCATGTTGCCGGCGAAGTTCTCCAGCTGGTCGAAGTTGAGCGCCAGCACCTGCTTGCCGGTATCGCGCAGCGAATGCTCCAGGGCGCGGCGTTCATCGGGGTGGGGCAGGGCGTCGAGGCAGGCCACGGCGAGCTGGCGACCGACGTTCATCATCACGTTGCTGTGGTAGATCGGCGCCTGGCGGCGGTCCACGGCGTGGAACAGGCACAGGCGATAGTCCAGGCGCTCGGCGAACTGGCGCAGGGCGCGTTCGTGGGTGCGCCCGGAGTGGCAGGCGTAGCTGATGCGGTGCTCGCGGTCCAGGACCATGCTGCCGGTGCCTTCGAGGAACAGATTCTGCTGTTCCAGCGGGCTAAGGTCGATGGTGCGCTGGATGGCGAAGCGCTCCTGCAGCACGCCCAGCACGCCCTTGCTGCGCTCCAGGCGGCGGTTCTCGCCCTCCATCGGGTACAGCACCAGGCTGCCGTCGGCGTGGCTGCTCCACCAGTTGTTGGGGAAGATCGAGTCAGGGGTATGGGGTTCGGGGGTGTCCTGCACCACCAGCACATCGACGCCGTGCTGGCGCAGGGTGTCGACGTAGCCGTCGAATTCTTCCAGAGCCTTTTCGCTGGCGGCCTGCGGGTCCGGCGGCGCCTGCTGGAAGCGGTTGTTGGCGGCGGTGTCGGGGTTGAAGGCGAACCGCGCCGGGCGAATCATGAGGACGGTATTTGTTGTTTGCATTGGGCACGCATCCACGGGTGGGCTGTGTGACCATTGTCGGAGGGATCGCGAGACAATCCCGGCTGAAGCGCGGAGGGTGGGCAGCCGGTCCAGCTGAAATGGCTAGCTTGGCAGCGGAATCGGCTGATATCCCACGAGGATGAAGTGCGCAAATGAAAACGGCGCCTCGAGAGGCGCCGTTGCGTCATTGCCGGAACAACCTACTTGTGCAGCTCTTCAGCCGCATACAGGGTGTTCTCCAGCAGGCAGGCGCGGGTCATCGGGCCCACGCCGCCCGGCACCGGGGTGATCCAGCCGGCGCGAGGCAGGGCGGTCTCATAGACCACGTCACCGACCAGCTTGCCGTCGTCCTGGCGGTTGATGCCGACGTCGATGACGATGGCGCCTTCCTTGACCCATTCACCCTTGACCAGGCCCGGCTTGCCGGCGGCGACCACCACCAGGTCGGCGCGGCCGACGTGGCCGGCCAGGTCCTTGGTGAAGCGGTGGCAGACGGTGACGGTGCAGCCGGCCAGCAGCAGTTCCATGGCCATCGGTCGGCCGACGATGTTGGACGCGCCGACGATCACCGCGTTCATGCCGTACAGGTCCTGGCCGGTGCTGTGCAGCAAGGTCATGATGCCCTTGGGCGTGCACGGGCGCAGCAGCGGGATGCGCTGGGCCAGGCGGCCGATGTTGTACGGGTGGAAACCGTCCACGTCCTTGTCCGGGCGGATGCGCTCGAGCAGCAGGGAGGCGTCCAGGTGCTCGGGCAGCGGCAACTGCAGCAGGATGCCATCGACGGCCGGGTCATCGTTGAGGCGATCGATCAGGTCGGTCAGGGCTTGCTGCGTGGTCTCGCTGGGCAGGTCGAACGCCTGGGAGATGAAGCCGACCTCTTCGCAGTCCTTGCGCTTGTGCGAGACATAGACTTGGGAGGCCGGGTCGGTACCGACCAGGATCACCGCCAGGCCTGGCGTGCGCAGGCCCTGCTGGCGGCGCTCGGCGACACGTTGGGCGATCTGCTGGCGCAGGTTGGCGGCGATCGCCTTGCCATCGATTAGGTGTGCAGTCATAGACGCGTGATTAACCATCGAGAAGGGAACATATATAAGAAGCGCGCATTCTCGCACGACACGGCCCAAGGGCAAAGGCGGGTGGTCGGGCAAATCCCCTAACCCCTTCAATAATTTAAATTTTTTTGCGAAAGGTGTTGACGACCTGCAGGGTCGCCTATAAGATTCGCCGCACTTGTCGGGCACTGCCTGGCACGGGTTGGCAAAGTCGGGCAGAATAAGCGGTTCGTTTGTTCGGCTGGGCTGTAAGCTTAAGCGCCCGTAGCTCAGCTGGATAGAGCATCCGCCTTCTAAGCGGATGGTCGCAGGTTCGAGTCCTGCCGGGTGCGCCATTAAGGCCTGGGCAAGTAAGCAGTACCGCAATATGGTGGGCGTAGCTCAGTTGGTAGAGCGCCGGATTGTGATTCCGGTTGTCGTGGGTTCGATTCCCATCGTCCACCCCAGATTCTGCAGGGGCGCCTCGATTGAATGATCCGGCGCCTTTGTTTTTGAGTTTCATGCGGACGTGGTGAAATTGGTAGACACACTGGATTTAGGTTCCAGCGGCGCAAGCTGTAAGAGTTCGAGTCTCTTCGTCCGCACCATGTTTCTGTAAGGCTGTACCGCAACACTGCATTATGGTGGGCGTAGCTCAGTTGGTAGAGCGCCGGATTGTGATTCCGGTTGTCGTGGGTTCGATTCCCATCGTCCACCCCATATTTGAAGAAGGCGCCCGGATCGGATGATCGGGCGCCTTTTTTGTTTTCGCCGTATGGGCCTCGTGGCTACTGGTGGCGGAGCGATAAAAGCTGATAGATTTCAGCCGGTTGAAGGGCTGGCCGAGGGTCGGCAGAGGAATAGCGCAGATGATCGCAAAAGAAGCGCGCCAGGCCCTGGCGCTGCAACGTTTCGCCGAGGCCAATCCGCAGCTGCTCGAAGAGATTCGCGAGCTGGATGCCCGCGAGCAGGCCCAGCAGATCGAGTGGGCGTTCGAGGACGCGGCGCAGGAGCAGGGTGTCGAGCCCTGGGAATATGCCTTGCAACTGATCGCCGAGTCGCCGGAGCAACTGCAGGCCATGCGCCTGGAGACGCATCGCGAAGTGGCCGAGGCGCTGGGCATGGCCTGGGGAGAATACTGCCAGTTCAACGACCTCGATCCGCAGTAAGGCGGGCGATCTTTCTGGCTGTTGTTTGTTTGACAAGGTTTTACAATCGCGCGCGCCACAAGGGCCTGCGCGGCCGTGAATGAAACAGGCTCGACGCCAAGGCGGGCGGGCCTTTCAAGGAAATCGACCGGCGCGGCCCGCCGGCAATCCGGGTGGGGTGACTTCTGCTGCATGAGTCACTAGAATGTTTGCCCTTGATTCTGGAGTCGGGCTATCGCCGGCTAACGTCTGTGCAACGAGGAATATCCATGCAAGTTTCTGTTGAAAACACTTCCGCTCTCGAGCGCCGCATGACCATCGCCGTTCCGGCCGAGCGCGTCGAGAACGAAGTCAACAAGCGTCTGCAGCAGACTGCCAAGCGCGCCAAGGTTGCCGGCTTCCGTCCGGGCAAGGTGCCAATGAGCGTGATCCGCCAGCGTTTTGAAGCCGATGCCCGCCAAGAGGCTTTCGGTGACCTGGTCCAGGCTTCCTTCTACGAAGCCATCGTCGAGCAGAAGCTGAACCCGGCTGGCGCACCTGCCGTCGAGCCGAAGTCGTTCGAGAAGGGCAAGGACCTCGAGTTCGTCGCCATCTTCGAAGTCTTCCCTGAGTTCACCGTTGCCGGTTTCGAGTCGATCGCCGTCGAGCGCCTGAGCGCCGAAGTGGCTGACGCCGACCTGGACAACATGCTGGAAGTCCTGCGCAAGCAGAACACCCGTTTCGAGGCCGTCGAGCGCGCCGCTGCAAACGACGACCAGGTCAACATCGACTTCGTTGGCAAGATCGATGGTGAAGCCTTCGCCGGCGGTTCGGCCAAGGGCACCCAGCTGGTACTGGGTTCCGGCCGCATGATCCCGGGCTTCGAAGACGGCCTGGTAGGCGCCAAAGCTGGTGAAGAGCGCGTTGTCAACGTGACCTTCCCAGAGGACTACCAGAACCTCGACCTGGCTGGCAAAGCCGCCGAGTTCACCATCACCGTCAACAGCGTTTCCGCCCCTGTGCTGCCTGAGCTGAACGAAGCCTTCTTCGCCCAGTTCGGCATCAAGGAATCGACCCTGGAAGGCTTCCGCGCCGAAGTTCGCAAGAACATGGAGCGTGAACTGCGCCAGGCCATCAAGGCCAAGGTCAAGAACCAGGTCATGGACGGTCTGCTGGCCGCCAACCCGGTCGACGTGCCAAAAGCCCTGCTGGAAAACGAAGTCAACCGTCTGCGCGTGCAGGCCGTCCAGCAGTTCGGTGGCAACATCAAGCCTGACCAACTGCCGGCCGAGCTGTTCGAAGAGCAAGCCAAGCGCCGCGTCGTGCTGGGCCTGATCGTCGCCGAAGTGGTCAAGCAGTTCGACCTGAAGCCGGACGAAGCCAAGGTTCGCGAAGTCATCGAAGAGATGGCCTCGGCCTACCAGGAGCCTGAGCAGGTCATCGCCTGGTACTACAAGAACGACCAGCAACTGAACGAAGTCCGTTCGGTTGTGCTGGAAGAGCAAGTTGTAGATACTGTCCTGCAGAAAGCGACTGTGACCGACAAATCGGTCTCGTACGAAGAAGCCGTCAAACCAGCACAGGCTCCTGCCGCCGCTGAGTAACAGGCTACTCTCGTAGGAAACCCCCACAAGCCAGCCTTCGCGCTGGCTTGTGCGTATTCAAGCCATGACTATTTGGGAGCGAGTGCAGGACATGTCCCGCAATTCTTATATTCAGCAAAGCTCTGACATCCAGGCCGCAGGCGGCCTGGTCCCGATGGTTATCGAGCAGTCCGCCCGTGGCGAACGTGCCTACGACATCTACTCGCGCCTCCTCAAGGAGCGCGTGATCTTCCTGGTCGGCCCCGTAGAAGACTACATGGCCAACCTGGTGGTGGCGCAGCTGCTGTTCCTTGAGGCGGAAAACCCGGACAAGGATATCCATCTTTATATCAACTCCCCGGGCGGCTCGGTAACTGCCGGCATGTCGATCTACGACACCATGCAGTTCATCAAGCCGGACGTCTCGACCATCTGCATCGGCCAGGCCTGCAGCATGGGCGCCTTCCTGCTCGCGGCCGGTGCCGCCGGCAAGCGCCACTGCCTGCCCAACTCGCGGGTGATGATTCACCAGCCGCTGGGCGGTTTCCAGGGCCAGGCGACCGACATCGAGATCCACGCCCAGGAAATCCTCAACATCAAGGCGCGCCTGAACGAGCTGCTGGCCCATCACACCGGCCAGGACCTCGAGACCATCAAGCGCGACACCGAGCGCGACAACTTCATGAGTGCCGCGCGCGCGGCCGAGTATGGCCTGATCGACTCGGTCTACGACAAGCGGCAACTGGCATCCTGAAGCAATGCGCCAGAGCGCGCGGGCGCGGATTGCGCCCGTGCGCGGACTTGAAAAAGCCAGCGATTGCCTTCATCTTGTGTTTCAAGCCTACCGGATTGGATCGATCGAATGACTGACACCCGTAACGGCGAGGACAACGGCAAATTGCTCTACTGCTCTTTCTGCGGCAAAAGCCAGCATGAAGTGCGTAAATTGATTGCCGGCCCCTCGGTATTTATCTGCGACGAGTGCGTCGACCTGTGCAATGACATCATCCGTGAGGAGGTGCAGGAAGCCCAGGCCGAGAGCAACGCGCACAAGTTACCCTCGCCGAAAGAAATCAGCGGCATCCTGGACCAGTACGTCATTGGTCAGGAGCGCGCGAAAAAGGTCCTGGCAGTAGCGGTGTACAACCACTACAAGCGCCTGAACCAGCGTGACAAGAAAGGCGACGAAGTCGAACTGGGCAAAAGCAACATCCTGCTGATCGGGCCGACCGGCTCGGGCAAGACGCTGCTCGCCGAGACGCTCGCGCGCCTGTTGAACGTGCCGTTCACCATTGCCGACGCCACCACCCTGACCGAAGCCGGTTATGTCGGTGAGGACGTCGAGAACATCATTCAGAAGTTGCTGCAGAAGTGCGACTACGACGTGGAAAAGGCCCAGATGGGCATTGTCTACATCGACGAGATCGACAAGATCTCGCGCAAGTCGGACAACCCGTCCATCACCCGTGACGTCTCGGGCGAGGGCGTGCAGCAGGCGCTGCTGAAGCTGATCGAAGGCACCGTGGCCTCCGTGCCGCCGCAAGGCGGTCGCAAGCACCCGCAACAGGAGTTCCTGCAGGTCGATACCCGCAATATCCTGTTCATCTGCGGTGGCGCCTTCTCGGGCCTGGAAAAGGTCATCCAGAACCGCTCGACCAAAGGCGGCATCGGCTTCAGTGCCGAAGTGCGCAGCAAGGAAGAGGGCAAGAAGGTCGGCGAGTCGCTGCGTGAGGTCGAGCCGGACGATCTGGTCAAGTTCGGCCTGATTCCGGAGTTCGTCGGCCGCCTGCCGGTGCTGGCGACCCTGGACGAGCTGGACGAGGCTGCGCTGATGCAGATCCTCACCGAGCCGAAGAACGCGCTGACCAAGCAGTACGCCAGGCTGTTCGAGATGGAAGACGTCGACCTCGAGTTCCGCAGTGATGCGCTCAAGGCCGTGGCGCGCAAGGCCCTGGAGCGCAAGACCGGCGCCCGTGGCCTGCGTTCGATCCTCGAGGGCGTGCTGCTCGACACCATGTACGAGATCCCTTCGCAGAAGGATGTCAGCAAGGTGGTGATCGACGAAAGCGTCATTGAAGGCTCGTCGCAGCCGCTGCTCATCTACGAGAACAGCGAGCCGCAAGCCAAGGCCGCCCCCGACGCCTGATCGGGCAAGGGCAGCACGCACGAAGGGGCCTTTTTGGCCCCTTTTTGCATTTCATGGCCTGGGCGCTTGTAATTTACCAGGCCTGCCCCCACATTAGCCCCAAGCACCATTTCCAACGGTTTCCGGCCACCACGGCCGCTGTAGAGGCGAAATCATGAAGACCACCCTCGACTTGCCTCTTTTGCCATTGCGTGACGTCGTCGTCTATCCGCACATGGTCATCCCACTGTTCGTGGGGCGTGAGAAGTCCATCGAAGCCCTCGAGGCGGCGATGACGGGCGAGAAGCAGATCCTCCTGCTGGCCCAGAAGAATCCGGCCGACGATGATCCGGGCGAAGATGCCCTGTATCGCGTCGGTACCGTCGCCACTGTGCTGCAACTGCTCAAGCTGCCCGATGGCACCGTCAAGGTGCTGGTCGAGGGTGAGCAGCGTGGCGCCGTGGAGCGTTTCAACGAAGTCGACGGCCATATCCGCGCCGAAGTCAGCCTGATCGACGAAGCCGAGACCGCCGAGCGCGAGTCCGAGGTGTTCGTGCGGACCTTGCTGTCGCAGTTCGAACAGTACGTTCAGCTGGGCAAGAAGGTCCCGGCCGAAGTGCTGTCGTCGCTCAACAGCATCGAGGAGCCGGGGCGCCTGGTCGACACCATGGCCGCGCACATGGCGCTGAAGATCGAGCAGAAGCAGGAGATCCTCGAGATCGTCGACCTGCAGGCCCGCGTCGAGCACGTGCTCGCGTTGCTGGACGCCGAGATCGACCTGCTGCAGGTCGAGAAGCGCATCCGTGGCCGGGTCAAGAAGCAGATGGAGCGCAGCCAGCGCGAGTACTACCTGAATGAGCAGATGAAGGCCATTCAGAAGGAGCTCGGCGATGGCGACGAAGGCCACAACGAAGTCGAGGAGCTGAAAAAGCGCATCGATGCCGCCGGCCTGCCGAAAGACGCCCTGGCCAAGGCCCAGGCCGAGCTGAACAAGCTCAAGCAGATGTCGCCGATGTCGGCCGAGGCCACCGTGGTGCGTTCGTACCTCGATTGGCTGGTGCAGGTACCGTGGAAGGCGCAGAGCAAGGTGCGCCTGGACCTGGCCAAGGCCGAGGAAATCCTCGATGCCGACCACTACGGCCTGGAAGAGGTCAAGGAACGCATCCTCGAGTATCTCGCCGTACAGAAGCGCGTGAAGAAGATCCGTGGTCCGGTGCTGTGCCTGGTCGGCCCGCCCGGCGTGGGCAAGACCTCGCTGGCCGAGTCGATCGCCGCCGCCACCAACCGCAAGTTCGTGCGCATGGCCCTGGGCGGCGTGCGTGACGAGGCCGAGATCCGTGGCCACCGTCGCACCTACATCGGTTCGATGCCCGGTCGTCTGATTCAGAAAATGACCAAGGTCGGTGTACGCAATCCGCTGTTCCTGCTCGACGAGATCGACAAGATGGGCAGCGACATGCGCGGTGATCCGGCCTCGGCGTTGCTGGAGGTGCTCGACCCCGAGCAGAACCACAACTTCAACGACCACTACCTGGAGGTCGACTACGACCTCTCGGACGTGATGTTCCTGTGCACCTCGAACTCGATGAACATTCCGCCGGCGCTGCTCGACCGCATGGAAGTCATCCGCCTGCCGGGTTACACCGAGGACGAGAAGATCAACATCGCGGTCAAGTACCTGGTGCCCAAGCAGGTCAAGGCCAACGGCCTGAAGAAGGACGAGCTGGAGGTCGAGGTCTCGGCCATCCGCGACATCATCCGCTACTACACCCGCGAAGCCGGGGTGCGTGGCCTGGAGCGCCAGATCGCCAAGGTCTGCCGCAAGGTGGTCAAGGAGCACACCGGGGCCAAGCAGGTGAAGGTCAAGGTCAGCGGCGAGCAGCTCGAGCAACTGCTGGGCGTGCGCAAGTTCCGCTACGGCCTGGCCGAGCAGCAGGACCAGATCGGCCAGGTCACGGGCCTGGCCTGGACCCAGGTGGGCGGCGAACTGCTGACCATCGAGGCCGTGGTCATCCCGGGCAAGGGCCAGCTGATCAAGACCGGCTCGCTCGGCGACGTCATGGTCGAGTCGATCACCGCTGCGCAGACGGTGGTGCGAAGCCGTGCCCAGAGCCTGGGGATCGCCGCAGACTTCCACGAGAAGCGCGACGTTCACATCCATATGCCCGAAGGCGCCACGCCCAAGGATGGCCCGAGCGCCGGTATCGGCATGTGCACCGCCCTAGTGTCGGCCCTGACCCAGATCCCGGTGCGCGCCGACGTGGCGATGACCGGTGAGATCACCCTGCGCGGCCAGGTCCTGGCCATCGGTGGCCTCAAGGAAAAACTGCTGGCGGCACACCGGGGCGGGATCAAGACCGTGATCATTCCCGAGGAGAATGTTCGCGATCTGAAGGAGATTCCGGAAAATATCAAACAGGATCTTCAGATCAAACCGGTCAAATGGATTGACGAAGTCCTCCAAATTGCGCTGCAATACGCCCCGGAGCCCTTGCCAGATGTGGCTCCGGAGATTGTCGCGAAAGATGAGAAGCGCGACGGCGATGCTAAGGAAAGAATCAGCACGCACTAGTACGTATTTCGCTGGGGGGCTTTGGTTGACAGCATTTTCGGCCCCTTGCTATAAAACGGCACGCCAGTGTCAACAGGCCACCCAGCGCTCGTTTCATTAAGCTTTTCATTACATACTTAGAAACAAACTCAATAGAGAAATAAGGGGACTTAGAGTGAACAAGTCGGAACTGATTGACGCTATCGCCGCATCTGCTGACATCCCGAAAGCTGTAGCCGGCCGTGCGCTGGACGCAGTCATCGAATCCGTCACCGGCGCCCTGAAGCAAGGTGACGATGTGGTACTGGTTGGTTTCGGTACCTTCTCGGTCAAGGAGCGCGCCGAGCGCACCGGCCGCAACCCGCAAACCGGCAAGGCGATCAAGATCGCTGCCGCCAAGGTTCCAGGTTTCAAGGCTGGCAAGGGCCTGAAAGACGCCGTCAACTAAGTCGTCTTTCAGCCGGCCCGGGCATCGTCAGGGCCGACCGCGTGACGGCGGGTCGCAAACGTTCCCGCTGGCACGCTCGCTTCGAAAAGGCGCATCCACTGGATGCGCCTTTCTTCTATCAGGATTCTACCCACGCTCCGCGGTTGTCGACGCAGTGGTACAGCCGTTTCTGGGGGACGCATGCTGCAGAATATCAGGGACAATTCACAAGGTTGGATTGCCAAGACCATCATCGGCCTTATCGTCGTGTTGATGGCGTTGACCGGTTTCGAGGCCATTTTCCAGGCCGCCAGCCATAGCCAGGACGCCGCCAAGGTGAACGGCCAGACCATCAGCCAGAACGAGCTGAGCCAGGCCGTGGACATGCAGCGCCGCCAGCTGATGCAACAGCTGGGCAAGGATTTCGACCCTGCGCTGCTGGACGAGAAGATGCTGCGCGAAGCCGCGCTCAAGGGGCTGATCGATCGCAAGCTGCTGTTGCAGGGTGCCGAAGACGCCAAGTTCGCTTTTTCCGAGGCCGCGCTGGATCAGCTGATCCTGCAGACGCCTGAATTCCAGGTCGATGGCAAGTTCAGCGCCGAGCGCTTCGACTCGGTCATCCGCCAGATGGGTTATGGCCGCATGCAGTTCCGCGAGATGCTCGCCCAGGAAATGCTGATCGGCCAACTGCGCACCGGCCTTGCCGGCAGCAGCTTCGTCACCGACAAGCAGGTCGAGGCCTTCGCCCGCCTCGAGAAGCAGACCCGTGATTTCGCTTCGCAGACCTTCAAGGCCGACCCGGCCGCGGTCAAGGTGAGCGATGACGAGGTCAAGGCGCACTACGACCAGCACGCCAAGGAATTCATGACCCCGGACCAGGTGGTCATCGATTACCTCGAGCTGAAGAAGTCGGCCTTCTTCGACCAGGTCAAGGTCGACGACGGCGAGCTCAAGGCTCTGTACGAGAAGGAGATCGCCAACCTGGGCGAGCAGCGCCATGCCGCGCACATCCTGATCGAGGTCAACGACAAGACCGACGATGCCAAGGCCAAGGCCCGTATCGAAGAGATCCAGCAGCGCCTGGACAAGGGTGAGGACTTCGCCAAGCTGGCCAAGGAATTCTCCCAGGATCCGGGTTCGGCCAACACCGGTGGCGACCTCGGCTTTGCCGGCCCTGGCGTGTACGACCCGGCCTTTGAGGACGCGCTGTACAAGCTGAGTCAGGACCAGGTGTCCGCACCGGTGCGCACCGAGTTCGGCTACCACCTGATCAAGCTGCTGGGCGTGCAGGCGCCGGACGTGCCGAGCTTCGCGAGCCTGAAGGACAAGCTGACCCACGAGCTGAAGACCCAGCAGGTGGAGCAGCGCTTCGTCGAGGCCACCAAGCAGCTCGAAGACACCGCCTTCGAAGCCGCCGACCTGGCCCAGCCGGCCCAGGACCTGGGTCTGAAGGTGCACACCTCGGCGGCCTTCGGTCGCGAGGGCGGCGAAGGCATCACCGCCAACCGTGCGGTGATCCAGGCCGCGTTCAGCGAGCAAGTGCTGGAAGAGAGCGCCAACAGCAACGCCATCGAGCTGGATCCGGAGACCGTGGTGGTGCTGCGCGTCAAGGAGCACCGCAAGCCTGAGCAACTGCCGCTGGAGGCCGTGGCCAAGAACATCAGCGAGCACCTGGCCAAGGAGAAGGCGATTGCCGAGCTCAAGACCAAGGCCGACAAGCTGATCGCCGGCCTGCGTGAGGGTTCGACCAAGGCCGAAGGTCAGGGTTGGAAGGTCCATGAAGCGGTCACCCGCGGCCAGGACGGTATCGACCCGGCCGAGCTGCAGGCGGTGTTCCGCCTCGGCAAGCCTGCGGCCAAGGACAAGCCGGTCTACGGCAGCGTGGTCCTGGCCGACGGCAGCCTGGTGGTCCTGCAGCTCAAGGGCGTCAACGAAGGCGCCGCCGCCACCGACGAAGAGAAGGAGCAGATCCGTCGCTACCTCGCTTCGCGTGCCGGTTCGCAGGACTTCGCGGCCTATCGCAAGCTGCTTGAAGGCAGTGCCGACATCACGCGTTACTGAGTGGCGCGCTGATCACGAAATAGGCCGCGTATGCGGCCTGTTTCGTTTCCGATGATCAGCACACGCTGCTGTCCCCCCTCTCTCTTTGTAGGAGCGGCCTTGTGCCGCGAAAGGGCCGCAAGGCGGCCCCAGCGATTGCTGCGTCAATGCTGAAACCCTGGGGCCGCTACGCGCCCCTTTCGCGGTACAAGGCCGCTCCTGCAGGGACCGCGCATAGCCACGGCCTACCGCCGAACCCCCTCATGATTGTCCAGCGTGTCCCGCGCAACCTCCCGCCCCAGGGCGATCAGCTCCGGCGCCTTGTAGAACTCGAAGAACCGGCACACGCGCTTGGGCACGTTGATCAGTACGTCCGGCGGGTAGCCGGCGATCTTGTATTGCGCCAGTGACGTCTGCATCACCTCGAAGCTCTGGTTGATCAGGTCGAGCAGGGAGGCGGGGCCGACGTTGTCGACGATGAACGAACCAGTGGCCGATTTCGGCGCCCCCTCGCTCTGCGGCGCGGCCGCCGGCTGCTGGCCCTCGGGGGCGGCGCTTTCAGCGAGCCATGGGTTGGGGCTGGCCAGCCCCTCGGCGGTGATTTCCTGCTCCAGGCGGATCAGTTGTTCGGCCGGCTTGCGGCGAAACGGCAGGCGCGAGCCGAGCGAGCTGATCAAGGCATCGAAGCGCATCTTGAACGCCGCCGGGCGCTCGATCACCGGCAGTTGGTATTGCTTCTGGTTGGTGGCGTTGAGGTTGACGGCGATAATCAGGTCGCAGTGGCTGGACACCACCGGCACGATCGGCAGCGGGTTGAGGATGCCGCCATCGACCAGTGTGCGGTTGCCTTGCACCACCGGGGTGAACAGGCTGGGAATGGCCGCCGAGGCACGCATGGCCTGGTGCAGGCAGCCCTCCTGGAACCAGATCTCCTGCTGGTTGGTGAGGTCGGTGGCGACCGCCGTGTAGGGGATGCGCAACTGCTCGATGTTGATCTCGCCGACGATCTTGCGGATCTGCCCAAACACCTTGTCGCCGCGAATCGCCCCCAGGCGGAAGCTGACGTCCACCAGGCGCAGCACGTCGAGGTAGTCCAGGCTCTCGATCCAGCTGCGGTACTCGTCGAGTTTGCCGGCGGCGTAGATGCCACCGATGACTGCGCCCATCGAGCAGCCGGCGATGCAGCCGATCTCGTAGCCGCGCCGTTCGATTTCCTCGATCACGCCGATGTGCGCGTACCCCCGGGCACCACCGGAGCCCAGCACCAATGCCACGCGTTTGCCCATGACCTTTCCCCCTGCTTGCTGTGCCACCATGGTCCAACAATGCACCCATTGCCACCTGTGCTTCAATGTAGTCCGCGCTGGACTACGCTGAGCAGGGCACTTTTCGTTTGCTTTGCCGTCGAACGGCCACCTTAGTTTTTCACCCTCGAGGTATTACCGATGAAAGCCTGGATCACCCTTCCTCTGATTGCCCTGGCCCTGGTCGGCTGCGCGGGCAAGACGGCCTATCGCGACAGTTGTGCGACCCAGCTCGATGCCGCCTGGAAGGAGCTGGACCTGGCCAAGGCCGAAGGCTTTGCCGGCACCGTGAGTTATTCCAAGGCGCTGTCGCTGTTGACCGGCGCCAAGACCCAGCAGCAGTTCGAGGGCTTCGAAGGCTGTACCCACAAGGCCGAGAAGGCCCGTTTCTACATTCGTGAGTCCCGCGCCGGGCGTTGACCGAGGAGCTGCCCATGTCCGCCATGCTCGATCATGTGGTCGGCCAGATCCTGGCGCTGCAGGTGCGCCTGCTGGCTTGCCGCGAACGCCTGACCGCCGACACCGACCGCGAGGCGTTGCACGACCTGCGCATCACCTTGCGGCGTCTGCGCAGCCTGCTGCGGCCGTTGCGTGGCCTGCCGGGCGTCGAGCAGCTCGAGCAGGCGGCCGGGTCGCTGGGCACGCTGACCACGCCGCTGCGTGACCGCGAGGTTCTGGCGGCGCAGTTGATTGGCCGCGGACATGTACAGGCAGGCGAGCGCCGCCAGGAGGGCAGGGCACGGACCTATGCCGGTGTCGCGGCCAGTGCCCAGCTCAGTCGCGTGTTGGCGATTCTCGATGCGTTCCCGATGTTCCTGCGTGCCGCCGGCCGTGAAGGGCTGGCGGCGAAGCTGGGGCAGCGCATCGACAAGCGCCTGCACAAGCAGTGGCGCGGGCTGCAGGCGGCCCTGGCGGATCCAGTCCACGACCGTCACCGCCTGCGCCTGCTGATCAAGCGGGTGCGCTATGGCGACCAGGCCTACCCGCAACTCGAGCACGCCGGCAACAAGTTGCAGCGCCTGCTCAAGGCGGCCCAGGGTGACCTGGGCGACTGGCATGACCGCGTCCAGTGGTTGCTGCAGGTGCGCGAGCACAGCGACCTGCTCGGCTGCAAGGTGGCCTGGGAGCATGAGCTGCATGCCGCCGAGGCGCGTTCCGACCTCACCCTCGAAGCGCTGCAGAAGGCTCTGGCGCGCCGTTAGTCCCGGCAAATGACCGATATGCGGGCTGTGGCTGGCGTGATCGCTGGTTACTATCGGTTCTTTTTCCGCAGGAGCCCTGGCACATGAACTTCACAGAATTGCTGACAGCCGCCCGCGCGCACCCCGAGGCGATCAGCGTACCCGCCGGCTGGGCCCAGGGGCGTGCGGTATTCGGCGGCCTGATGGCGGCGATGGTGCACGAAGCGATGCGCCTGAAGCTGGGTGATGACCGCCCGGTGCGTTCGCTGGCCATCACCTTCGTCGGCCCGGCGGCGCCGGATGTGCCAATCAGCCTGGAGGTCGAGGTGCTGCGCGAGGGCAAGGCGGTCAGCACCTTGCTGGGGCGCGCCGTGCAGAATGGCCAGGTGGTGACCCTTGTGCAGGGCAGCTTCGGTGCCGGTCGCCCGTCCGTGGTGGCGGTCGATGCGCCCGCCGCCATGCCGATGAAACCGCTGCAGGAGGCGGCGCCGGAGCTGCCTTTCATCAAGGGTGTAACGCCGGCATTCATGCAGCATGTGGCGTTTCGCTGGGCGGTGGGCGGCCTGCCGTTCAGTGGCAACGACTCACGCCATATGGGCGGCTGGGTGCGCCTGCGCGATGTCGCTGAGGAGCCGGTCGGGGTGGCGCACCTGCTGGCGCTGGTCGATGCCTGGCCGCCCAGCCTGCTACCGTATCTCAAGCAGCCCGCCGCCGGCAGCACGCTGACCTGGACCATCGAGTTCGTGCAGCCCACGCCGCAGCTGTCGACCCTCGACTGGTGCCGTTATGTGGTCGAGACCGAGTATGCCCGGGATGGCTATGGGCATGCGGCCGCGGCGTTGTGGACGGCAGAGGGTGAGCTGCTGGCGTTGAGCCGGCAGACGGTGACCGTGTTCGCCTGAGCTATCTTCATCAAGCCAATCGCGGGGCAAGCCCGCTTCCACGCCGGGTGATGTTTTCAGTCAGTGGCGGTGCTTGTGGCGCTCGCGCCAGGCCCGCCACCAGGCACCACTCAGCACGAAGCGCGGGAAGGTGATGAACTGCTCGGTGAGCAGGCGTTGTACGGCATCCTTGCGGTCGGTGAACGGCTCGGGTTGCTCGGCTTCCAGGCGGTGCCCCTGGCGTTGCAGGCCCAGCCCGGCCACCAGGGCGATGATGCCCACGGCGATCTGCGACAGGTCCAGCGCGAACAGCCCCGACAGCACCAGCAGCGCGCCCAGGATGAACAGCGGCACGGCGATCAGGTGCAGCACCAGGTTGGCGGGGTGGCGATGGTTGTGGTGGTAGCCGCGCCATTGCCAGGCGGGCAGGTTGGGCAGTCGTTTGCTCATGGACAGATCCTCTGGGGGCTGTCCAAAGCTTAGTGCGGCCCCCGGGCGGGGGCCAATCGAGGCTGGCTATGGTGATCATAGCCGGCGCGGGTCACAGCTTGAGCTGGCCGATCGCCTTGTTCAGCTCGCCGGCGAGGGTCGCCAGTTCACTGCTGGTGGTGGCCGAGCCGACGGTCTGCTGCACGGTCTCCTCGGTGACGTCGCGGATACTGACCACGGCGCGGTTCATCTCTTCGGCCACCTGGCTCTGCTGCTCGGCGGCCACGGCGATCTGGGTGTTGCTTTCGCGCATCTGCGCCACGGCGCTGGTGATCTCGGCCAGGGCCTCGCCGGCCTCGCGGGCCTGCTTGACGCAATCGTCGGCCTTGAACGAGCTTTCCTGCATGAAATCCACCGCATCGCGGGTGCCGGCCTGCAGGTCGGCGACCATGGTGGTGATCTCGTCGGTGGAGGTCTGCACGCGCTTGGCCAGGTTGCGCACCTCGTCGGCGACCACGGCGAAGCCGCGGCCCAGGTCGCCGGCGCGGGCGGCCTCGATGGCGGCGTTGAGTGCCAGCAGGTTGGTCTGTTCGGCGATGCTGTGGATGACCCCGACCACGCCGTTGATCTTCTGGCTGTCGTCGGCCAGCTGGCGGATCATCTCGGCGGTCTGCTGCACGCCGCTTGAGAGCCCGGCAATCGAGTCCTGCACGCGGCTGACCACGGCCTGGCCGCTGCCGGCCAGGGTGTCGGCGGTCTGCGACAGGTCGCGGGTGGCGCCGGCATGCTGGGCGATGTGGTGGACGGTGGCGGTCATCTCGTTGATGGCGGTGGCCGCCTGGTCGGTCTCGCTCTGCTGGCCGATCATGCCGTGGCGCACCTCGTCCATGCTGCCGGCCAGGCGCGCAGCGCCCGAGTCCAGCTGCGCGGCGGTGCGCGCCACGGTGCTGACCACGCGGTGGTAGGTGGTCTGCATGGCGTTGAACGCGCCGGCCATCTGCCCGACTTCGTCGCCGCAGGCCAGTGGCACCCGGGCCGAGAGGTCGCCGGTCTTCTCTACGTGCAGCATTACGTCCTTGAGGGTGTTGAGCTGGCTGAGCAGGAAACGGATCAACAACTGCGAGGCGCAGAGCATCGCCAGCATCAGGATCAGCACGCACACGGCGTAGTTGCTGAAGCGGTCGAAATAGACCTGGCGCAGGCTCGGCGACTGGGCGATCAGCGCAAGTTGCTGGTCGCCCCGGCGCAGTACTTGGGCGCCGCGCAGCGGGTTGTCGCCGAGGACCCAGGCACCGGGCAGCTCGACCCAGCCCTGGCCGTCGCGCAGGGCTTCGAGGGGTTCGCCGGCGAACTGTGGCGTTTGCCCATTGCGCCAGGTGATCAGGTTGGCCTGGGCGGGCAGGGCCTGCCCGGCGGGCCAGGCCGCCAGCAGTTCGGCCTGGGCCTGGGCTTGCGCCTGGGCGCCGGTGGCGCGGGCCTGCTGCTCCAGGTACACCGCGTAGAGCACCAGCATCAGGGTGGTGACGAAGGCCACGGCATTGACGGCCCAGAACTTGTATTTGAGGGAAACGTTGCTAAGCCAGGCACCCATGGTAGGTCTTCTCTGAGTTGGCGGAAACATTATTGGCAAGGTGCCATCATTGTGCCCGCCAGGGCCAGGGGCCTTGTTGATATGCGTCAAGAAACCTCAGGCAGGCCAAAGAACGCGCGGGCGCAGGCGCTGGTGTGGGCGGCGGTGTGCGCTGCGGATTCATTGCGGTGTAACGCCACTTCGCGCAGCACCTCGGGCAGGAAGGCCGGCTCGTTGCGGCCGTTCTTCGGCTTGGGCCGTAGGCTGCGGGGCAGCAGGTAGGGCGCGTCGCTTTCGAGCATCAGGCGGCCCTCGGGGATGTTGCCGACCAGCGGGTGCAGGTGGGTGCCGCGGCGCTCGTCGCAGATCCAGCCGGTGATGCCGATGTGCAGGTCCAGGTCGAGGTAGGCGAACAGTGCCTGGCGCTCGCCGGTGAAGCAGTGCACCACGGCGGCGGGCAAATGGTCGCGATAGCCCTTGAGGATCGCCAGCAGGCGCTCGCTGGCCTCGCGCTCGTGGAGGAACACCGGCAGGCGCAGCTCGACCGCCAGCGCCAGCTGCGCTTCCAGGGCCTTTTCCTGGGCCGGGCGCGGGGAGAAGTCGCGATTGAAGTCCAGGCCGCATTCGCCCACGGCCACCACCCGTGGCTGGGCGAGCAGTTCGCGCAGCTGTCGCTCGCTGCCGCTGTTCCAGTGGCTGGCGTCGTGGGGGTGCACGCCGGCGGTGCTGAACAGGCGCTGGCCGGACTCGTCCAGGCGCTGGCACAGCTCCAGGGCCTCGGCGCTGACCTCCAGGCTGGTGCCGGTGAGGACCATCTGCGCCACGCCGGCTTCCACGGCGCGCTCGACGATGGCGGCCTGCTGGTCGTGGAAACTGCTGTTGGTCAGGTTGACGCCGATATCGATCAGTTGCATGGTGCTACCTCGTGCCGCGGGGCGGCCAGCATAGCAAAAACCGGGATATCGAGAAAAAACCAAGAACTTCAAACGTTTGCCGTGGTCTGTTGCGGTCATTTATCAAGGATCGATCACAGCACATGGTGCCCGCCAACCGCTCTCGGACCCTTATCCCCATGTTGCGAACCTTATTGACTTGCCTGTTGCTGTCCGGGCTGCTGGCCGCCGGGCCGGTCACTGCCGGCGAAGCCGGGCCGCAGCAGCATGTGCCGGCCAGCCAGGCGCGCGACCTGGCGCAGATCCGCTCGAGCAAGGTGCTGCGGGTGCTGGTCAACCAGAGCCGCAACAGCTCCGGCGAGGTCAAGGGCGAGCCGGTGGGCGTCGAGTACTACCGTTTGCGCGCCCTGGAACACGCCCTCAATGCCCGGGTCGCCGACGGCCAGGAAATCACCCTGAAGATCATCCCCCGTGCCAAGGAGCAACTGCTCGCGGCATTGCAGCGCGGCGAGGGCGATCTCGCCGCCCCCGGCGAACTGCTCGATCCGAGCGTGGTGCGCGGTGTCGGTGTCAGTGCCCCGGTGGTCGACCAGGTGCCGCTGCAACTGGTCGGGCGCAAGGGCGAGCGCGGCTACAGTCGCCCCGAGCAGCTGTCCGGGCGTACTGTCGCCCTGACCACGGCCAGCGCCGCGGGTGCGGCGATCCAGGCGATCAACCAACAGTTGGCCCTGCGCAAACGGGCACCGATCAAAGTGGAATGGGTCGACCCGACGCTGGCGGTGGAGGATGTGCTGGAGATGGTCCAGGCCGGCATCTACCCATTGACCGTGGTGGAGCGGCCGATTGCCCAGCGTTGGGCGCGGGTGATGCCGCGCCTGCGGGTGGACAGCAAGCTGCAACTGGCCCAGCCCCAGGCCATGCGCTGGTATGTGCGCCAGGACGCGCCGATGCTGCAGGCGGCGGTGGATCGTTTCCTTGCCACCTACCGCGCGCCGGACAACCAGGACGCGGCCTTCGAGCGCATCTATCGGCGCCAGTACCGGGTGCACAACCCGCTGGCTCGACAGGATCGCCAGCGCCTGGAGTCGGTGCGCCCGGTGCTGCAGAAGCACGGTGGCGATCAACAGTTCGACTGGCTCAACCTGGCCGCCCTGGCGTTCAAGGAGTCGACCCTCGACCCTAAGGCGCGCGGTGCCGGTGGCGCCCACGGGCTGATGCAGATCACCCCATCGGCGGCCCAGCGGGTGGGGGTGAGCAACACCGCCACGGTGGACGGCAATGTCCAGGCCAGCGCCCGCTACCTGGCGTTGATCCGCCGCAAATTCTTCGCCAGCCCCCAGCTCAACGAGCGCGAGCGCATGGCGTTCATCCTGGCCGCCTACAACCTCGGGCCGGAGCGGGTCCAGGCCATGCGTGCCGAGGCCCGGCGGCGTGGGCTCAATGGCAACCAGTGGTTCTTCCAGACCGAACGCATCGCCATGGAGCAGGTGGGCATGGGGCCGGTGAACTTCGTCAACAGCGTCAACAAGTACTTCCTCGCGTTCAACCGCGAGCGGGCGTCCCTGGAGCGGGTGGCGAAGCGTTAGATAAATCTAATTATTCGATTGAATTTACGCGATTATTGCGATTTTCTTATTCGATGATTTGATTAAGATGGCGCTCATCCAACACACACCTGCTCAAACAAGGAAGCAAACATGAACAACTCCCTCAAAGCCCTGTTCGCCACCCGCGCCGGTTATGGCCTGAGCGTCGTGCGTATCCTGGTCGGCGTCATCTTCATGGCCCACGGCGCGCAGAAACTGTTCGGCCTGTTCGGTGGCTACGGCCTGGAAGGCACCGGCCAGTGGATGGAAAGCATCGGCCTGGCCCCGGGCTACCTGATGGCCCTGCTGTCCGGCAGCGCCGAGTTCTTCGGCGGCCTGGCCCTGGTGGTCGGCCTGCTGGCCCGTCCGGCGGCGCTGGCGCTGAGCGTGACCCTGGTGGTGGCGATCTTCTCGGTGCATATCGGCAACGGGCTGTTCATGTCCAACAACGGTTACGAGTTCGCCCTGGCGCTGATGGCCGGTACCGTGGCGGTGCTGATCGAGGGCGCGGGCCGTCTGTCGCTGGACCGTCTGATCGCACGCTGATCATCGATCGCGGGTCCAGCCCACTCCCACGAAGCGTGTGGGAGCGGGCTGGACCCGCAATTGCGTTTGCACAAGCGCTTGTAACTTCATGCGTCTGCCTCTAGCATACCGATTGCGCCGATTTAAACAGCTACTTGCGGGGCGCAGGAGAGGCCCCGACGGGTCATCCGAAATACCGCTAAAGCGCTGGTTCGGTGACGCCTCCCACCGCTGCCCAGCGGGAACAGCGAGGCGGAGAGAGACTCCATGAGTTGCCCACGTACCAGTGTCTGCTTGACCCCCCTGGCCAAGAACCAGGCTTCCCGCACCCCGCGCATCCTGCTCGGCGGCCAGCATCAACCCACGCTTTTGCGCAATCTTGATGGCTTTTCCCGACGCAAGGGCCAGGCCTGCGCCTTCCTCATCCAGTTCTCCGAAAGCTGTGAACAGCTTGACCAGTACGGCAATGATCGCTTCGACCTGGCCGTGATCCAGGCGCCCGCGGCAGAAGAGGCCGCCGAGGTCATCGGCCAGCTCACCCGCATCGCCCGCCAGGGCCTGATCACCCGCCGTTGAGCGGCGTGTCGCGTCCAGCCTTTTTTCGCTAAGCTCGGTCTCCCGGTGGGCGCATGGCGCCCGCCGCGGATGCACTGAGGAGACAATCGTTGAGCACCAACATCATCACCATAGAAGGCCATGCCGCGCTGAAGCAGGAGCTTGATCACCTGTGGCGGGTCTATCGCCCGGAAATCACCCAGAAGGTCACCTGGGCGGCCTCGCTGGGCGATCGCAGCGAGAACGCCGACTACCAGTACAACAAGAAGCTGCTGCGCGAGATCGACCGCCGCGTGCGCTACCTGCGCAAGCGCCTGGAAGACGTCAAGGTGGTCGAGTACTCGCCCCAACAGGAAGGCAAGGTGTTCTTCGGTGCC
Organism: Pseudomonas carassii; assembly: GCF_036324045.1. NCBI lineage: Bacteria > Pseudomonadati > Pseudomonadota > Gammaproteobacteria > Pseudomonadales > Pseudomonadaceae > Pseudomonas > Pseudomonas carassii. The sequence goes on along the minus strand of NZ_JAZDCT010000013.1, from coordinate 96,470 downwards.
TGGGTGGAGATCGAGAACGACGATGGTGAGCAGCTTCGCTTTCGCATCGTCGGCTATGACGAGATCCACGGGCGCAACGACTACATCTCCATCGACTCGCCCATGGCCCGGGCCTTGCTCAAGAAGGGGGAGGGCGACGAAGTGCTGGTACATACGCCCACGGGCGAGGCGACCTGGTATGTGAATAGCATCCGCTACAACCTCTAGCTGGCGATTCCTGTAGGAGCGGCCTTGCGCCGCGAAAGGGCCGCGCAGCGGCCCCAGCAATCGTTGCCTTGGTGCTGATATCCCGGGGCTGCTTCGCAGCCCTTTCGCGACACAAGGCCGCTCCTACAGGAGAACGCGTAAGCCTCCGATCACTGCGCAAGGCTTCATTTTCACCCCTCGCGCAACACCGCCAGCGGGCTGGCATTGAGCGCGCGGCGCGTGCCGACCACCCCGGCTCCGCCCACCAGCACCGCCCCGGCCAGCGGCAGCGCCAGCAGCCACGGGTGCGGTGCCCAGTGCAGGTCGAAAGCATAGCGGTACAGCGCCCAGGTGATCAGCTCGCAACCCAGCGCCGCCAGCACGCCGCTGGCCGCGCCGAGCAGGCCGAACTCGATGCGCCGCGCCTTGACCAGCAACGGGCGCGCCGCCCCCAGCGCCCGCAGCAGGGCGCCCTGGCGGATGCGCTCGTCGAGGGTCGCCTGCAGGCCGGCGAACAGCACCGCCAGCCCCGCCGCCAGCACGAACAACAGCACATACTCCACCGCCAGGGTGACCTGGGCGAGGATGCTGCGCAGCTGCGCCAGCAGCGCGTCGACCTGCAGCACGGTCACCGCCGGGAAGGCCCGGGACAGCGCGACGATCTCCTGGTCGTGGCCCGGCGCTAAGTAGAAGCTGGTCAGGTAGGTGGTGGGCAGGCCTTGCAGGGTGCCTGGCTGGAAGATCATGTAGAAGTTGGGCTGGAAGCTGTCCCAGTGCACGCTGCGCAGGCTGCTGACCCGGGCCTGGCGTTGCTGCCCGCCGATGTCGAAGGTCAGCAGGTCGCCCAGTTGCAGGTGCAGGCTCTGCGCCAGCTCCGCCTCCACGGACACTCCGGGGACTTCATCGCCGGCGGGCGCCTGTTGCCACCACTGGCCGGCGCTCAGGGCGTTGCCCTGGGGCAGTTCGGCGGCCCAGGTCAGGCTGAGGTCGCGCTGGATGGCGCGCTCGCCGGTGGACTCCTTGCTGACCAGCTGGCGCACCGGCTGCTCGTTGATATGGGTCAGGCGGCCGGGGATCACCGGGTACAGCGGCGCGGCGTTGGCGTTGATCTGGGCCAGGCGCTCGGCGAACGGCTGGCGCTCGTCGGGCAGGATGTTCAGGGCGAAATGGTTGGGCGCGTCCTTGGGCAACTGCGCCTGCCAGGTGTCGAGCAGTTCCGCCCGCAACAGGGCGACCAGGCCCATCGCCAGGAGGATCAGGCCGAAGGCCAGGGCCTGGCCGGCGGCGGCCAGCGGGTGGCGCAGCAACTGCCCGAGCCCCAGGCGCCAGGCCAGTGGCGCGCCAGCCAGCAACCGGCGCAGGCTGCGCAGGCCGAGCAACAGCAACCCGCCCAGCAGCAAGGCGGTGATCAGCCCGCCACCGAGCAGGGCGAAGGTCAGCAGCAGGTCCAGGCTCAGGCGCCACATGATCAGGCCCAGGGCGAGCAGGGCCGCACCGTACACCAGCCAGCTGCTCGGTGGCAGCGGCAGCAGGTCGCGGCGCAGCACGCGCAGCGGTGGCACGCGCCCCAGGGCCGCCAGCGGCGGCAGGGCGAAGCCGGCCAGGGCCACCAGCCCGGTGCCGATGCCGGCCAGCGCCGGGGTGAGGCCGCCGGGTGGCACCTGGCTGGGCAGCAGGCCTTCGAGCAGACGGAACAGCCCCAGCTGCGCCAGCCAGCCGAGCAGGGCGCCGGCCAGCGCGGCGACGCCGCCGAGCATGGCCAGTTGCAGGCTGAAGAGACCGAGGGCCTGATGGCGGGACAGTCCCAGGCAGCGCAGCAGGGCGCTGGCGTCCAGGCGCCGCGCGGCGTAGCGGCTGGCCGACAGGGCCACGGCGACGCCGGCCAGCAGCACCGCAACCAGGCTCGCCATGTTCAGGTAGCGCTCGGCCTTGCCCAGGGCGCCGCCGATCTGGCGGTTGCCGTCGCGGGTGTCGAGCAGGCGCTGGTTGGCGGCCAGGCTTTTTTCCGCCGTCTGCCGGTACTGCTGCAGGGCATCGATATCGCCGCGCCACAGGTCGCGGTAGCTGACCCGGCTACCGGGCTGGATCACCCCCGTGGCGTCCAGGTCGGCGAGGTTCATCAGCACCCGTGGCGTCAGGCTGTAGAAATTGTTGGCGCGGTCGGGCTCGTAGGTCAGCACGCGGCTCATGCGCAGCGTCTTCATGCCCACGTCGATGCTGTCGCCGATGGCCAGGCCCAGCGCCGCGAGCAGGCGCGGCTCGACCCAGGCCTCGCCCGGCGCGGGGCCGCCGCCGGGCGTTTCCTCGCCATAGGGCGCCGCCGCGCTGCGCAGCTGGCCTCGCAGGGGATAGGCGGGGTCGGCGGCCTTGATGCTGGACAGCTGGATGCCACTGTCGCCACCGACCACACTGGTGAATTCCACCACCCGCGCATGGCCCAGGCCCAGCGCAGTGCCATCGGTGATCTGCTGTGCGCTGGGCGGGGCGCTGCCCTGCAGGACCAGGTCGGCGCCGAGGAACTCGCTGGCGCGCAACTGCATGGCGCCGTTGAGGCGGGCGCCGAAGTAGCCGATGGCGGTACTGGCCGCCACCGCCACCAGCAGGGCGAAGAACAGCACGCGCACTTCGCTGGCGCGGGTGTCGCGCAGCAACTGGCGCAGGGCCAGGACACACAGTCGCGGGAACGATAGGCGGGTCATCAAGGCTCCAGGGGCGCCACCAGGCGACCGGCATCCAGGCGTATCAGGCGGCGGCAGCGCTTGGCCAGGCGCTCGTCGTGGGTCACCAGCACCAGGGTGGTGCCGCGCTCCTGGTTCAGTTCGAACAACAGGTCGCTGATGCGCTCGCCGGTGTGGCTGTCGAGGTTACCGGTGGGCTCGTCGGCGAACAGCACCGCCGGCTGCGCGGCGAAGGCGCGGGCGATCGCCACCCGCTGCTGCTCGCCGCCGGAGAGCTGGCGCGGGGTGTGGCTCAGGCGCTTGCCCAGGCCGACCCGCTCGAGCAGGTCGCGGGCGTGTTCGCGGGCATCGCGCCGACCGTCGAGCTCCAGCGGCAGCATGACGTTCTCCAGGGCGTTGAGGCTGTCGAGCAGCTGGAACGACTGGAACACGAAGCCTACGTGCTCGGCGCGCACCCGGGCGCGCTGGTCCTCGTCGAGCGGGCCGAGGTCGTGGCCGGCGAGGATCACCTTGCCGGCGCTGGGTCGGTCGAGCCCGGCTAGCAGGCCCAGCAGCGTGGACTTGCCGGACCCGGAGGCGCCGACGATGGCCAGGCTGTCGCCCTGGGCGAGGTCGAGGGAGAGGGCGTGGAGGATGGTCAGGTCGCCTTCCGCGCTGGGGACCACTTTGCTAAGGTTCTGCGCAACGAGAATGCTGGGGCCCATGGAGAATCCGATGCGAATGTGGTGGTTGAGTGCCGGTCTGGCCCTGTGTTGCCTGGCCCAGGGCGCGGCGGCGGGAACGCTGTTGGTCGTCGGCGATAGTATCAGCGCCGGTTTTGGACTGGATACCCGCCAGGGGTGGGTCAGCTTGCTGCAACAGCAGCTGAAGCAGGAGGGTTTCGACGATCAGGTGGTCAATGCCTCGATCAGCGGCGACACCAGCGCAGGAGGCCAGGCGCGGCTGCCGGCGCTGCTTGCGGCGCACAAGCCGGACTTGGTGGTGCTGGAGCTTGGAGGCAACGACGGCCTGCGCGGACAGCCGCCGCAACAATTGCAACAGAATCTTGCCGCGATGATCGATCAGTCCCGCCAGGCGGGTGCCAAGGTAGTGCTGCTGGGCATGCGCCTGCCACCGAACTATGGCGTGCGCTACACCACGGCGTTCGCCCAGGTCTATGAACAGCTGGCCGCCGATAAAAAGGTGCCCCTGGTGCCGTTCTTCCTCGAAGGCGTGGGCGGGGTGCCGGAGTTGATGCAGGCCGATGGCATCCACCCGGCGGCGGCCGCCCAGCAACGCCTGCTGGAAAATGCCTGGCCGACGATAAAACCCTTGCTGTGACGCTTTTATCGGGGGCCGCTTTCGGCTAATGTTGCGCCCCCCGTTTCGAGTGCCCCCAATGCCGCGCCCCGCCTGGTCCCTGTACGCCTATCAACTGATCGAGCCCGATGAGCAGCTCGACCTGTTTGCCTGCCAGGAAGTGCGCATCCACCTGGCCGCCCGCCAGCTCGAACTGGGCGTGCCGGTCGACCGTACCTTGTGCGGCGGTCTGCTCCCGGCGCAGCCGCGCTGGTCGGGGGTGGAGCGGGCGATCTACCGCGACGAGCGCCTGTGCCCGCTGTGCCGGGCGATCCTCGATGCCCAGCGGCGCGGCATGCGCCCGGTGTGGCCGGAACTCTGAGCGCCTTTCATCATCTGAAACGCATGCGCCTCCCGCTCGTTTCGGCGCGGGTGTACAATCGTTGTCTTGACTGATCTTTCGAAGGATTTCCCGGATGTTGCCGCGCTTTCCCGCCGTCACCCGTAGCCTGACCCTGGCCGCCATGCTGGCGACAGGCCCCGCTGTTGCGCTGGAACTGCCGTTGCCACCTCCCGGTGAAGACGTCGTCGGCCAGGTCCACACCATCAAGGCCAAGTACGAAGACACCTTTGCCGACATCGGCACCGCCAACGACCTTGGCTACCTCGAGATGATCGCCGCCAACCCGGGCGTCGACCCCTGGCTGCCGGGCGCGGGCACCGAGATCGTCCTGCCGACTCGCTACATCCTGCCGCCGGGCCCGCGTGAAGGCATCGTCATCAACCTGGCCGAGTACCGCCTGTACTACTACCCGAAAGGGCAGAACGTGGTGCACACCTTCCCGCTGGGTATCGGCCGCGAGGGTTGGGGTTCGCCGATCGCCAACACCAAGATCACCGCCAAGACGCCGAACCCGACCTGGACGCCGCCGGCCTCGATCCGCGCCGAGCATGCCGCCGATGGCGATATCCTGCCGGCCGTGGTGCCGGCCGGGCCGGACAACCCGCTGGGGCCGTTCAAGTTCACCCTGGGTGTTCCGGGTTACCTGATCCACGGCTCGAACAAGAAGTTCGGCATCGGCATGCGCACCAGCCACGGCTGCTTCCGCATGCTCAACAACAACGTGCTGACCTTGTCGAAGATGGTTCCGGTGGGCACCCCGGTGCGCATCATCAACGAGCCGTACAAGTTCGGCCTCAGCGCCGGCAAGGTCTACCTCGAGGCGCACACGCCGCTGGATGATCACGGCAACCCATCGGTGGTCGACAAGCACACCGCGGTCATCAATGCGTTGCTCAAACGTGAAGACCTGGCCAACAACTTGCGCATGAACTGGGACATGGTTCGCGATGTGGTGGCCGCCGAAGATGGCATGCCGGTCGAAATCGCCGTGCCGGTCAATGGCGCGAGTGCGCCGATGGTGTCGAGCATTCCGCCAGAACTGCAGTAAGCGATTGCCCGCTGGCAACTAGCGGGGCACTTTGGGGCCGCCTTGCGGCCCATCGCGGGACAAGCCCGCTCCTGCAGGTACGGTGAACGCCATGCCTTTAGGCGCAAGCTAGGCTTTGTACGAAAAGTGCCTGCGCGACGATCATTCTGCGTTGAAAACAGGCTCGGAATGCTCATTTACAACCCGTAAACTCCGCTTCCTCGCCTGTTTTCGCCTTGCCTGATCGCCGCTCGGCTACTTTTCGTACAAACCCTAGTCCTGGGATGGGTCGCAAGGCGGCCCCAGTTGTTTGGGCGGCATCGCCCGGCTTTTTCCCGGGCAATAAAAAAGCCGACCCACAAGTGGGTCGGCTCCATAACAATCCGTGAGGATTATTATTTGCGGCTGGCTTTGTCCAGCATACGCAGAGCGCGCTCGTTGGCTTCGTCAGCGGTCTGCTGAGCCTTCTGAGCAGCTGCCAGAGCGTCGTCAGCTTTGCGGTAGGCTTCGTCTGCACGAGCCTGGGCGCGAGCTGCTGCGTCTTCGGTAGCAGTCAGGCGAGCTTCGGTTTCTTTGGATACGCTGCTGCAACCGGTAGCCAGAACTGCGGCCAGAGCCAGAGCAGAGAATTTCAGAACGTTGTTCATCGTGTTCCCCTTCAAGGACTTTCTATTAAATAGCCATCTCTCGGAAAAGAGAAACTGGCCGGCGTACATAGTACCCATTACTTGTAGTAAGTAAACTGACTGAGCGCAAGAACTGCAAAAAAAATGCTGCGCAGGCCTCCGACGACGGGGTTTGTAAACAAAGTGTGAAAATCCTGGCCAGCGTTCGCAAGCGATTGTAGTACAGGAACTTTTTTGTTGAACTAAGGGTGACTTTATCTGTCGGCGGGCGTCATAGCCCAAGAACATCCGGTTGCTGTTGCCAGGCCTCGGGCGGATAGCTGTCAGCATTTTCATGCTGCGCAGCTTGAGCATTCTCGCTGGTGCCGCCTACTATTTGAGGGGGCCATCGACGCAGAACGATCCCGGTCGTGTTGCTGTCCAAGGGGCAACAGGTGGCGTAGGCTTTGTGCGAAAAGTCGCCGAGCGGCGATCAGGCAAGGCGAAAACAGGCGAGGAACGATCGGAGTCGCGCACGACTTGACTGGTTGTCAATGAGCATTCCGAGCCTGTTTTCAACGTAGCATGATCGTCGCGCAGGCACTTTTCGCGCAAAGCCTGGAGGTTCCTCCGCCGGATAAACCACATCGGTAAGGTAAGGGTCTGCCGACAAGACCTGCGAGGAGTAGTGATGAGCGAAACGCTGACCATCCACCATGACCAGGCCGGTCATCAGTTCGAGACCACCGTGGACGGTCACCGGGCCTATCTGACGTACATGGACCTGGGCAAGCAGACGCTGGACATTTATCGCACCTTCGTGCCCAACGCCCTGCGCGGTCGCGGGATCGCCGCGGCGCTCACCGAGCAGGCCCTGGCCTATGCCGAGCAGATGGGCTACACCGTGATTCCGTCGTGCTCCTACGTCGAGCGCTATATGGAGCGCCAGCAGCGCCATTCAAGCAAGGTCTGAACGACCGTACACATGAAAACGCCGGGCATTGCCCGGCGTTTTCGTTTGCGCAAGAAGTCAGCCGCGCTGACGCTTGGGCAGCACGTCCTTGAGCTTGGCGTGCATGCTGCGCAGGGTTTTCTCGGTGGCCGCCCAGTCGATGCAGGCATCGGTGACCGACACGCCGTACTGCAGCTCGTCGAGGTTCTTCGGAATGGCCTGGCAGCCCCAGTTCAGGTGGCTCTCGACCATCAGGCCGATGATCGACTGGTTGCCTTCGAGGATCTGGTTGGCGACGTTCTCCATGACCAGCGGCTGCAGGGCCGGGTCCTTGTTGGAGTTGGCGTGGCTGCAGTCGACCATGATGTTGGGCTTGATCTTGGCCTTGACCAGGTCCTGCTCGCACAGGGCGACGCTGACCGAGTCATAGTTGGGCTTGCCGTTGCCGCCGCGCAGCACCACGTGGCCATAGGCATTGCCCTTGGTGGTGACGATGGACACGCCGCCTTCCTGGTTGATGCCCAGGAAGCGGTGCGGCTTGGACACCGACTGCAGGGCGTTGATGGCCACGGTCAGGCCGCCATCGGTGCCGTTCTTGAAACCGACCGCCGAGGACAGGCCCGAAGCCATTTCGCGGTGGGTCTGGGATTCGGTGGTGCGGGCGCCGATGGCCGACCAGCTGATCAGGTCCTGCAGGTACTGCGGGGAGATCGGGTCGAGCGCTTCGGTGGCGGTGGGCAGGCCCTTCTCGGCCAGGTCCAGCAGCAGTTGGCGACCGATGTGCAGGCCGTCCTGGATCTTGAACGAGTCGTCCAGGTACGGGTCGTTGATCAGGCCTTTCCAGCCGACGGTGGTCCGCGGCTTCTCGAAGTACACGCGCATGACCAGGTACAGGGTGTCGGAGACTTCCTCGGCCAGCACCTTCAGGCGCTCGGCATACTCGTGGGCGGCCTTGATGTCGTGGATCGAGCAGGGGCCGACCACCACGAACAGGCGATGGTCCTTGCCGTCGAGGATGTTGCGCACCACTTCGCGGCCGGCAGTAACGGTCTGCAAGGCCTTGGCGCTGAGGGGGATTTCCTTCTTGAGCTGATCGGGGGTGATCAAGGTCTCGTTGGAGGCAACGTTAAGGTCATCGATCGGTAAATCAGCCATCGTGTTACTCGTCAGGTCACGGGTGCCGGCCGCCAGCGTTCCCCGTGCGGCCCAGCAGCAGATTATTCGCAGCGGGGAGGCCGAACCTTAACGCGTTAGCAGGGGCGCGACAATGGGCTGGGGCCCGTCGATACGGGGTTTTTGCCCATCAGGCGGCAATTGCGGGCAAGCACTGCGCCTGCGGGGAGGATTTGGCCGCGATGGCCGGCACGCGGGTATAGTGGCTGACCCACAATAATGACTCTCGACCAGGAGCACGGCATGGCGTCCCTCGACCCTCGCATTGGCAATCCCCGCATCGGCATCATCGGCAGCGGCGCAATCGGTGGCTTCTATGGCCTGATGCTGGCCCGCGCCGGCTTCGATGTGCACTTTCTGCTGCGCAGCGAATACCAGGCCGTGCGCGAGCAGGGGCTGCGCCTGGACAGCGCGGTGCATGGCCAGGTGCACATGCCGGTGCAGGCGTACGCCCGTGCCGCCGACATGCCGCCCTGCGACTGGCTGCTGGTAGGCGCCAAGGCCACCAGCAACGCGGAGCTGGCGCCCTTGATCGTGCAGGCCGCGGCGCCTGATGCCCGGGTGGTGTTGCTGCAGAACGGCCTTGGCGTCGAGGAGCAGTTGCGCCCGGCCTTGCGCCCGGACCTGCACTTGCTCGGCGGCCTGTGCTTCATCTGCGTCAATCGCGAGGGCCCCGGCGAGATCCGCCACCAGTCGCTGGGCGCGGTGAACCTGGGCTATCACAGTGGCCCTGCAGAGGACGGCGGGGCCGCCGTGGTGGAGGAGGGCGCCGGGCTGTTCCGGGTCGCGGGCATCGACTCCCAGGCCATGGCCGACCTCGACCAGGCGCGCTGGCAGAAACTGGTGTGGAACGTGCCCTACAACGGCCTCTCGGTGTTGCTGCAGGCCAGCACCACGCCCTTGATGGGCGATGCCGACAGCCGCGCGCTGATCCAGGCGCTGATGGCCGAAGTGGTGGCGGGCGCCAAGGCCTGTGGCCGCGAGCTGCCGGCGGGCTATGCCGAGCACCTGTTCCGCATCACCGAGAAGATGCCGGACTACTGGCCGAGCATGTACCACGACCATGTCCAGCAGCGGCCCCTGGAGCTGCAGGCGATCTATGCCGAGCCCCTGGCCCGGGCCCGCGCGGCCGGTTGCGCGCTGCCGCGCATGGAGGCGCTGTACCAGGCCCTGGCGTTCATCGACCGGCGTAGCCGGCAGGCCTGAAGCCCGCGGCGGATGTGCGCCGGACGGCCAGGCGACCGCCGATGGCGCTGCTAAGCTCAAGCTTGCTCTGCCGTCGCGGCAGTCGAGGAGGTCGAATGATCCGTTCCATGCTGTTTGCCACTGACCTCGGTGTCTATGCGCCCTTTGTCATGCAGCACGCCCTGGCCCTGGCGCGGACCTTCAACGCAGAGCTGTATGTGATCCACGCCGTGGAGCCCATGGGGCAGTTCGCCGAATCGCTGCTGCAGAGCTACCTCGATGAGCAGACCCTCGATGCGCTGCACAGCGAGGGCGTCAACACGGTCATGGCCAATATCGAGCAGCGGGTGCTGGAGAACTTTCGCGACGAGATGACCGAGCCGGCCGACCTGGCATTGATCCGCGCGGTGCGGGTGCGCCAGGGCGACCCGGCCCAGGTGATCCTCGAGCAGGCCCAGCGGTTGTCGGTCGACCTGCTGATCTTCGGCAGCCACAGCGCCGGCGCGGGAGTGGATGTGCCGATCGGTCGCACGGCGGTGCGGCTGCTGCAGTTGTCACCGGTGCCGGTGTACATGGTGCCACTGGCTCACCATCTTGGACGTAGGAAATCGTGAACTTGGCGGTAGGACATTTTCCAACGAACGTAACAAAATAGTTCTAGATTTATTTCTCAAGCCACTAATATAGTTATAACTCGTTGCTGCCGGCGCGCCGGTGACCTACCGCCTTTGAGGGATATCTATGAAGCTTCAGCAACTGCGCTACATCTGGGAAGTGGCGCACCATGACCTCAACGTTTCCGCGACGGCGCAGAGCCTGTACACCTCCCAACCGGGCATCAGCAAGCAGATCCGCCTACTCGAGGACGAGCTGGGCGTCGAAGTCTTCGCCCGCAGCGGCAAGCACCTGACCCGCGTCACCCCGGCGGGCGAGCGCATCATCAATACCGCCGGCGAGATCCTGCGCAAGGTCGAGAGCATCAAGCAGATCGCCCAGGAATTCTCCAACGAGAAGAAGGGCACCCTGTCGATCGCCACCACCCACACCCAGGCGCGCTACGCGCTGCCGCCGGTGATCAGCAACTTCATCAAGCAGTACCCGGAAGTCGCCCTGCACATGCACCAGGGCTCGCCGATGCAGATCGCCGAGATGGCGGCCGACGGCACCGTCGACTTCGCCATCGCCACCGAGGCGCTGGAGCTGTTCGGCGACCTGATCATGATGCCGTGCTACAAGTGGAACCGCTGCGTGGTGGTGCCTCAGGGGCACCCGCTGACCAAGCTGCCGAAGCTGACCCTGGAAGCGGTGGCCGAGTATCCGATCGTCACCTACGTGTTCGGCTTCACTGGCCGTTCCAAGCTCGACGAAGCGTTCAATCACCGAGGCCTGACGCCGAAGGTGGTGTTCACCGCCGCCGACGCCGACGTGATCAAGACCTATGTGCGCCTGGGCCTGGGCGTGGGCATCGTGGCCAAGATGGCGGTGGACCCGAAGCTCGACAGCGACCTGGTGTGCCTGGATGCCAGCGAGTTGTTCGAGGCCAGCATCACCAAGATCGGCTTCCGTCGCGGCACCTTCCTGCGTGGCTTCATGTGCGACTTCATCGAGAAGTTCGCGCCGCACCTGACCCGTGAGGTGATGGCCAAGGCGATTCAGTGCCATAACAAGCAGGAGCTGGAAGAGCTGTTCGAGGGTGTCGAGCTGCCGGTGCACTGATTCGAGATCGTAGGGGCCGCTTTGCGGCCCTTTCGCGGCACGAGGCCGCTCCTACAAGGAAACGTGATCCCCTGTAGGAGCGGCCTTGTGCCGCGAAAGGGGCGCGAAGCGGCCCCCGCTATTTCAAGCCTTGCTGATCAGGTTGCCAGCGTGCAACCCGCATTCCTTCTGGGTCGACTCTTCCCACCACCAACGTCCTTCGCGCTCGTGCTGGTTCGGCAGTACCGGGCGGGTGCACGGCTCGCAGCCGATGCTGATGAAGCCGCGCTCGTGCAGGCTGTTGTAGGGCAGCTCGAGCATGCGGATGTAGCCCCATACTTCCTCGCTGGTCATCTGCGCCAGCGGGTTGAACTTGTACAGGGTGCGCTCCGGGGTGGAGAAGGCGCTGTCGATCTCCAGCGCCGCCACCTGGCTGCGGGTGCCGGGGCTCTGGTCGCGGCGCTGGCCGGTGGCCCAGGCGCTGACGGTGGCCAGCTTGCGGCGCAGCGGCTCGATCTTGCGGATGCCGCAGCACTCGCCATGACCGTCCTTGTAGAAGCTGAACAGGCCTTTTTCCTTGACGAACGGGTCGAGCTTGTCGCGGTCCGGGCTGAGGATCTCGATGGGCAGGTTGTACTGCTCGCGCACCTGGTCGATGAACCGGTAGGTCTCCGGATGCAGGCGCCCGGTGTCGAGGCTGAACACCTTGACCTGCTTGTTCAGTTTCCAGGCCATGTCCACCAGCACCACATCTTCGGCGCCGCTGAAGGAGATCCACAGGTCATCGCCAAAATGCTCGAAGGCGAGCTTGAGGATCTCCTGCGGGGACTTGCTGGCGTAGGTCGCGGCCAGGGCGGCGACGTCGAAGGGTTGGCTCATCAGGCGGTTTCCATCGGTTGAGTGGCGCTGTGCGCTCGTAGTGGTCAGATGGTAACAAAAAATGGCGGGGCAGACGCCTGGCGATCGCGGGGCAAGCCCGCTCCCACGGAGTCTTACAGGGCCTGAAGCGTTTCCATCAGCACCCGCACCTTGGCGATCGACTCCTCGTACTCGGCCTGCCAGTCCGAATCGGCCACCACCGCGCCGCCGCCCCAGCAACTGACCTGGCCATCCTTGACCAGCAGGCTGCGGATGGCGATGGAGCTGTCCATCTCGCCGCGCACATCGACATACAGCAGCGAGCCGCAGTACAGCGCCCGGCGCGCAGGCTCCAGCTCGTCGATGATCTGCATGGCGCGGATCTTCGGGGCGCCGGTGATCGAGCCGCCGGGGAAGCTGCCGGCGATCAGGTCCAGGGCGTCCTTGTCTGCGGCCAGGCGGCCGACCACGCTGCTGACCAGGTGATGAACGTTGGGGTAGCTCTCCAGGCTGAACAGCTCCGGCACCTTCACCGAGCCGGTCTGGCAGGTGCGGCCGATGTCGTTGCGCAGCAGGTCGACGATCATCAGGTTTTCCGAGCGGTCCTTGGGGCTGGCCAGCAGCTCGGCGGCGTTGCGCGCATCCTCGACCGGGTCGGCGGCGCGTGGACGGGTGCCCTTGATCGGGCGGGTCTCGACTTCGCCCTGGCTGACGCGGATGAAGCGCTCGGGGGAGAAGCTCAGTAGCGCCGTGCCTTCATCCAGCTGCTGGTAGCCGGAGAACGGCGTCGGGCAGGCGGCGCGCAGGGCCTGGTAGGCGCGCCACGGGTCGCCCTGGCAGGGTGCGCGAAAGCGCTGGGTAAGGTTGATCTGGTAGCAGTCGCCGGCCTGGATGTAGCGCTGCACCTGGTCGAACGCCGCCCGGTACTGCTCGGGGCGAAGATCGCCGGTCATGGGCGCGAGCAGGTGGAAGTCGCCGCTATCGCCTGGGATGCTGTTCTCGAACAACGCGATGAGCCGTTGCCGCTCGGCCTCGGGCAGGCTCGGGTGGAACACCAGCTGGCTGCTGCACAGCCGATGGTCGGACATCAATGCCCAGGCATACAGCCCCAGCCGGGCATCGGGCAGGCCGAGGTCGTCCACCGCGTGCGTTGGCAGTTGCTCCAGGCGCCGGCCAAAGTCGTAGCTGAGGTAACCGATCAGGCCGCCGGCGAACGGCAACTCGATGCCCTCGGGCAGTTGTGCCGTGCCCAGGCCGGCCAGGGCCTGGCGCAGGCGCTGCAGGTAGTCGCGACCGTCTTCGTCGGGGTTTGCCTGCAACTGCTGCAGCGGCCAGGCGCTGAGCAGGTCGTAGCGGCCGCGTTCGGCACCCGGACGGGCGCTGTCGAGCAGGATCGCACCGGGCGCGCGGCGCAGGCGTTCGAAGTAGAAGGCGGGGTCGGGCTGGTAGGGCAGGGGGTGGAGCGTACAGGTCGGCATCAGGATGGACGGCGATGAACAAGCGAGGTGGGCGATTGTAGACCCGTGGGGGGAATGCGCCTAGCACTGGCAACGACATTCACGATCCAGATTTGCGCATTCCCCCTGTAGGAGCGACCTTGTGCCGCGAAAGGGCCGCAAAGCGGCCCCAGGATTTCAGCGTTGATGCAAAGATCGTCGGGGCTGCTATGCAGCCCTTTCGCGGCGCAAGGCCGCTCCTACAGAGGGGGGCGGTTACAGCGGATTGACGTGCCCGAACAGCCCTTGCGCGACCTTCACGCGCTGTTCGGCATCCTCGCTGCGACCTTCCTTGGCCAGCATCTCCAGGTGCGCCTCGATGGCGTGGGTGCGCTGGGTCAGGCCGCAGTCGTTGGCGATCTGGATGTTCAGGCCCGGACGGGCGTTGAGCTCGAGGATCAGCGGGCCCTTGTCCTGGTCCAGAACCATATCCACGCCGATATAGCCCAGGCCGCACAGCTCGTAGCAGCTGGCGGCGAGCTTCATGAAGCCGTCCCAGTTCGGCAGCTGCACGCCGTCCACCGCGTTGGTGGTGTCCGGGTGCTTGCTGATGATCTTGTTCAGCCAGGTGCCGCGCAAGGTCAGGCCGGTGGCCAGGTCAACGCCCACGCCGATGGCGCCCTGGTGCAGGTTGGCCTTGCCGCCGGACTGGCGGGTCGGCAGGCGCAGCATGGCCATCACCGGGTAGCCCATCAGCACGATGATGCGGATGTCCGGCACGCCTTCGTAGCTGATGCTCTTGAAGATCTGGTCCGGGGTGACCCGGTACTCGATCAGCGCGCGGTCGCGGTGCCCGCCCAGCGAGTACAGGCCGGTGAGGATGCTGGAGATCTGGTGCTCGATCTCCTCGTGGCTGATGATCTTGCCGGAGACCGTGCGGTAGCGGTCCTCGAAGCGGTCGGCGATCACCAGGATGCCGTCACCGCCGGCGCCCTGGGCCGGCTTGATGACGAAGTCGCTGCGCCCGCCGATGATCTCGTCGAGTTTCTCGATCTGCTTCTCGGTCTCGATGATGCCGTACATCTCCGGCACATGGATGCCGGCCGCCAGGGCGCGCTCCTTGGTGATGATCTTGTCGTCGACGATCGGGTACAGGTGGCGCTTGTTGTACTTCAACACGTAGTCCGCGTTGCGCCGGTTGATACCCATGATGCCCCGGGCCTCCAGGGCTTTCCACGTCTTGATCAGGCCAAACATCAGGCGTCAGCCTTCTTCAGGAATGCCTTGAAGCGCACGAGCTCGGTCAGGCGGTAGCCGCGGTAGCGACCCATCGCCAGCATGAAGCCCACCAGGATCAGCAGGACCGCCGGGAAGGTGAAGACGAAGTACACCGCTTCCGGCACGGTCATCAGCAGGTGCGCGATGGAGGCGGCGAACAGGGTGCCGACGGCCACTTTCATGGCATGGCCGCCGCCACGCTCTTCCCAGGTGATCGACAGGCGCTCGATGGTCATGGTCAGGATCACCATCGGGAACAGCGCCACCGACAGCCCGCGCTCCAGGCCCAGCTTGTGGCTGAACAGGCTGATGGCGGCGATCAGCACCACGACGAAGGTCAGTACCACCGACAGGCGCGGCAGCATCTGCAACTTGAGGTGTTCCAGGTACGAGCGCAGCGACAGGCCCAGTGCGGTGATCACCGTGAACAGGATGATGCCGAAGCCCAGCTGGGTCTCGCGGAAGGCCAGGGCGATCAGCACCGGGGTAAAGGTGCCCAGGGTCTGGATGCCGATCAGGTTGCGCAGCACCAGGATCACCAGCACGCCGATCGGGATCATCACCATGATCATGAAGGTCTGCTGGGTCTGCAGCGGCAGGCCGTACAGCGAGTATTCGAGGAAGTCGGCGTCGGTGTTCTCGTCGGTCAGCTTGGCCAAGCGGATGGCGTTCATCTCGCTGTTGTTCATGCTGAAGGTGACGGTGGCCTTCTTGCCGCCATCGACGGTGATCAGGTTGTCGTCACCGGTCCACCACAGCAGGCGGTCGCTGGGCAGGCCCTGCTCGCCGGTCTCCGGGTTGAAGTACAGCCAGTCGTTACCGTTGAAGCTGCGCAGCCACAGTTCGGGGCTCTGCGGGGTGTCGGCCACCAGGCGGATGGTGTGAACCTTCTCCAGCGGCACATGGGCGATGGACAGCAGCAGGTCGATGACCTGGGCCTTCTTCAGCGGCGAGTTGTCGCCGGCAAGCAGCAGCTTGGCGTTGTCGTCGTTGACATTGTTGACACGCTTGATGGTCTCGCTGACGAAGGTCTCGACGTCGGCCGAGTGCTGGCGGATCGGTGCCATCAGCGCTTCGGCGGCGATCTTCTCCGGGCCCTCGACGGCCAGGCTGTCGCGGAAGGTCGGGCCCTTGATCTTGGTCTTTTCGTTGCTGTAGCGCTTGGTCAGCACCAGGCGGTAGTAGAGGGTCTGGTTGCCGCTGGCGCGACGGGCCGACCAGGTCACCTTGCGGTTGCCGTCGGCGCGGTTGACGCTGACCCCGTAGTTGTTGGAGATGAAGCTCTCGTTGAGGCTCACGTAGTCACGGTTCAGCGGGGGCACGAACATCTGCACCTTGACCGGATCCTTGGCGCTGGCGACGAACTCGACCTTGGCGTCGATGTTCCACAGGTCGTCGGTCTCGTCCTCGGTCACCGGGATGCCGAGGGCGAAGATCTGGTAGGCCGTGATCGCGATGCCCAGCAGCACCAGGACGGTGATCAGGACTTTCAGGTGAAGGGTAAGAGAGCGCATCGGAATTACTCTGCTTTGGGAGCTTCGGTGGCGCAGGCAGGTTTGCCGGCCGCGTATTTAAGGCTTGGGTCGACCAGTGCACCGAAGTGCTTGAGGGCCTCGGAACCGATCAGCAGCGGGAACTGGAAGGCGCTGCGGTCGGTGAGGTTGACCTCGATGGTGCGTTGCGTCTGGCCCATGCAGATCTCGAGTTCGATGACCGGGCGGGCAGTGTAGGCCTTGCCCGAGTCGGCATCATAGTCCCCGGCGCGGCGCTTGATCTTGCTGACGCGGGCCAGGGGGCGTTCGATGGGGTGCTTGTGCGCGGCGTCGATGGCCAGGTAGAAGCGCACCCAGCTCTCGCCGTTGCGCTTGAAACGCTTGATGTCGCGGGCGCTGAGCGAGGCGGTCTTGGCGCCGGTGTCGAGCTTGGCCGCCACTTCCAGGTCAAGGTCGCCCAGGCGGGCGTATTCGTTCAGGCCGTACACGGTCTTCTCGGCCGCGGGCGCGAGCGCCGGCAGCAGGGTCAGGCAGAGCAGCAATAAAGCGGGTTTGAGTCTCATAATCCTGGCGCGGTGCTGTGCAGGTTTCAGGGCAAGGCGACTGGCCAAGCGTCCTCATTGATCTGTCAACAACATGAAATGATGACAGACACACTATCCATGCTCCCGAAGGAGCGCGGCATTCTATCACGCCGATGTCTTGACGCCAGCGCGCCCGCGATCAGACCCCATGAAGGCGGGGTAAGTTCGTTATTAGACGATTGTCGACAATATTCTTTTTGTCTTTGACTATGCACCTCTGTTTGGCTAGTTTTGGCGTCACTGATTTTGAAGGTGTCGACAATCATGCTGGACACAGCCCCGGCCACCGCATTGCCCCAGGACGAGACCGAGACCCTTTCGGAGCACGTCTTCCGGCGCATCCAGGCCGCCATCGTCAAGGGCGAGATCGCCCCCGGCAGCAAGATCTCCGAGCCGGAGCTGGCGCGCACCTATGGCATCAGCCGTGGCCCGTTGCGCGAGGCGATCCACCGCCTGGAGGGCCAGCGCCTGCTGGTGCGCGTGCCCCATGTCGGCGCCCGGGTGGTGTCGCTCAGTCATGCCGAGCTGATCGAGCTGTACGAAATCCGCGAATCCCTCGAAGGCATGGCCTGCCGCCTGGCCGCCGAACGCATGAGCCAGGCGGCCATCGACGAGCTGCGCCACGTGCTCGACACCCACGAGCGCGATGCCGCGTTCCAGGCCGGGCAGGGCTACTACCAGCAGGAAGGCGACTACGACTTCCACTACCGGATCATCCAGGGCAGCGGCAACCAGACCCTGTACAAGATGCTCTGCGGCGAGCTGTACCAACTGGTGCGCATGTACCGCATCCAGTTCTCCAGCACGCCCAACCGCCCGCGCCAGGCCTTCGCCGAGCACCACCGCATCCTCGATGCGATCGAAGCTCGCGACGGCGAACTGGCAGAACTCCTGATGCGTCGCCACATCGGCGCATCCAAACGCAATATCGAGCGCCACTACCAAGGTGCCGACAACAATAGCCCACGAGGTGAGTCATGACAGTGAAGAGCACGCCCGGCCAGCGTTTCCGTGACGCGGTCGCCGCCGAACATCCGCTGCAGGTGGTCGGGACCATCAACGCCAACCACGCCCTGCTGGCCAAGCGCGCCGGCTTCAAGGCTATCTACCTGTCCGGTGGCGGCGTCGCCGCCGGCTCCCTGGGTCTGCCGGACCTGGGCATCAGCGGCCTGGATGACGTGCTCACCGACGTACGGCGCATCACTGATGTGTGCGATCTGCCGCTGCTGGTGGATGTTGATACCGGCTTCGGCGCTTCGGCCTTCAACGTCGCCCGCACCGTCAAGTCGATGAGCAAGTTCGGCGCCGCGGCCATTCATATCGAGGACCAGGTCGGCGCCAAGCGCTGCGGCCACCGCCCGAACAAGGAGATCGTCTCGCAGCAGGAGATGGTCGACCGCATCAAGGCCGCCGTCGACGCCCGCAGCGACGACAGCTTCGTGATCATGGCGCGCACCGACGCGCTGGCAGTGGAAGGCCTGAACGCCGCCCTGGACCGCGCCGCCGCCTGCATCGAGGCCGGCGCCGACATGATCTTCCCGGAAGCCATTACCGAGCTTTCGATGTACAAGACCTTCGCCGACCGGGTGAAGGCGCCGATCCTGGCCAACATCACCGAGTTCGGCGCCACGCCGCTGTACACCACCGAGGAACTGGCCTCGGTCGACGTGTCGCTGGTGCTGTACCCGCTGTCGGCCTTCCGCGCCATGAACAAGGCGGCCGAGAACGTCTACACCGCGCTGCGCCGCGACGGCACCCAGAAGAACGTGATCGATACCATGCAGACCCGCATGGAGCTCTACGATGCCATCGGCTACCACGCCTTCGAGCAGAGCCTCGATGCGTTGTTCGCGCAGAAAAAAGGGTAGAAAGGCCTGACGCTGTACCTGTAGGAACGGGCTTGCCCCGCGAATGCGCAGGTACAGCCACCCCTGATTAGCCAGAAAAGACTTCGATAACAAATTCAAGAAAGGAGAAACACCATGGCCGAAGCAAAAGTACTCAGTGGCGCGGGCCTGCGTGGCCAGGTGGCCGGTCAGACCGCGCTGTCGACCGTCGGCCAGGCCGGGGCCGGCCTGACCTACCGCGGCTATGACGTGCGCGACCTGGCCGCTGGCGCCGAGTTCGAGGAAGTCGCCTACCTGCTGCTGTACGGCGAGCTGCCGAGCAAGGCCGAGCTTGCCGACTACAAGCGCAAGCTCAAGGGCCTGCGCGACCTGCCGCAAGCGCTGAAGGAAGTGCTTGAGCGCATCCCGCGCGACGCCCACCCGATGGACGTGATGCGCACCGGCTGCTCGGTGCTCGGCACCCTGGAGCCGGAACTGACCTTCGACGCCCAACGCGAGAAGACCGACCGCCTGCTGGCGCTGTTCCCGGCGGTGATGTGCTACTGGTACCGCTTCACCCACCACGGTGTGCGCATCGACTGCACCAGCGACGAAGACACCCTCGGCGGTCACTTCCTGCACCTGCTGCACGGCAAGAAGCCGAGCGCGCTGCACGTCAAGGTGATGAACGTCTCGCTGATCCTCTACGCCGAGCACGAGTTCAACGCCTCGACCTTCACCGCCCGGGTGTGTGCCTCGACCCTGTCCGACCTGTACTCCTGCGTGACCGCAGCCATCGGCTCGCTGCGCGGCCCGCTGCACGGCGGCGCCAACGAAGCGGCGATGGAGCTGATCGAACGCTTCCAGACCCCGCAGGAAGCCACCGCCGAGCTGCTGCGCATGCTCGAGCGCAAGGACAAGATCATGGGCTTCGGCCATGCGATCTACAAAGAGTCCGATCCACGCAACGAGGTGATCAAGGGCTGGTCGAAGCAACTCGCCGACGAAGTCGGTGACAAGGTCCTGTACCCGGTCTCCGAGGCCATCGACAAGACCATGTGGGAGCAGAAGCGCCTGTTCCCCAACGCCGACTTCTACCATGCCTCGGCGTACCACTTCATGGGCATCCCGACCAAGCTGTTCACCCCGATCTTCGTTTGCTCGCGTCTGACCGGCTGGGCCGCGCACGTGTTCGAACAGCGCGCCAACAACCGCATCATCCGCCCGAGCGCCGAGTACGTCGGCGTCGAGCAGCGCCAGTTCGTGCCGATCGAGCAGCGTTGAACTGATAGTCGCTGGGGGCTGCCTTGCAGCCCTTTCGCGGCACAAGGCCGCTCCTACAAAGGGCGGCGCAAGATCTGTAGGAGCGGCCTTGTGCCGCGAAAGGGGTGCGCAGCGCCCCCGTGGCCTGACCTGCAACCCGCATACCGTGACCGAGCCCGATAACGATATGAACACCGCATTCCGCAAGAACCTGCCAGGCACCGCCCTGGACTACTTCGACGCCCGTGCCGCGGTCGAGGCGATCAAGCCCGGCGCCTACGACGGCCTGCCGTACACCTCCCGCGTGCTGGCCGAGAACCTGGTGCGCCGCTGTGACCCGGCCACCCTAAACGCCTCGCTGGAACAGCTGATCGAGCGCAAGCGCGACCTCGACTTCCCCTGGTTCCCGGCCCGCGTGGTCTGCCACGACATCCTCGGCCAGACCGCCCTGGTCGACCTGGCCGGCCTGCGCGACGCCATCGCCGACAAGGGCGGCGATCCGGCCCAGGTCAACCCGGTGGTGCCGGTGCAGCTGATCGTTGACCACTCGCTGGCCGTGGAGTGCGGCGGCTTCGACCCGCAGGCGTTCGAGAAGAACCGCGCTATCGAGGACCGCCGCAACGAAGACCGTTTCCACTTCATCAACTGGACCAAGCAGGCGTTCAAGAATGTCGACGTGATCCAGCCGGGCAACGGCATCATGCACCAGATCAACCTGGAGAAGATGTCGCCGGTGATCCACAACGATCGCGGCGTGGCCTACCCGGACACCTGTGTCGGCACCGACAGCCACACCCCGCACGTGGATGCCCTGGGCGTGATCGCCATCGGCGTCGGCGGCCTGGAGGCGGAGAACGTGATGCTCGGCCGCGCCTCGTGGATGCGCCTGCCGGAGATCGTCGGTGTCGAGCTGACCGGTCGCCTGGCGCCGAACATCACCGCCACCGACCTGGTGCTGGCGCTCACCGAGTTCCTGCGCAAGCAGAAAGTGGTCGGCGCCTACCTGGAGTTCCACGGTGCCGGCGCCAGCGCGCTGACCCTGGGCGACCGCGCCACCATCTCCAACATGGCCCCGGAATACGGCGCCACCGCGGCGATGTTCGCCATCGACCAGCAGACCATCGACTACCTCAAGCTCACTGGCCGCGACGACCAGCAGGTGCAACTGGTGGAGACCTACGCCAAGGCCACCGGCCTGTGGGCCGACAGCCTGGCCAAGGCCGAGTACGAGCGCACCCTGAGCTTCGACCTGTCGAGCGTGGTGCGCAACATGGCCGGCCCGTCCAACCCGCACGCCCGCGTGGCCACCAGCGACCTGGCGGCCAAGGGCATCGCCGGCCAGTGGCAAGAAGTGCCGGGGCAGATGCCCGATGGCGCGGTGATCATCGCCGCCATCACCAGCTGCACCAACACCAGCAACCCGCGCAACGTGATCGCCGCCGGCCTGCTGGCGCGCAACGCCAACAAGCTCGGCCTGGTCCGCAAGCCATGGGTCAAGTCGTCGCTGGCGCCGGGCTCCAAGGCCGTGCAGCTGTACCTCAAGGAAGCAGGGCTGGAGCGGGAACTGGAGCAACTGGGCTTCGGCATCGTCGCCTTCGCCTGCACCACCTGCAACGGCATGTCCGGCGCGCTGGACCCGGTGATCCAGCAGGAGATCATCGACCGCGACCTGTACGCCACCGCCGTGCTGTCGGGCAACCGCAACTTCGACGGGCGCATCCACCCGTATGCCAAGCAGGCGTTCCTGGCTTCGCCGCCGCTGGTGGTGGCCTACGCCATCGCCGGCACCATCCGCTTCGATATCGAGAAGGATGTACTGGGCGTGGTCGACGGCAAGGAGATCCGCCTGAAGGACATCTGGCCGAGCGATGAAGAGATCGACGCCGTGGTGCGCGCTTCGGTCAAACCGGAGCAGTTCCGCCAGGTGTACATCCCGATGTTCACCATCGAGGAAGACAAGGGGCCGAAGGTCGCGCCGCTGTATGAATGGCGCCCGATGAGCACCTACATCCGTCGCCCGCCGTACTGGGAAGGCGCCCTGGCCGGTGAGCGTACCCTGCGTGGCATGCGCCCGCTGGCGGTGCTGCCGGACAACATCACCACCGATCACCTGTCGCCGTCCAATGCCATCATGCTCGACAGCGCCGCTGGCGAGTACCTGGCGAAGATGGGTCTGCCGGAGGAGGACTTCAACTCCTACGCCACCCACCGCGGTGACCACCTGACCGCCCAGCGCGCTACCTTCGCCAACCCCAAGCTGTTCAACGAAATGGTGCGCAAGGATGACGGCAGCGTGAAGCAGGGTTCGCTGGCGCGCCTCGAGCCGGAAGGCAAGGTGACCCGCATGTGGGAGGCCATCGAGACCTACATGGAGCGCAAGCAGCCGCTGATCATCGTCGCCGGCGCCGACTACGGCCAGGGCTCGTCCCGTGACTGGGCGGCCAAGGGCGTGCGCCTGGCCGGTGTCGAGGCCATCGTCGCCGAAGGCTTCGAGCGTATCCACCGCACCAACCTGGTGGGCATGGGCGTGCTGCCGCTGGAGTTCAAGCCGGGCACCGACCGCAAGACCCTGGGCCTGGACGGCAGCGAGACCTACGACGTGCTCGGCGAGCGCACGCCACGGGCGACGCTGACCCTGGTGGTGACGCGGCGCAATGGCGAACGTGTCGAGGTGCCGGTGACCTGCCGCCTGGATACCGCCGAAGAGGTGTCGATCTACGAGGCGGGTGGCGTGCTGCAGCGCTTTGCCCAGGACTTCCTGGAAGGCGCGGCCTGAGTAAGCGGGGCCGCGTTGCGGTCCTTTCGCGGCACAAGGCCGCTCCTACAGAGAGACGCGCTCGCCTGTAGGAGCGGCCTTGTGCCGCGAAAGGGCTGCAACGCAGCCCCAGGGATGTTCGCCGAAACGAAAAGATCAGGAAACACGACAATGGCCCATGTACCCCAAGTAAAAATCCCCGCCACCTATATTCGTGGCGGCACCAGCAAAGGCGTGTTCTTCCGCCTCCAGGACCTGCCCGAGCGCGCCCAGGTCCCGGGCCCGGCCCGTGACGCCCTGCTGCTGCGGGTGATCGGCAGCCCCGACCCGTACGGCAAGCAGATCGACGGCATGGGCGGCGCCACCTCCAGCACCAGCAAGACGGTGATCCTGTCGAAGAGCATCAAGGCCGACCACGACGTCGATTACCTGTTCGGCCAGGTGTCGATCGACAAGGCCTTCGTCGACTGGAGTGGCAACTGCGGCAACCTGTCCGCTGCGGTCGGCTCGTTCGCCATCGGCGGCGGGCTGGTCGATGCCAGCCGCATTCCGCGCAATGGCATCGCCACCGTGCGGATCTGGCAGGCCAACATCGGCAAGACCATCATCGCCCATGTGCCGATCACCGACGGCGAGGTGCAGGAAATCGGCGATTTTGAGCTTGACGGCGTGACCTTCCCGGCCGCCGAGGTGCAGCTGGAATTCCTCGACCCGGCCGCCGACGAGGACGGTGACGGCGGAGCGATGTTCCCCACCGGCAACCTGGTCGACGACCTCGAGGTGCCGGGCGTCGGCACCTTCAAGGCGACCCTGATCAACGCCGGCATCCCGACCATCTTCGTCAATGCCGCCGATATCGGCTATACCGGTACCGAGCTGCAGGACGCGATCAACGGCGATGCAGCGGCATTGCAGCGTTTCGAGACCATCCGTGCCCATGGCGCGGTGCGCATGGGGCTGATCGAGCACATCGACCAGGCCGCCGGGCGTCAGCACACGCCAAAGGTGGCGTTCGTCGCGGCGCCGACCGGCTATACCTCTTCCAGTGGCAAGGTTGTCGCCGCAGAGGACGTCGACCTGCTGGTGCGTGCGCTGTCGATGGGCAAGCTGCACCACGCGATGATGGGTACTGCGGCGGTGGCGATCGGCACCGCCGCGGCGATCCCGGGTACGCTGGTCAACCTTGCCGCCGGCGGCGGAGAACGAAGTGCCGTGCGTTTCGGCCATCCGTCCGGGACGCTGCGGGTCGGGGCCGAGGCGCGTCAGGTGGACGGGCAATGGACCGTGACCAAGGCAATCATGAGCCGAAGCGCTCGGGTGCTGATGGAGGGCTGGGTGCGCGTGCCCGGTGATAGCTTCTAAGGCATCTTGCGTTCGGCTTTCGTTGGTTGGGGCCGCTTTGCGGCCCTTTCGCGACACAAGGCCGCTCCTACAGAGGATTGCGTTCCCCTGTAGGAGCGGCCTTGTGCCGCGAAAGGGCTGCAGGGCAGCCCCGGCAATTTCGAAGGGAGCTGTATATGAGCGCAAACGTAGACCTCAACACCCGCCCCGACTACGACCAGGTCCTGCAGACCCTCGCCGACTACGTGCTCGGCTACCGCGTCGATTCCCCCGAAGCCCTGAACACCGCCCGCCATTGCCTGATGGACACCCTGGGCTGCGGCCTGCTGGCCCTGCGCTTCCCCGAATGCACCAAGCACCTCGGCCCGCTGGTCGAGGGCACCATCGTTCCCCACGGCGCCCGCGTGCCCGGCACCCTTTACCGCCTCGATCCGGTCAAGGCCGCCTGGGACATCGGCTGCATCGTCCGCTGGCTGGACTACAACGACACCTGGCTGGCGGCGGAGTGGGGTCACCCTTCGGACAACCTCGGCGGCATCCTGGCGGTCACCGACCACCTGTCGCAGAAGCGCGTGGCCAATGGCGAGGCGCCCCTGGTCATGCGCGAGGTGCTCGATGCCATGGTCATGGCCCACGAGATCCAGGGCGTGCTGGCGCTGGAGAACTCCTTCAACCGGGTCGGCCTGGACCATGTGCTGCTGGTCAAGGTCGCCTCCACGGCGGTCTGCGCCAAGCTGATGGGCGCCAATCGCGAGCAACTGCTGTCGGCGCTGTCACACGCCTTCGTCGACGGCCAGGCCCTGCGCACCTACCGCCACGCGCCCAATGCCGGCTCGCGCAAGTCATGGGCGGCGGGGGATGCCTCCAGCCGCGGCGTGCGCCTGGCTGATATCGCCCTGCGGGGCGAGATGGGCGTGCCCGGTGCGCTGACCGCCAGGCAGTGGGGCTTTTACGATGTGTCGTTCAGCCACACCAACAAGGACCTGGCGCTCAAGCCTGAGCCGCTGCGTGAACTGCGCCTGCCGCAGCCGTTGGGCAGCTACGTGATGGAGAACGTGCTGTTCAAGATCAGCTTCCCCGCCGAGTTCCATGCCCAGACCGCCTGCGAAGCTGCGGTGACCCTGCACCCGCAGGTGCGCAACCGCCTGCACGAGATCGACCGGATCGTCATCACCACCCATGAGTCGGCTATTCGCATCATTTCCAAAGAGGGGCCGTTGGCCAACGCCGCCGACCGCGACCACTGCCTGCAGTACATGACCGCCGTGCCGCTGATCTTCGGTGACCTGGTGGCGGAGCACTACGAGGATGCCTTCCACGCTGCGCACCCGAGCATCGACCGGCTGCGCGAGAAGATGGTGATCGTCGAGGAGCCGCGCTTCAGTCGTGAGTACCTGGAGGCCGACAAGCGCTCCATCGCCAATGGCGTGCAGGTGTTCTTCAAGGACGGCTCGCACACGCCGCAGGTGGTGGTGGAGTACCCGATCGGACATCGGCGTCGGCGGGAGGAGGGAATGCCGTTGCTCGAGGCCAAGTTCAGGGAAAACCTGGCGACGCGGTTTGCGCGGCAGCGCTGTGAGGCGATCCTGGACGTGTGCAAGGATCAGCAGGTGCTGGAGGCCATGCCGGTGCACAGGTTCGTTGATCTGTTCGTGATCTGACGACAATCGCGGGGCAAGCCCGCTCCCACGTGGGGAAACTCAATGCTGAGGTGGGAGCGGGCTAGCCCTGCGACAGGACCGTAAATCCAACAAAAAAGCCCCGGTATCGCTACCGGGGCTTTCGCTTACAACGTACTGCTCAGCTTACGCCTGCACCACCGGGATCTTGGCGTTGGCCGCCGCTTCGCGGAACTCGGCGATCTGGTCGAAGCTCAGGTAGCGGTAGACGTCGGCAGCCATGCTGTCGATGTCTTTGGCGTACTGCATGTACTCCTCGACGGTCGGCAGCTTGCCGATGATCGAAGCGACCGCAGCCAGCTCGGCCGAGGCCAGGTACACGTTGGTGGCGTCGCCCAGACGGTTCGGGAAGTTACGGGTCGAGGTGGAGACCACGGTCGAACCGGTCTGCACACGTGCCTGGTTACCCATGCACAGCGAGCAGCCTGGCATTTCCATGCGCGCGCCAGCCTTGCCGTAGATGCCGTAGTAGCCTTCCTCGGTCAGCTGGTGGGCGTCCATCTTGGTTGGCGGGGCCAGCCACAGACGGGTCGGAATACCGCCCTTGACCTTGTCCAGCAGCTTGCCAGCGGCGCGGAAGTGACCGATGTTGGTCATGCACGAACCGATGAACACTTCGTCGATCTTCTCGCCCTGTACCGAGGACAGCAGGCGGGCATCGTCCGGGTCGTTCGGCGCGCAGAGCACAGGCTCCTTGACGTCGGCCAGGTCGATCTCGATGATCTCGGCGTATTCGGCATCGGCGTCGGCCGACAGCAGCTCAGGCTTGGCCAGCCAGGCTTCCATGGCCTGGGCGCGACGCTCCAGGGTGCGGGCATCGCCGTAGCCTTCGCCGATCATCCAGCGCAGCAGGGTGATGTTGGACTGCAGGTACTCGGCGATGGCCTTTTCCGGCAGCTTGATGGTGCAACCGGCGGCGGAGCGCTCGGCCGAGGCGTCGGACAGCTCGAAGGCTTGCTCGACGGTCAGGTCGTTCAGGCCTTCGATCTCCAGGATGCGGCCGGAGAAGGCGTTCTTCTTGCCTTTCTTCTCGACGGTCAGCAGGCCTTTCTGGATGGCGTAGTAAGGGATCGCATGGACCAGGTCACGCAGGGTGATGCCAGGCTGCAGCTTGCCCTTGAAGCGAACCAGGATCGACTCCGGCATGTCCAGCGGCATGACGCCGGTGGCGGCGGCGAAGGCTACCAGGCCGGAACCGGCCGGGAACGAGATGCCGATCGGGAAGCGGGTGTGCGAGTCGCCACCGGTGCCGACGGTGTCAGGCATCAGCATGCGGTTCAGCCAGCTGTGGATGATGCCGTCGCCTGGACGCAGCGACACGCCGCCACGGGTGCGGATGAAGTCTGGCAGGGTGTGGTGGGTGGTGACGTCGATCGGCTTCGGATAGGCCGCGGTGTGGCAGAAGGACTGCATCACCAGGTCGGCGGAGAAGCCCAGGCACGCCAGGTCTTTCAGCTCGTCGCGGGTCATCGGGCCCGTGGTGTCCTGGGAACCGACGGTGGTCATCTTCGGCTCGCAGTAGGCGCCTGGACGCACGCCCTGGCCTTCCGGCAGGCCGCAGGCGCGACCGACCATCTTCTGCGCCAGGGTGAAGCCCTTGGTCGAAGCGGCTGGCTGCTCGGGTTTCTTGAACAGGTCCGATGGGGCCTGGCCCAGTTCGGCGCGGGCTTTCTCGGTCAGGCCACGGCCGACGATCAGCGGGATACGGCCACCGGCGCGGACTTCGTCGAGCAGCACTTCGGTTTTCAGCTCGAAGTTGGTGACCAGTTCGTCGCTGCCGTGACGGCGCACTTCACCCTTGAACGGGTACACGTCGATGACGTCGCCCATGCCCAGGTTGGTGCAGTCGAATTCGATCGGCAGGGCGCCGGCGTCTTCCATGGTGTTGTAGAAGATCGGGGCGATCTTGGTGCCGAAGCAGAAACCACCGGCGCGCTTGTTCGGCACGTACGGGATGTCGTCGCCGAAGAACCACAGCACCGAGTTGGTGGCGGATTTACGCGAGGAACCGGTACCGACCACGTCACCGACGTAGGCAACCGGGAAGCCTTTGGCTTTCACGGCTTCGATCTGGGCCAGCGGGCCGACCGAACCTGGCTGCGAAGGCTCGATGCCGTCGCGGGCCATCTTCAGCATGGCCAGGGCGTGCAGCGGGATGTCAGGGCGCGACCAGGCGTCCGGGGCAGGGGACAGGTCGTCGGTGTTGGTTTCGCCAGGCACCTTGAACACGGTCAGGGTGTACTTGTCGGCGATCGCCGGACGGCTGGTGAACCACTCGCCGGCAGCCCAGGACTCCAGCACGGCCTTGGCATGGGCGTTGCCAGCCTTGGCTTTTTCAGCCACATCGTGGAAGGCATCGAACATCAGCAGGGTGTGCTTGAGCTGTTCGGCCGCGACGGCGCCCAGTTCGGCGTCGTCCAGCAGCGCGACCAGCGTCTCGATGTTGTAGCCGCCCTGCATGGTGCCCAGCAGCTCGGTGGCGTGCTTGCGGTCGATCAGCGGGGACTTGGCTTCACCCTTGGCGACGGCGGAGAGGAATGCGGCCTTGACGTAGGCGGCTTCGTCGACCCCTGGCGGAACGCGGTTGGTGATCAGGTCTACGAGGAAGGCTTCTTCGCCGGCCGGCGGGTTTTTCAGCAGCTCGACCAGGCCTGCAGTTTGTTCGGCGTTCAGCGGCTGGGGCACGATACCCAGAGCGGCACGCTCTTCGATGTGTTTGCGGTAGGCTTCAAGCACAGTTATTACCCTCATCAGTGGTCCCTAAAGGGAGTCCGGGACGCTCATCCAGCATTCCCATGCACCCATGCGCTCAAGACGGCTTTTTGGGCCGGCAAGCCAGGGTCGCAGAGAATCCTTACAGAAGCTGCTTTCAAAGTTTTACGCCTGTAGAACGGAAGGCTGATGAGGGGTTGGCCATGGCCATGCGCGCTTGCATGGACAGGGCCAACGCCGTTCTACCGGATGAACTGTGCTCGTGACGCTTTGAAAACAGCTTCCAACGGACATTGTTGCCTTGAAAAGGCGGAGTGATTCTACGGCAAAAATAAGCCGAAAGTAAGGCGGCGAAGATGACTTTAACGGGTGACCTTGGTTAGACAAAGGGCTAACATCAACCCGTGTTCCCCCGGCAAGCCGTTGTTTCTACATGTCCAATCAATCCATCAAGACCCCTTGCGTCGGCCTGTGCTCCACGGTCTACGGCGACCTGGTGTGCCGCGGTTGCAAGCGCTTTCACCACGAAGTGATCCACTGGAACGGCTACGACGACGAGCAGAAACGCGCGGTCTGGCTGCGTCTGGAGCAACTGCTGGTGCAGGTGATGATGGCCAAGCTGGAGGTGTTCGACAAAGAGCTGCTGCGTCAGCAGCTTGAGCAGCGTGCGATTCGCTTTGTGGCGCACCAGTCGGAGTATTGCTGGGCGTATCAGCTGATTGCCCGTGGGGCGCGGATGATCCGTGACCTGGAGGCGTACGGGATGGCGCTGCTGCCGGAGTTTCGCGACTGGGAACTGCCGCAGTTGCGCGATGCCATCGACCGGGAATTCTTCCTGCTGTCGGAGGCGCATTACCAGCGCTATATCGCGCCGAGCTTTTTGCGGGATGCCATAGGGGATGGGCAGGGCTGATGCTTCGCCGGCAAGCCGGCTCCTACGAAGAACGCACCGTCCCGTAGGAGCCGGCTTGCCGGCGAACCCACCGGATCAGTCGCCGGTGTACTCGCACCCGCTGGTGCAAGTCTCATGGATCCGCACTTTCGACAGCTCCGGCAGCAGCGGCTTGACCTGGTCCCAGATCCACTTGGCGATCACTTCGCTGGTGGGGTTTTCCAGGCCCGGAATGTCGTTCAGGTAGTTGTGGTCCAGTTGCTCGTAGATCGGCTTGAAGATCGCCTTGATCTCGGAGAAGTCGCGGATCCAGCCGGTGTGCGGATCGAGCGGGCCGGTCAGGTGCAGGGCGACCTTGAACGAGTGACCATGCAGGCGGCCGCACTTGTGGCCGGCCGGGACGTTGGGCAGGCGGTGAGCCGATTCGAAGGTAAATTCCTTAAAGATTTCCACGCTGGCATAACTCTGTGTGAATCAACGATGCGCGCAGTCTACCAGCATGCCCGCTACAAGGCTTGCAACTGATCCTGCAACCGCCCGGTGGCGATCAGCTCCAGCAGTTCGTCGCCCAGGCGCCGGCTTTCGGCCATGGCCTGGTACCAGTAGCGCCTGCGGCCCGGCGCATCGCCCATGAAGCGCTTGAAGTCGTTGCGGTCCGGCAGCTTGCCGTAGGGCAGGGCGGCCAGGTATTGCGGCGACGGGGTCATCAGCAGCACGTTCTGCAGGCGCGTGGCGTCGCCCTTGCGCCAGGGCAGGGCCTTGTCGAACCAGCCGGGCACCACCTTGTCGGTGAAGTGCGGGTAGAGCACCAGGTCGTCGCCCTGGTAGGGCAGGTCCAGGTGATAGTCGAGCAGGCCGCCGTCGCGGTAGGTGCCGGCTCCGGCGCCGGGAATGTCGCGCACGCCTTCCATGACCATGGGGATCGAGCCCGAGGCGAGCAGGGCGTGGCGCAGGTTGGTCAGCTCCAGCGGCAGGCAGCGCGACGGGAAGTCGGTCAGTGGCTCCAGCGGCGGCGCGGCGCGTTGGTCGTGGAGGATGACCCGCTCGAAATGCCGGCCCAGGCGCGAGCGCCCCAGCAGGTTGCTGGCGATCACCGAGGACAGGCCCATGCCCAGGCGGCCGCGGTGGTCGTGGGCGAGCTGGCCATGGCTCTTCACCACCAGGATGTTCAGGCGGTAGTGTGGGTTGGCCAGGACCTGCCCGTCGCGGCCTTGCAGCAGGTCGTCGAGCATGCGCTGGCAGCTCTGGCTGATCTCTTTCGGCGTCACGCCCTTGGCGAAGTCCTGCTCGGTGTACAGCTCGCCCAGGCGGCGGATGCCGGCGACCGGGTCGTCGAGGCAGGCGCTGGCGAAGCGCCAGGCACCGATCGAGGCGCCGATCAGCGCACGTTGGCGCGGCGCGCTGGGCAGCCATTCACCGAACAACGCCAGGTCCAGGCCCTGGATCCCCAGCGGCTTGGGGCCACCGGCGGCGCCGGGCAGCACACCGACATCGGCGGCCCGCAGGCCGCGCTCGCGGATCTGCCGCAGGGCACGCTGGCCGGCCTTGAAGGTCAGGGCAGGGTACTTGATGTGGATGGCGCTCATGGCGGGGTCTCGGGTGGGGCAGGCGGGCAGTATAGGGGATTTGCCGGCCTTGCCGAGGTGCCGGACATACACGTCCCCCTGTAGGAGCGGCCTTGTGTCGCGAAAGGGCTGCAAAGCAGCCCCGGCAATCTTTGCATCAACGCTGAAATCCTGGGGCCGCTCTGCGGCCCTTTCGCGACACAAGGCCGCTCCTACAAGGGACTGCGTACGGGCACCGACGTGCTGCGCTATCATGCGGCCAGCTGTTTTCAGGTTGAGTTAAGGACCGGTGGTTAATCTTAACCCCGTAGACAAATTACATATCTCGCTGGAGAGAACCTCATGAAAACGTTGACTGCCCTGTTCACCGCCGCTGCCCTCGCTTTTGGTGCCAACGCCGCCTTCGCCAAGGACGTGCAGCCCGACGAAGTGGTCAAGCTGGTGAACGCCAAGACCATCAAGTCGCTGGACGAGCTCAAGGCCGCCGCCGTCGCCAAGCACCCCGGCGCCACCGTGACCGACTCGGAACTCGAGAACGAGTATGGCCGCTACATCTACAAGGTCGACCTGCGCGATGCCCAGAACGTCGAATGGGACGTGGACCTGGACGCCAAGACCGGTGAAGTCCTGAAGGACGAGCGAGACAACTGATGCCTGCACTACCGCGAACGGCACGCTACCTGGCCTTGGCCCTGATGGTCGTGTGTTCGCTGGCCGCCGCGCGCGACCTGGATCAGGATGAAGCCCTGGCCCTTCGGCAAAAGGGCATCATCCTGCCGCTGGAGCAACTGCTCGAGTCCGCCCTGGGGCGTTACCCCGGGGCGCGGCTGCTGGAAGCGGAGCTGGAAGAGAAGCACGAGCGCTACGAGTACGAGGTCGAACTGCTGACCCCGGCGGGCGTGGTGCGCGAGATCAAGCTCGACGCCCGCACCGGCGAGTTGCTCAAAGACGAGGAAGACGACTGAATGCGCCTGTTGCTTGTCGAGGACAATGTCCCCCTGGCCGACGAACTGACCGCCGCCCTGCAACGCCAGGGCTACGCCGTGGACTGGCTGGCCGATGGCCGCGATGCGGTGTACCAGGGCCAGAGCGAACCCTACGACCTGATCATCCTCGACCTCGGCCTGCCCGGCTTGCCGGGGCTCGAGGTACTGGCGCAGTGGCGCGCGGCCGGCCTGGCCACCCCGGTGCTGATCCTCACCGCCCGCGGCTCCTGGGCCGAGCGGATCGAGGGGCTCAAGGCAGGCGCCGACGACTACTTGAGCAAGCCGTTCCACCCCGAGGAGCTGCAACTGCGCATCCAGGCCCTGCTGCGCCGGGCCAAGGGGCTGGCCAACCAGCCGAAGCTGGAAGCGGCCGGCCTGCACCTGGACGAATCGCGCCAGTGCGTGAGCCGCGAGGGGGTCGATGTCCAGCTCACCGCCGCCGAGTTCCGCCTGCTGCGCTACTTCATGCTGCACCCGGGGCAGGTGCTGTCCAAGAGCCATCTGGCCGAGCACCTGTATGACGGCGAAACCGAGCGCGACTCCAATGTGCTGGAGGTTCACGTCAACCATCTGCGGCGCAAGCTCGGTCGAAGTGTGATCGAGACCCGCCGCGGCCAGGGTTACGTGTACGCCGGGAGCACCGCGTGAAGTCGATCCAGGCGCGCCTGAGCCTGGGCCTGGTGGCGGTGCTGGTGGTGGTGGGGCTGGCCCTGGCGCAGTTGACCCTGTGGCTGTTCGAGGCCGGCCTGCAACGCTACCTGGAAGCCGGCCTGCGCAAGGAAAGCGAGAACCTGCTGGTGGCGCTGGTGCGCGGCCCGTCCGGCCTGCAACTGGACGAGCGACGGCTGTCGGCGGCTTATCAGCAGCCGTTCTCGGGTTATTACTTCCGTATCGATTTCGACCAGGGCACCTGGCGCTCGCGTTCGTTGTGGGACATGGACATGCCCAAACCCGGCAAACCGGGGCTGGACGATGGTCACGAACTGGGCCCCGAGGGTCAGCAACTGCTGGCCTATCGCGGCGATTACCGACGCCTGGGGCAGGACATCTCGATCAGCGTGGCCCAGGACTATTCGCCGGTGCGCGAGGGCTTCCGGCACATGCAGCAGATCGGCCTGGGCCTGGGCCTGGTGGCCTTGCTGCTGGTGCTGGTGCTGCAGCGCATCACCGTGACCCGCTCGCTACGCCCGCTGGAACGGGCGCGCCAGCAGATCGCCCAGTTGCAGCAGGGCCAGCGCTCGCAACTGGACGCTGAGGTGCCCAGCGAGCTGCAACCACTGGTGGACCAGATCAACCACCTGCTGGCCCACACCGAGGACAGCCTGCGCCGCTCGCGCAATGCCCTGGGCAACCTCGGCCATGCCTTGAAGACGCCACTGGCGGTACTGCTCAGCCTGGCCGCCAGCGAGCGCCTGCAGGCATTGCCCGAGGTGCGTGCACAGATGCGCGAGCAGCTGGCGCAGATCCAGCAGCGCCTGGCCCGCGAACTCAACCGCGCGCGCCTGGCCGGCGACGCGCTGCCGGGTGCGCAGTTTGACTGCGACGCCGAGTTGCCGGGGCTGCTGGCGACGTTGGGCATGATCCATGGCGAAGGCCTGCTGCTTGAGCGCGATGTACCGTCTGGCCTGTTGCTGCCCTGGGACCGCGAGGACTTGCTGGAGCTGCTTGGCAACCTGTTGGACAACGCCTGCAAATGGGCCGACAGCGAAGTGCGCCTGGGTATCGCGGCGACCGCCGAGGGTTACCGGCTGTGGGTGGACGACGATGGTCCGGGCATCCCCGAGACGCAGCGCCTGCAGGTGCTCGAGCGCGGCTCGCGGCTGGACGAGCAGGTCGACGGCCATGGCCTGGGGCTGGGCATCGTGCGCGATATCGTCGAGGCCTGGGGCGGGCGGATCGCCTTGCTGGAAAGCCCCCAGGGCGGGCTGCGGGTCAGTATCGAACTGCCGCGCAAAGGACGTTGATCGGCGTACGACCGGAGACATCCTTTACATCGGCGTATGCGATTCCCTGTGGGAGCGGCCTTGCGTCGCGAAAGGGCTGCGCAGCAGCCCCGGCGATTTTGCATGATGTAAAGATCCTGGGGCCGCTGCGCGCCCCTTTCGCGACGCAAGGCCGCTCCCACAGGGATGGTGCATGCCTTGAAGAAAGGCGGATCAACCCTGCAAAAAAATTGCAGTACAGCCGCAGTTTTTTGAATTGGCCCGTCACTGTCCACTCCCGGCACAATCCCTCCCCACGAAACCCTGCGGTTTCCATCTCTCCATGGACGGAGCCCCTTGCGCCATTGCATTGCGCAACACAGGGCCCAGGCCGGTCGCGCTGGGCTTTCTTTTTCCGCACAAGAACACGATCCGAATACCCCGATGCCTGCCTCGCGTCCCCCATCCCGCTTGCAGCGCCTGCTTCCGGCGCCCCTGAACATTCCCCCAAAAGAGTGGCTGCGCGCTGGCCTCGGCGCGCTGCTCGGCCTGTTTCTCGCCGGCTACTTGTGCAGCCTGGCCTACGGCCCATCCATCGCCCTGCACCTGCTCGGCCCGCTGGCGGCCTCGGCGGTGCTGGTGTTCGCCGTGCACTCCGGGCCCCTGGCCCAGCCCTGGCCGGTGCTGGGCAGCTATGCCCTGGCCGGCGTGGTGGGTCTGGCCATGCGCCACGGTTTCGGTGATGGCCTGTGGGTCGCGGCAGCGGCGCTGGGCGTCGCGATCCTGGTGATGTGCCTGCTGCGCTGCCTGCACCCGCCCGGTGGCGGCGTGGCGGTGAGCGCGGTGCTGGCCGATCCGGGCCTGGTGGCCATGGGCGATCATCTGCTCGAGCCGGTGCTGCTCAATGCGCTGGTACTGGTGGGCGTGGCGGTGCTGTACAACCGTCTGACCGGCGTGCGCTACCCCAAGGGCGCGGCGCCGCGCAAGGATCCGCACCATACTCACGATCCCCTTGCGGGCGAGCGGGTCGGTATCCGGGGCGAAGACCTGGACCAGGCCCTGGCAGAGATCGGCGAATTCGTCGACGTCACTCGCGACGAACTGGAACGCATCATCCTGGCCACCGAGCAGCATGCCCTGCAGCGCAGCCTGGGCGGCATCACCGCGCGCTCGGTGATGTCACGCGACGTGCAGGCCGCTACCCCGGCCACCACCCTGGAGCAGGCCTGGCGGATGCTTGCCGAGCATCACCTGAAGACCCTGCCGGTGCTGGAAGATGGCCGCCTGGTCGGCATCGTCAGCCTCAGCGACCTGGTCGGCGCGGCCATGGCGCGTGGGCGATTCAGCTGGCGTGGTCTGTTCCGTCGCCAGCCCGTGCACCTGGAACAGGTGATGAGCCGCCGGGTGGTCAGTGTCGACGGCGCGCAGCCGCTGGAACGCTTGTTGCCTTTGCTCAGTGAGCAGGGCTTGCACTGCCTGCCGGTACTCGACGGCGAGCGCCTGGTGGGGGTAATCACCCAGACCGACCTGATCGCCGGCCTCAAGCGACACCTGCTCAGCGCCGCCGCGTCGGGCTCAGATCAGCGGGTCCCAGCGTTGTGACCAGTCACTCTCGCCGGCCGCCACCAGTCGGCGCAGCACCGCGAAGGCCTGCTGCAGCGCCTCGCTGTCACGCTCGCGGGCATGCACCAGGAAGGTCGGGTAGGTGAACTCCGGTGCCTGGGGCACGCGCTCGAACACGCCGCTCTGCAGGTAGGCCTGCACCACCCGCGTGCGGAAATAGCCGCTGCCGCCGCGGTCGAGGATGAACTGCAGGGCCAGCGGCCCGAGGTTGAAACTCAGGGCCGGGCGTGACAAGTCGGGCAGGGCGGCATCGTGCTGGCGACGGAACGCCTCGCCCCAGTCGATATAGACATAGGGATCGGGCGCATCGACCCGGCGCACGCGGATCAGCTTCTCTTCCATCAACTGCTCGACCTGCAGGCCCGGACCATAGGTCGGTTGGTAGACCAGCGCGGCATCGAGCAGCCCCATCTGCACCTTGCGCAGCAGCGAATCGCCGTCGCTGACCTCGCTGCGGATGGCGTGGCTGGGCAGCTCTTGATGCAGGGCGCTGACCCAGTCGAGCAGCATCGGATTGCCCAGGCTCACTTCGGCGCCCACGTGCAGCACCTGCTGGCAGCCCTGGGGCAGCGGCAGGTCGCGGCGCGCCGCTTCCCAGGTCTGCACCAGCTGGTTGGCATAGGTGACGAACGCCTCGCCGTCGCTGGTGAGGCTGGCGCCATTACGGCTGCGCACGAACAGCTGGCAGCCCAGTTGCTGCTCCAGGCGTTGGACCCGGGCGCTGATCGCGGTCTGCGACACGAACAGGCGCTCGGCGGCGGCGACCAGGCTGCCGCAGCGGACGATTTCCAGGAAGGTGCGGGCCTGCTCGATATCCATGGCGCGGTTCTGTGGCTGGAGGGGTGGCCTATTCTAGAGGCTTTGCACCGTTGTGGGGCGCTCAGGCGCGCAATTGCGCCGCCAGGTTGGCGAAGGACGGGCGAGCCATCACATCGGCCTGTTGGCAGCTTAGCGCCAGTGCCTGCAGCGCGTGCTCCTGCTCGGCGCACTGCTGCAGCAGTTCCTCCAGGAGGATGCCGAAGGCGCGCACCTCCAGGCGTTCGAGCGCCTGGGCCTGGGCGCCGCCGTCCTGCGGATGGAACGAGGCGGCGCCGAAGTCCCCCAGCAGGCACTGGCCATCGTCGTCGAACAGGATGTTGTGGGCATAGAGATCGCCATGGCTCAAGCCACGTTCATGCAGGTGGGCGCAGACCGAGGCGATGCCGCCGACCAGGCAACGCAGGGCGGGCAAGCTCAGGCGGCGGTTGTCCGGGTAGCGGTCGCGGGTGCAGCTGTCGAGGCTCGGAGGACCGGCCAGGTTCGACCAGTGCGCGTCGATCAGTTGCATCACCAGGGCCGACAGCTGTTGCGGGTGGTCGTCGATGCGTCCGGCCAGGCGCACTAGCTGCGGATGGTCACCGGCGGCGATGCAGGCGCTCATTTCCGCCAGCGGCGAGCCATCGCTAGTGATCGCGCCCTTGTACAGCTTGACCGCCACCGGGGCATCCTGGCCGCGCAGGTGGGCACGGTGAATCACCCCGGAGGCGCCGCGGCCGAGTTCTTGCCCAAGGTCGATGTCCTGCCAGTGCAACACAGGGCAGTGCCCGTCCGCGGCGGGCGCCACCAGGCCCGGCGGCAGTGGGTTGTCGGCATACGCCAGCCAGGCCAGGCGCGGCATGCGCAGCAACCAGCCGGGCAGGGCTTGCAGGCGGTTGCTGGCGATGCGCAGCAGCTCCAGTCGTTCGCAGCGCGCCAGACTGTCCGGCAGGCTGCGCAGGCGATTGCCGGCGAGCATCAGTTTCTGCAGGTGAGCACAGTCGCCCAAGGCTTCGGGCAGTTGTTCCAGCGCGTTGTCGGTGAGCACCAGCGAACGCAGCGAGGACGGCAGCGCCTGGGCGTCGACCCGGGTGATGCGGTTGCTCCGCAAGCCCACCGTCTCGAGCGCCTGGCAGCGGCCGATGGCGTGGGGCAGGTGGGTGAAGCGGTTGTTGGAGCAGAACAGCACCTTGAGTCGGGTCAGGCGGTGCAGGTCTGCGGGCAGGTCGCTCAGCCTGTTGCCGGTGAGGTCGAGCACCTCGAGGCTGTCGGCCAGGTCGAAGATCTCCCGGGGAAAATCGGTCAGTTCCTGGCAGAGGTTCAGGCGGGTGATGCCGCGCAGGCGGCCGGCGCGCAGGTCGTCGAGGGTATGCATGGGACTGTTCTGTATTCAGGGCCGAGCATTGTAAGCGCTCGGGTGCGGCAAATCTGCATATGGGTTGCGACTTAAGTCCGATGGCGGCGCCATCACCCCGGTCCATACTCATGGTTCGCCCTTCAATAACAACAAGTACCGGGTTGCGAACCAATGACCTATCAGCACAGCTACGCCCATTCCATTTCCGATCCCGCCGCCTTCTGGCAGGCCCAGGCCGAGCAGCTGGCCTGGCAGCGCAAGCCGACCCAGACCTTGCAGCAGAATGCCGACGGCACCCACCGCTGGTTCGCCGACGGCCGCCTCAACAGCTGCCACCTGGCCCTCGACCACCAGATCGAACAGGGTCGCGGCGAACAGCTGGCGCTGATCTACGATTCGCCGGTGACCGGTGTGCAGCAGGCTTTCACTTTTAACCAGCTACGTGACGAAGTCGCGCGCCTGGCTGGCTTGTTGCGCTCATTGGGCGTGGGCAAGGGCGACGGGGTGATCATCTACATGCCGATGGTGCCCCAGGCGGCCATGGCCATGCTCGCCTGCGCCCGCATCGGCGCGGTGCATTCGGTGGTGTTTGGCGGCTTTGCCGCCAACGAGCTGGCCCTGCGCATCGATGATGCCCGGCCGGCACTGCTGCTTACGGCCTCGTGCGGGCTGGAGTTCGACCGGGTGATCGAATACAAGCCCCTGGTCGATCGCGCCCTGCAGCTGGCCCGCCATCAACCACGGCATGTACTGGTGCTGCAACGCCCGCAGGCGCGCGCTGACCTGCAGGCCGGGCGCGACCTGGACTGGCAGCAGGCACTGGTCGGCGCCGAGCCGGTGGCACCGGTGGCGCTCGACGCGGGTGACCCGCTGTACATCATGTACACCTCCGGCACCACCGGCAAACCCAAGGGCATCGTGCGCGAGAACGGCGGCAACGCGGTCGCTCTGTGCTACGCCATGCGCCATGTCTACGGCATGCAGGCGGGTGATGTGTGGTGGGGGATTTCCGATGTGGGCTGGGTGGTCGGCCATTCGCTGATCGTCTATGGGCCGCTGATGAGCGGCTGCACAACGGTGTTCTACGAGGGCAAGCCGATCCGCACCCCGGATGCCTCGGCCTACTGGCGGGTGGTTGAACAGTACAAGGTCAATGGCTTGTTCTGCGCGCCCACCGCCATGCGTGCGATCCGCAAGGAGGACCCGGAAGGCGAACTGATCCGCCGCCATGACCTCGGCTCGCTGCGCCAGTTGTTCCTGGCCGGAGAGAAGCTTGATTCGAGTACCCATGAATGGCTGGAGCGGGTCAGCGGCAAGCCAGTGCACGACCACTGGTGGCAGACCGAGACCGGCTGGCCGGTGACCGCGCCCTGCGTCGGCCTCGAAGGCAGCGCGGCACGGCCGGGATCGAGCAACCGCGCGGTGCCGGGTTATCACGTGCAGGTGCTGGACGACGACGGCAAGCCGCTGGGGCCCAACCAGCAGGGCGCGATCGTCATCGCCCTGCCGTTGCCGCCGGGGTGCAGCCAGACGCTGTGGGGCGATCACGAGCGCTACCTGCAGGCCTACCTGCACAGCTACCCGGGCTATTACCACACCGGTGACGGTGGCTACCTGGACGAGGACGGCTTCGTCTACATCATGGGGCGCACCGATGATGTGATCAACGTCTCCGGGCATCGGTTGTCTACCGGTGAAATGGAAGATCTGGTGGCGCGCCATCCGGCGGTGGCCGAATGCGCGGTGATCGGCGTGCACGACGAGATCAAGGGCCAGGTGCCGTTGGCGCTGGTGGTGCTCAAGGACGGCCAGGGCATTGGCGAGGCGCAGTTGCAGGGCGAGCTGGTGGCCAGCGTGCGCGAACAGATCGGCGCGCTGGCCTGCTTCAACCGCGTGCGCCTGGTCAAGCGCCTGCCCAAGACCCGCTCGGGCAAGATCCTGCGGGCGGTGCTGCGCAAGATCGCCGATGGGCAGGATTACGTGCCGCCCTCGACATTGGATGATCCGGCGGTGCTGGCTGAAATTGAAGGCGTGCTGGCGGACCTGCCCAGGGCGAGTTGAAGCCATCGCGGGGCAAGCCCGCTCCCACGTAACCCTCAGGGGCTGTACATCATGTGGGAGTGGGTTTGTTGGTGCGCCGCGTCAGGTCGGACCTGCCTGGTGCAACTGCCCCAGGCGGCTGCGCGTACGCATCAGGTCGGCCAGCGCCCCACCCAGGCTCTGCTCCAGTGGCCGCTTTGCGATCACCGTCACCTGGCGATCCTGGTCATACAGCACATCCACCAGGTTGACGAAGCGCTGCTGCGCCGCCAGCGAGCATTCGGCCAGGTCGTCCAGGCCCTCGATGATCCAGTGGTCATAGCGTTCGGCCAGGGCCAGGTAGTCGATCACCGCGGTGGGTTGCTCGCAGAGGTCGTCGAAGGCAAACATTACCAGCCGTTCCTCGCAGGCCAGGGCGCGCAGCGGGCGCTTGTTGATCTCCAGCACGCGTGGCGAAGTTGTCGGCAGCGCCATCGCCTGACGCTGCTCCGGGGTGCCCGGCCAGACATAATGCCCCTGGGTAAACCGCTGATGCGCGCGGTTGGCCGGCAGGCTGCGAAAATCCGTGTCCCCGTCCACCTGCAGCACCTGCATGCGGCTGTTGATCAGGCGGATTACCGGCAGGAAGCGCTGGTGGTACAGCGGGTTGGGCAGCAGCCCCTCGGGGGCGTAATTGGAGGTGACCAGCAGGAACACGCCACGGGCGAACAGGGCATCGAACAGCCGGGTGAGCAGCATGGCGTCGCCGATGTCGTGGACGTGGAACTCGTCGAAACACAATACCCGGCAATCCCCCAGCAGCTCGTCGAGGGTCGCCTCCAGGGCATCGTCCAGCGCCCGATGGCGATGCATCCCCTGGTGCAGGCGGGCGAAGAAATCATGGAAGTGCAGGCGACGCTTGGCCGCCGTCGGCACGGCCTGGAAGAAACCATCGAGCAGCCAGCTCTTGCCGCGTCCGACCGCGCCGTGCAGGTACAGGCTGCGTGCCTGGCCCGTCGCAAGCACGGCCAGCTGCGTGGCCATCGCCGCGATCACCCGGCGTTGCCCGTCACTCAGGGTGTAGCCGCGTTCCGCCGCGCGGTCCTGGAAGTAGCTCGCAAGGGCGGTGTCCGCGGGTGGTTCGTGGCGCAGGCGCTGGCCAAGCAGGCGCAAGGGCGCGGGAATCCAGGTGGACAAGTGGCAGGCTCCTCGGGGCGGATCTGGGGCAGGGCGCAGCTTGCGCGACGCCGGGCATTTTGAGCAATCGAGAATCTGCCGGGCAATGATCTTGAAATGCGATAGGTCAGGCCTTGTGCTCCAGCTGACGCTCGATCATGTACTTGATCGCCAGGCGGCGCTCCTTGAGATGGCGCAGGTCGTCGTCCTGGAAGTTGCCCGCCGAGATCGATTCGGCGGCCAGCACCTGGTTGTCGATGTCCATGTACTCGTCGAGGAGGCGGTCGAGCTGCGGGTCGTGCTGGCGTCGCTGCTGGACGATCTCGCGGGGGTAGTGCAGGTCCTGGTAGAGGTCATGGGAAACGGGCATGGCGTCCTCCTTGTGATGCGCCGATGGGGTCTATCTGATTGGAAGGGAGGAATGCGATTGTGTTGAGGCGAGGCGGGGGAATTGCGACGAATGGTTGTCGAGGGGACTATCGCGGGGCAAGCCCCCCCCCCCCCCCCCCCCCCGGGGGGGGGGGGGGGCGGGCTGGCCCCGCGAGGCGCTTCAGGACTGGCCGGTCAGATGGCTGAACAGCCCGTCGGGCATGGCCTTGCCGTTGGCCTTGTAGATCGCCGCCAGGTGATCGTGGGCCTCCTGCTCGGAGATGAAGCCGTCGTGGTTGCGGTCGATCTTGTCGAAATCGGCCGCGCGGTCCTTGGCCACGGCCAGGAACTCCTCGCGGGAGACCTTGCCGTCGTGGTTGCTGTCGGTGCGGGCGAACGAGGCGTCGCCGCACTTGCCTTCACCGCACTTGCCCTCGGCTCCGGCCTTGGCGCTGGCGCCACACTTGCCTTCGCCGCATTTGCCTTCGCTCTGCGTGGCCTTGCCGCCGGCACCGCACTTGCCCTCGCCACACTTGCCCTCACCCGGGGTCTTGGCGGCGGCCAGCTGGTAGCCCTGGGCCAAGGGTTCTACCGCGAAGGCGCTGTTGCCCAGGACCATGCCGCCGAGCAGGGTGGCGCCGAGCAGGCCGAGGGTTTGACGGGTCGTTTTCATGGTGTCGCTCCACTGTGGTTGGAAAGTGGAGCCATTGAGCCGTAGCGGTGTGTCGCGGATGTATCGAGGCAGGCGATGTTTTGTATGCCAGTAGGTCGCGGCGAAGCGCAGATACACAGTGATACATGAACGGCCCCCTGATTGTGCAGAGGGCCGTGACAGAGCGGTCAGTCCTCCAGCGGCTTGGGCGGTGCGGCCGGCTTGGCTGGCTTGGCCTTGCTGTCCTTGGCTTTACTGTCCTTGGTCTTGGGCTCCTCGGGTGCGGCGGCGACGGGCTCGGGCGCGGTGACTGCCTTCTCGCTGGCCGGCAGTTCGTCGACCGCCTTGAAGATCACCTGCGGGTCGAGCTTCGCGCCGCTGTCGTCGTCCTTGAGCACATGGCGCTCGCCGTCCTTGCCCACCAGGATCACCTTGGTGCCCTTGCTCGCCCCCAGCTTGAGCTCGCGGATCAGGGCCATGGTGGTCTGCTGCTCGAGGTTCTTGTCCTCGCGCTTGCCCATCATGTTGGCGACGCTGTACAGCACCAGGCCGCGCTCCTTGAAGCCGGCCTGGGTGGCGGAGTCCTTCAGCGCCTCTTCCAGGCCGCGCAGGGTCGGGTCGGCGGAACTCGGGGCAATGACCACCAGGGGCCTGGCCTTGCCCAGTTCCTTGGCCAGGGGCGCGTCGCTGTCGGCGGCGTACAGAGGGCCGGCGACGGCGAGCAGGGTAGCGAGGGTCAGTGACCGGACGAGCATGGGCATCTCCTTATTCTCTCGATAAAACCAAAGACTGCGGATCAGGGAGAAAGATCCGACGCGCGGGAGCCTAAACCACCCGAGCAGGCCGGTGCTTGGGCTAAAGGTAACTTGCCATTACCGGATCCTTCCTGACTGGCCGTTGCCTCCCGGAAACCGTCTACGGCTGAGCTGAGCATAGTCCAATGCCCGCGCCCGTGAGGCGCTTCAATGCAGCGGCACCTGCCAGGTCCGGGCATTCCTGGCCAGGGCCTCGCGGGTCAGCGCCACCAGGGTGTCGGGGTCGGCCTGTTCGATGGCCAGCGTATCGATGTTGCTTGCTGCCCCTTTGGCACGGTGCCCATGTCGTTACTCCGGCTCGAAAAGGTCTACGAGCCTAACGGGCACCTCGGCGTGTCTGACGCTAACCTACTACCACCTTTGCGCAAATCCAGCCTGCTCAGGCCCTGTCCAGGGATATCGTCCTGGCCCGGCCCATGGCCTCGCGGGTCAACTGCAGCATCACCTCATGCTCTCGTTGCTGGTTGTCGATATGCAGGCGCGCGATCTCCTGCTCCCTGTCTCCCAGGTCCATGAGCCGTTGCAACTCTTCATGCAGGCCTGATGGCACCTTGAGCCGACGGGCATAGTTGGTCCGCAGGTAATCCTGCCAGAACGGCTGCCTGGCCAGGTACTGTGCCAGGCTGTCCGCCGATTGCGCGGCCATGACGGCGTGCGTGGCCTTGTGCAGGTCCCAGGGTTTGAGGTTGGGAATACCGAAATAGAGCATGTCATCCTGCTGGATCGGCAGGTCGAGCTTGCTGCGCAGGGCAATGCGATAGGCCAGTGCGAACTCGATCGACTCGCTGCTCGCGCCCGCCCGGAGCGCATGCTCCGCCGCGACCTGGTCCAGCACATTCATCCGCCAGAGCTGCCCGCCCAGGTGCAGCAGTGCGCGTTCCGGATGGCGCGCCAGTTCACTGTGGCGCGCACGCCACACCAGGACACGCAGTTCGAGGTCGGTGAAGCGAATGGTTGCGTTGTCCTGGCAATCGGTCACGGCCGCGTTGTCGAACAACTCCCGCTTGAGTACAGGGTCCCGGGCCATGAACTCGAACATGTCCAGCAGGCGGACCGCGAAGTTCCTGGCCAATGGTGCAGACTTGAAGTTGCCCGCCGAGGTCAATGCCGCCAGCGTGTTGAAGAAGTCGGCAGATCCCTGTTCCGTTTCCAGTTGAGTCCACAGGGCGGACATGTCGTCACGCCTGTTGGTCGACACCACATCCAGCCAGCGCAGACGGTAAGGCACGCGGCTGGCTTCCAGCCAATGCCATCGACTCAACGTTTCCGGAGCCGCGGCGAACAGGTTGCCGCGCAGGTTCACCCTGCCCACACGCCACAGTTGCGACTGATGAAAGTCCTCGGGAAACTCGTACAGCGCATTGTCCCTGAGATCCAGCGTGTGCAGCTCCGGGCTGTCCATGACGCCATAGGGAAAGGTGTCCAACTGGCTGGCTTGCAGATGCAAGGCGTTGAGCCTGGGCATGCCGAAGACCGAGAAGCTTCTGCCCAGTGGATTGAACGAAAGATTGAGGTACACCAGCGACTGGCAGCTAGCCAGGACCAAGGCTTGTCCCTCATCCAAGGCTATCTGGTTTCCCGACAGGTCAAGCACCTCCAACTGCCCGGTGAGGGTTTCCGGCAAGGGCAGGCGCTTGAGCCGACAGTGGGTGATCTCCAGGCTGCGCAAGTTGGGAAATGCCCGCAGAAAGTCATCCGGAATCGACTCCAGACGCATGTCATGCAGTCCGAGAATCGAAATATGGGGGAAGCTGACGGACGACGGGATGCTCGGCAGGCGCTGCAGACGACTGCGAACCTGGAACAACATGTAGCGCCGCTGTTCCTCCGGGCCGCCTTCCAGCTCCGGGACCAGCCAGCGCCAGCAGTCGATCAGGCCCTTGCGAAAGGCCCGCCGAGCCAACAGTTCGAATGTGGGAAATGCACCTCGAACCCACTGGTTCAGGTAATTGTTCAGTACGTTGTATTGTTGCTCCAACGCTTCCAGGCGCGCCTGTGCATCCTCTCCCGCGAGCCAGCGTCCGATCTGCTCGTCGCTGAAGGCCGGATAGAGGTCTCGCAGCCTCGCCTGCAGGGCCCTCGGTGGACGCTGGCCCATGGTCGCCCAGAACCTGCCGCCGCTCAGCGGATAGCCTACCCTGCCGTCCCCAAGCTGCAATGGAGACAAAAACGTACCGTGAGGCCGATCCGTACCCAGCCAGGTCGCGATCATGCTTCGAAGGCCTCGGGCATCCGCCGCCAGTCGTACTCGCAATGCAGCCGCATTCGCTTCGCCAAGACCGAGCAAGTTCAACTGCTCGGTTCCGTAGGCATTGGCCAGGCTGTCGAACAGCTCGCCCGGAGTCGCCGCAGGTCCAGCATCCGTGGTGCGACA
Source organism: Pseudomonas carassii (assembly GCF_036324045.1). Lineage (NCBI taxonomy): Bacteria > Pseudomonadati > Pseudomonadota > Gammaproteobacteria > Pseudomonadales > Pseudomonadaceae > Pseudomonas > Pseudomonas carassii. Next base: position 51,518 of record NZ_JAZDCT010000013.1, on the reverse strand, counting down.
GTTGAACACACCATTACAATAGATCAGGTCGACAGGCGTTCCACGCCCTGCAATCGTCAGCAGTGGCTGGTCGGCATCACCATCGAACAGCCGCCAGCCGGGCCTGCTCGCGGCGCCCGGCAAGCGTGCGAGCAGATGCAAGGCAACCCGCCCGAGATCAAGCGTCTGTGGCGTGTCGAATACCAACGCTTCAAGCACACGCGTCGAGCGGATACCCATGACCTGCGACCTGGCGGACTGGGCCATGGATAGGGGCACTCGGCGCGTCTCCAGCAGTGCCATCTGGTCATCGGCACTGGCTGTATGCCAGACTTCATCTGCCGCCAGGCGGTGCAGGCTGGCGAAGCTGCCACGCAGGATCGAGCTGGCTTCGGAGTCAGGAAATTCCGAGTCATACAGTTGCAGCAGCAGGGCACGGCGCTGGCGCCATATCACATCGGCCAGGGACTGATCATCCTGCCCCTGTGCCCCAGGCAGGGTTCGCGCGCGCCGTAACAGTGCGGTGTCGGCAATCACCGCACCACTGCGCAACTGCAGAACCAGTTCCCCGATGCGGCTGGCCAGCAGGATGCGACTGGCCGTGTCAGTCAATGCCGCATCCGGGCGGCGGCCATAGACATGCAAGCGCCGCAGGTGATCTTCTTGCAAATCGTGAATGGCCATGACGTGGTCGATCTGTTGCTCATCGAGCGAACTGAACGGCCTGCCCAGCCGGCGAAACATCATATGCGAACCGCTCCACTCGGCCGGTTGCTCGTGCCAGAGCCGCCAAGCCCCCGCGCCATTGTGACGCAGTTGCGGGCGGTGCCCCCTATAAGGCAATAGCCGCCAAGGCTCGTCAGCACGATCCTGATCGACCTGGTACCAGTGCCCCTGCATCTCGATCCAGCAATTCGCTCGATGCCGGTGGATACCCTGTTCGTCGATGACCGCGTCACTCGGCGGCCCTTCGACGCGATAGGGCTGCAGGTCACCGTTCCACAGTTTTTCACTGCCATCGTCCAGCCGTGCCGAGACCAAACGGTCCACTTTGCTCCAGCCGCGGCGAACCACGGTGACGGTTGCGGCAGTCGCCGCCAGCATCACCACGCCCTTGCTAACGTTCAACCAGTGTTCGAGGGCGGCATCACGCTCGTCGTCGCGCCAGTCGTCGATGGCTTGAAAGGACTCACGCAACAACTCGTAGACCATCAGCGCCGCCAGCGCCGCGCCAAGCAATGGCACGAACAGTCCGGCCACGGTCAGCAACATCCAGCCTTCGGCCCGCAGGCGCCTGTCGTGTTCGGCCTGTACCTGGCGGTCCAGCTGGGCCACGGGCGGGGCGATCATCGCAGCGTCATCCTTGATCTGTGCAATCCAGGCGTCCGCCAGATGATCGAACAGCGGCAGCTGGTAGCCTGTGGTCTGCTCATCGAGATCGCGGGTCGCCCAGTCCGCCACGTCGTCCAAGCGCTCGCTGAGCGCCTTAAACACCCGGTGGCTGTCGCGACGGCGCACGAAACGGCTAAAGAAACGACGGTAATCATCCTTGCGCAGCCGCTGCCCCAGCACGCGCCGCGCATACTCCTCAAGATCGTCACTGGCGCTCCAGGCGCCCTGTGGATCGCCCGGCACGTACACCAGCACTCGCTTGCTGGAATTTAAGACCCACCCTGCATCTATGACATCCAGTACAACGACGCGCTGCACCGGGCCCCCGAAGATCTTCAGTTGCCTTGCATGAACCGGGGCGCCATCAAGCCTGCCAAGCTGATCGTCGCGGCACAGCCCGATCACCAGTTGCAGCTCGGCCTCGCTGAGCACGCCCTGCACCTTGGCCTGCAAGGCATCGGCAAGCATGCTGCTGCGCAGGAACTGCGCCAGCAGTGTCTTGACACTGTGGGCGCCTGTGCCGGCGAGCAGAATCGAATCCAGGTGATCCTGATACTGCTTCCCCATGTCGAGCGCTCGACACAGCCTGGCCAAGGTCACCGCGGATAGACCCACCTGACGAACACCCTTGCCATCTACCACGGCATTGCGCCGAGGTTGCTGTCGACACTCAGATTCAGGGAAGTTGTAGAGCGCGGCCTCCAGCAACGGCAAATCGTAGTAGTCACTGTCCGGAACGAGCACACGACCTGCCAGGTAGCTGACCGTGTTTGCCTCATAGACATACCAGCGCCGAAAGTACATCGCCCCGGGATCAAGGTTGCCGTGAGCTTTGAGCGCCTGTTGCAACAAGGGCTTGGCGAAGACATCGATATTGCTGATCCGGGCAAAAGCGGCCGAAAGTTTTTGCTCGCAGTCCAGGATACTGCGCAGGGCATCACTGAACAGCGTGAACTCGGCCTCGCTCAACCGCGTGACCCACTCAGGCAGACGCTTGACGATCAGTTGATCCTGGTAGGCCTGGGCCACCGCCAGGGTATCGACTGCAACCGATGGCTGCTGGTTACTGCTCCGCATGCTGACCTCCGTAGTGCATGGAGGCCCGAGGCTAGGCAAAGCCAGGCGGTAGCAATGATTAGATAACTACCACCCGCTCAGAACAGCAGCAGTTGGCGATCTATCAGGCGGGTAAAGTCGTCGTTGACGAACGGCAGGATGGCATCGGCCACCGGCTGCAGCTGGCGACTCAGGTAATGCTGATAGTCGATTGGCGCCTGCAGGTCCTCCAACGGTTGCGGGCCGGCGGTGGTGATCAGGTAGCTGATCCAGCCGCCACGCTGGTACTGCAAGGGCCGACCGAGACGGCTGTTGTACTCATCCGCCAGCCTTGCCGCACGCACATGCGGCGGGACGTTACGCTGGTAGTCGGCCAACGGCCTGCGCAGGCGCTTGCGGTAGATCAGCAGTTCATCCTGTTCACCGGCGAGGGTGCGTTCGACGTAGCCGCGCACATAGTCGCGGTAAGGCTGGCCCCGGAACACACGGCCATAGAGTTCCTGCTGGAACTGGCGGGCCAGCGGCGACCAGTCGGTGCGCACCGATTCCAGGCCCTTATAGACCATCTCCTCACTGCCGTCGGCACGACGCACCAGGCCGGCATAGCGTTTCTTGCTGCCCTCGTCGGTGCCGCGGATGGTCGGCATGAGAAAACGCCGGTAGTGGGTTTCGTACTGCAACTCCAGGGCACTCTCCAGGCCGTGGGTATCGGCCAGGTGCTGCTGCCACCACTGGTTGACCTCGGCCACCAACTTACGGCCAATACGCGCGGCGGCGTCCTCGTCGTGGGCGCCCTTGAGCCAGACGAAGGTGGAGTCGGTGTCGCCGTAGATCACATCAAAGCCCCGCGCCTCGATCAGCGCTCGGGTCTGGCGCATGATCTGGTGCCCGCGCATGGTGATCGACGATGCCAGACGCGGATCGAAGAAACGGCAGCCACTGGAGCCGAGCACACCGTAGAAGGCGTTCATGATGATTTTCAGCGCCTGCGAAAGCGGGGCGTTACCCGCGCGCTTGGCCGCCTCGCGCCCCTGCCAGACGCGCTCGACGATGGTCGGCAGGCAGTGCTGGCTGCGCGAAAAACGTCCACCGCGAAAACCCTCCACCGAATGCGCGTCGTCCGGCTGGCGCAGGCCCTCGATCAGGCCAACCGGGTCGATGAGGAAGGTGCGGATGATCGAGGGGTACAGGCTCTTGTAGTCGAGCACCAGCACCGAGTCGTACAGCCCGGGCCGCGAGTCCATGACGAAACCGCCCGGGCTGGCCTCGCCCTCGCCGCCAACGAGGTTCGGCGCGACATAGCCCAGGCGGTGCATGTGCGGGATGTACAGGTGGCAGAACGCGGCCACCGAGCCGCCGCTGCGGTCCACGGCCAGGCCGGTGACCGAGGCGCGCTCGAGGAGGAACTCGAGCAAGCGGGTATGGGCGAAGATCCGCGTCACCAGCTCGCAGTCCTTGAGGTTGTAGCGGGCCAGGGCCGGCTTGTCCTCGGCGAAGCGGCGGTTGATCTCGTCCATGCGCTGGTAAGGCGTGTCGATGGCCTTGCCCTCGCCCAGCAACTGCTGTGCGACGCTCTCCAGGCTGAACGAGGGGAAGCTCCAGGTCGCCGAGCGCAGGGCCTCGATGCCGTCGATCAGCAACCGGCCCGGGGCCTCGGCGAAGAAGTGGCTGCGGCTGCCGTGCTCGCGCAGGTGCATCGGCGCGCCGTCACGGCCCAGGCACAGCGGCACGTTCAGGCGCTGGGCATGCTCGTGCAGCAGGCGCAGGTCGAACTGCACCAGGTTCCAGCCGATGATTGCGTCGGGGTCGTGGCGGGCCAGCCACTGGTTGAGGCAGACGATCAGCTCGGCGCGGTCGGCGCAGTAGTGCAGGTCGAAGTCCAGCTCGTCCGCCTCGCCATTGGCCGGACCGAGCATGTAGACCTGGCGCTGGCCGCAGCCTTCCAGGGCGATGCTGTACAGCTCGCCGCGCTCGCTGGTCTCGATGTCCAGCGACACCAGGCGCAACGGCGGGCGGTAGTCCGGATCGGGCTTGAGCTGGGCATCGTGCAGGACACCCTGGCTGTCGGGGCGGCCATCGAAACGCACCGGGGCGGTGATGAAGCGCTCCATCAGGTAGCGTTCCGGGGGGCGGATGTCGGCTTCGAACACCTCGACACCGGCAGCGCGCAGGCGCTTTTCCAGGGCCATCAGCTGGCGGTGCTGGCGGCAGTACAGGCCCATCACCGGACGCAGGTCAAAGTCACGCAGTTGCAGCGGCTTGAGCTCGACGCCCTGCTCGTCGGCCAGCAGCGCCTGGGCGTGGGCGGCCTGGGCGGCGGGAATGAACGCTACCGAGGGCTGGGCGGCCAGGCGCAGGCGCCGTGGGCCCTGGTCGGTGGCCAGCCAGAACTCCACGCAGGTGCCTTCGGGCGTGTCATGCCAGTGGCGGGTCAGGACGAAGCCTTGTTGCAACGGCACTGCGGGGACCTCGGATCGGTTCATTTCTCACATGGGCGGATTGTACCGTTCCTCTTGGCATAAAGGGGTGTTTGCAGGTCTGGCCCTGTCCCTTGTAGGAGCGGCCTTGTGCCGCGAAAGGGCTGCGTAGCAGCCCCAGGATCTCAGTGTTGATGGAAGATCGCCGGGGCCGCTTCGCGGCCCTGTCGCGACACAAGGCCGCTCCTACACGCTTGCGTCCCCTGGGCTAACGTGCGCCCGCCATGAAACCGGCCCGCCGTCCGCTGACCACCAGCAGCCACGCCAGCGCCAACAGTCCCAGCACCACCGTGCCAAACGACCCGACCCCGGCACCGACCAACAGCAGCCCGCCAACAACCCCGCCCAGGGCGATCGCGCTGTTCCACACCGTCACCAGCATCGACTGCGCCACATCGCCGCCCTCTCCCGCCGCATCGGCGCAGGCGGTCTGCAACAGGGTCGGCGCACCACCGTAGGTCATGCCCCACAGCGCCACGCTGACATGCACCAGCCAGGCAGTACCCTGCGCCTGCCCCAAGGCCAAGGTCGCCAAGGCGAACCCGGCCAGGCACAGCAACACCAGCCCGCGCAGATGACGGTCGACACCCAAGCCCACCAGCACGATGCCGGCCAGCGAGGCCAGGCCGAAGGTCATCAGCACCTGGCCCACCTCGGCCGCCATGCCCGCCGCCGCCAGCAGCGGCACGATGTAGGTATAGAGGATGTTATGCCCGAGGATCCACGCCAGGATCACCAGCAACACCCGCGCCACGCCCGGCGTGCGCAGCACCGCCAGCGCCGCGGGGCGCTTGCCGGCGGCCTGGCCGGGGAAATCCGGCACCGCCCGCACCACCCAGACGGTCAGCAGCAACGCCGCGACCGTGACCACCACGAAGGCCGCGCGCCAGCCCAGCCAGGCGCCGAGCCAGGTGCCAATGGGCAGGCCCAGTGACAGCGCAATAGGTTGCCCGAGCATCGCCACCGCCATGGCCCTGCCCTGCTGGGCCGGCGCCACCATGCGCCGCGCATGGCCGGCGATCAGGCCCCAGGCCAGGCCGGCGGCGGCACCGGTGAGAAAGCGCAGGCACAGGGTGAGGGTATTGTCCGGCGATACGGCGGTCAGCCCGTTGAACAGCACGAACCCGGCGATCGCCAGCAGCAGCGCGCGGCGACGCCACCAGCCCTGGGTCAGGGTCACCAGTGGAATGGCGGTGAGCAGCGAACCCAGGGCGTAGGCCGTGACCCACTGCCCGGCCATGGCGTGGCTGATCTGCATGCCGTCGGCGATCTGATCGAGCAGGCCGGCCGGCAGGGTTTCGCTGAGGATGGCGATGAAACCGGTCAGGGCCAGGGCCAGCAGGCCGCTCAGGGGCAGGCGCGTGACGCTGGTGGGGGATGCGGCGACGCTCGCGGTCGGGGAAGGTGAATGCATGGTTGTCTCCGGCTATCGATCAAGGCAGGCATGGTGCGCTGCTGGGGCATTACGGAAAAAGCCGGGTACAATTCCACTCAGTCAGGACATTAATGTCCGCAATCGGAGCGCAGCATGGATAGCCTCAGCGGCTTCATGGTCTTCAACCGGGTCGCCGAGACCCGTAGTTTCGTCGCCGCCGGCCAGTCGCTGGGGATCAGCGCCTCCGCCGTGGGCAAGCGCGTGGCGCGATTGGAGGAACGCCTGGGCGTGCGCCTGTTCCACCGCAGCACGCGCAGCATCACCCTGACTGCCGAGGGCACGCTGTTCCTCGAACGCAGCCGGCGTATCCTCGCCGAGATCGAAGCCACCGAGCAGGAACTGTCCCAGGCCAGTGGCGCGCCCCGCGGGCGCTTGCGGGTAAGCCTGCCGCAGGTGACCGGGCTGGTGATGCCGGCGCTGGCCGAGTTCATGGCGCGCTATCCCGAGATCGAACTGGACCTGGACTTCAGCGATCGCATGGTGGACATCGTCGGCGAAGGCTTCGACGTGGTGATGCGCGGCGGCCAGCCGCTGGACTCGCGGCTCAACGCCAAGTTCCTCGGGCACTTCCAGCATCGCCTGGTGGCGTCCCCGGAGTACCTGCGCGAGCGCGGCACGCCGCAGCATCCCCGCGAGCTTGTCGAGCACAGCTGCCTGCACTACCGCTTCCCCAGCAGCGGCAAGCTGGAAACCTGGCCGTTGCGCCGGGAGCACCCCGAGCAGGACTACGCGATTCCCATCTCGATGGTCTGCAACCATGTCGAGACGCGCATCTGCTTCGCCCTCAACCACCGTGGCATCACCTGCCTGCCTGACTTCAGCGTGCGCAAGGAACTGGCGGCCGGCAGCCTGATGAGCGTGCTCGACAGCTTCATGGAGCGGCGCGGCAGCTTCTACCTGCTGTGGCCATCGGGTCGGCAGATGCCGCCCAAGCTGCGGGTGTTCATCGACTTCATGCTCGAACGCGTGCTGCCCGCCACCGACCTCAGCCGTACAGGTAGCTGATGTCCTTGTGCGACAGCGGCGGAACCTGCGCCACCAGGTAGTCGCGCAGCTTGTGCATCTGGTGGGCCTTGGGGCTGGCCTTGAGCCAGGTCATGTAGTAGCCGTCGCCGGTGGCCACCGCGTGGGGGAACGGCGTGACCAGGTTGCCCGCGGCCAGGTCGGCGCTGGCCAGCACCAAGTCGACCACCGAGATACCCAGCCCCTGCTGCGCCGCCGAGATGCCCTGGTCGAGGGTGTCGAACACCTGGCCCTGGTCGATGCTGATGTCCAGCGCGTCCATGCGCGCCAGCCAGCGCCGCCAGTCACGCCGGTCCGGCGAGGGGTGGAGGAACTCGCAGCTGGAGAGCACCGACAGCTCCGGCCGGGCCTGCTCGAGGTAGCTTGGGTGACACACCGGGATCAGCCATTCATCGAACAGCTTCAGACTCTCCACATCCGCCGGGAAGCGCCCGTTGCCGAGCAGGATGGCGCAGTCATAGGGTTCGGAATAGAAGTCCACCGCATCGATGTCCATCCACACGCTGGACAACTGCACCGAGCAGCTGTTGTCGACCCGCTTGAAGCCGTCCAGGGCCCTGAGCAGCCAGCGCACGGTGAGCGTGGACGGCGCCTTGAGGCGCACGCCGTAGCGGTCCTGGCGCAGCAGCGCGCAGGCATTCTCGATGATCTTGAAGCCGACCTTGAGTTCCTGGGCCAGCAGCCGGCCGTGCTCGGTCAGGCGCAGCTTGGGGCCGCGGCGCTCGAACAGGTCGCAGCCGAACAGGGCTTCGAGGGTCTTGATGTGATGGCTGACCGCGCCCTGGGTCAGGGCCAGTTCCTGGGCCGCGCGGGTGAAGGAGCCGTAACGCGAGGCCACTTCGAAGGCGCGCAGGGCGTGCAAGGCTTGAATCCGTTCCGACATGGCGCCTTCCAGAGCATGAGTGAAGCTAATAGTAGGTCATAGATCCAGGCGTTTTACAACGCGGGAACCATCTCGGAAAATGCCGGTAAATAACAATTAAATATAGCAAACCTGCTGAGATGTAACGAAAACGATCTATTGAACGAGAAGTCCTACTAAACACTGCATACGGATATGCCTGGGGAAATCATGTTTACGGGTTATGGAAACTGCTACCGCCTGGATGCGCTGGAGCTCGCCGATGAACATGTCCAGAACCGCCACCACTGGACGCACAAGACCATAGAACACTTCAAGGAAACCCTCGCCAACCCCGACTTCCCGTGCCTGTTCGGGCGCAAGGCGGTCAACGCGCGCACCTGCCATATCGTCTTCGCCCGTGCCGAACGGCTGGCCGACGATATCGCCCTGGGCCTGGGCGACTACATCCGCACCATCGAACCGATTCCGCTCAAGCAGCGCATCGGCAACCCATTGCTGGTGTTCCTCGAGACGGCGCCCGACACCACACTGCAGGCGCAACAGGCACTGGCCTGGGATGTGCTGAACCAGGTCCATGCGCGCGACCCGCAACCCTGGCCCGAGGAAGTACCGCAGGACCCGCACGACACGCGCTGGTCGTTCTGCTTCGCCGGCATGCCGCTGTTCATCAACATGAGCTTCCCCGCCCACCGCTTGATGAAAAGCCGCAACCTGGGCCGGCACATCGCCTTCGTCATCAACCCGCGGGAAAGCTTCGACGAGGTCGCCAGCGCCAGCACCGAAAGCGGCCAGCGCATCCGTGCACGCATCCGCGATCGGGTGCGCCACTACAACGACGGCGTCATGCCCGACACCCTGGGCTTCTTCGGCCAGGACGACAACTTCGAATGGAAGCAGTACCAACTGCAGGAGCCCGGTTCGCCGAGCCCGGCGCGCTGCCCGTTCCATGCCCACGCAACCGCTGCAACCCTCACCGAGAACTGATCGTGAATACCGCACTGACCGCCACCTACGCCCTCACCGTCCTGCTGCTGATCGCCACGCCCGGCCCGGTGGTGGCCCTGATCGTCAACACCGCCGCCGCCTCGGGCTCGCGCAAGGCCCTGTTCACCGCGGTCGGCACCAATTGGGCGTCGCTCGTGCTGATCGGCGCGGCCGCCTGGATCATCCTCACCAGCGCGGCCATCGACAAGGCCTGGCTCAGCGCCATGAGCCTCTTGGGCTGCCTGTTCATCGGCTACATCGCCCTGGGCACCCTGCGCGAGGTGCTGCAGGCGCCGGCCGACAGCGCCCCGCAGGCCCCGGCCAGCACGCAAGCGGGCCGCGGTGGCCTGCTGCAGGGCTTCATGGTCGGCATCTCCAACCCTAAGGACATCATCTTCTTCATCGCCTTCTTCCCGCAGTTCATCCAGATCACCGAGTCGTTCGGCAAGAGCATGGTGGTGCTGTCACTTTTGTGGATCGCCATCGATTTCGCCGTGCTCAGCCTGTACATCTTCGCCATCGGCAAGATCGCCTCGCCGCGCAGCAACCGCCTGATCAGCCTGGCCTCGGGCGTCGCCCTGCTGCTGATCGCCGCCGCCGGCCTGGCCTACAACCTCAAGGAGCTGGCCGCCTGAGCCAAGCCCGACAAGAAGGAGCGCCCATGACCCCGATCGACCCCGCCGCCACCGGCAGCATGGGCGCACCCGACCCCCTGGCGCAGGATTACCAGCGTTTCCTGCAACTGGGCAGCCGCCGCGCACCGCACACGCTGTATGTGCACGAGCGTGGCTATCGCTCCAGCACCATCAACACCGACGCCCTGGGCATGCGCTACAGCCATTGCGCCGGCAAACGCTTCTCGGTGGCCGAACGCGGTGGCGCGGCGCGGGTCAACCTGCTGGTCGGCGGTTCCACCGCCATGGGCATCGGCGCCAGCTCCGACGAGCACACCGTGGCCTCGTACCTGTCGGTGCTGACCGGCGAGATCTGGTTGAGCCTCTCAGGCTGCGGCCTGAACGCCACCCAGGAGCTGCTGATGTTCCTCACCCACCAGCACCGTTTCGGCCAGATCGGCCACGTGGTGGTGCTCAGCGGCCTGAACACGCTGGCCCAGGAGGCCCTTGCCGAGGCACTCGCCGGTGCGCAGGACCCACACCGGGCGCAGGCCTACCAGGACTTTCTCAATCGTTTCAACGAAGGCGTGCAAGCGCCCGGAGAGGCTCGCCGCGAGTCGTTCTGGCAACGCCTGGGCCAGCTCTTGGCGCCAGCCCGGGAAACACACTGGCCGCAAGTGGAGCCGCTATCAAGCCCGGACAAACGCCTGATCCGCGCCGCCGATGCCGTGGGCCGTACCCTGCGCCAGTGGGACCGCCTGCTGGCCGACGGCCACACCACCCTCACCTTCATCCTGCAGCCGCTGCTGCCATGGTGCCGCGAGACCGTGCCCAAGGCGGAACAGGCCGTGCTCGCCAAGCTCGAGCGCCAGCCGTCGAACTTCGACCGCCTGCTCGGCGACACCTTCGACAGCCTGCTGCACATGGCCTTCTTCCGCCGCATCAAGAGCCAGGCCGACCCGGTACCCTGCTACGACATGAACAGCATGCTCAGCAGCTCGCCGGTGTTCGCCGAGCACCTGTTCGTCGACCGCCTGCATTTCAACGACCTTGGCAACAACGCGCTGGCCAAGGTGATCACCGCCAAGCTGGGGCTGGCCCAGGAAAGACAGGCCCTGCGCAAGGTCGCACCGATCAAGCTGGTCTGATGACCGGACGCCGGGCTTCCGGGAAAGGCACGCGGATGGATAGAATAGGCCGTCGTCGCTCCTGATTCGCCCGAGGCACCGTGTAACTGCCATGACCATTCCTGCCGTCCCCTCGCTTCTGGCCCATCCCCGCGCCCGCCTGGCCGCGTCGCTGTCGTTGCTGCTGGCCACCACAGGCGCCCAGGCCCTGGACGTGAACATCGACCCCCATGCCGACCTGCTCTATCGCCAGGCGCTGCCACTGCTGGAACAGGCCGACAACCAGGACGACAACGCCGGTCCGCTGCGCACCGCCAATGGCGACCCCGAGCTCAGCCGCCAGGGCCAGGCGATGGCACACACGCTGCCCACGGCGGTGGCCCTGCTGAAAAAGTCGGTGGAACTCGGCCACCCGGTAGCCCAGTACCGCCTGGCGCTGTACTACACCACCTATCTGCCGGCAGGACAGATCGCCGAGGCCGCCTGTCCGTTGCTGGAGGCCAGCCTCAAGCAAGGCTTCGCCCCGCCTGCGCTGGCCATCGCCCACTGGTGTTCGCCCTACAATGCCAGCCCCGCCTACCGCGAGGCCCTGGAGGCGGTCCCCAGCATGGCCACCCTGTACGCCGCCTACTACCCCCAGCCAGCCACCCGCTTGGCGTGCACCCGCACCCGCCCGCAGGGCCTGCAAATGCAATGGGGGCGCCAACGCGACTACCAGGCCGAGATCTACCGGCTGCTCGGTGAGCTTGATCCGCGCCAGCGCCAGGCCTTCCTGCAGAAGGCGGTGGACATCAACGGCTGCGCGGCGGCGCAACAGCGCCTGACCAGCAATCGCTGAGCATCGCTACACAGCGATACATAAATCCGCCGCCCCCGACACACTGCCGATACCCCCGCCCTACACACTCCCGGCCACAACAGCGCAACGGCACCCCGCCGTTGCCGCCTACACCGGGAAGCCTGCCCATGAAAGCCCTGCCACTGTTTGCTGAATGGAAGCTGTTCAACGCCCTCGACCACACCGGCAACTGGAGCGCCGACCTGCCGCTGCGCCTGTTCCTGGCCTGGGAGTTCTTCGAATCGGGCCTGGAGAAGTTCAACGGCGCCAACTGGTTTGCCGACCTGCAAGGCAGTTTTCCGTTCCCGTTCAACCTGCTGCCGGCGGACCTCAACTGGCAGCTGTCGATGTGGGCCGAATTGATCTGCCCGCTGCTCCTGCTGCTGGGGCTCGGTACCCGGCTGGCCTCGGCGGTGCTGATGGTGGTGACGGTGGTGGCGATTGCCGCGGTGCACTGGCCGAGTCAGTGGTCGAGCCTGGCGGAACTGGGACGGGGGTATGTGATCACCGACCAGGGTTTTGGCAACTTCAAGCTGCCGCTGATCTACCTGGTGGCGTTGGTGCCGTTGCTGTTGAAAGGGGCTGGACGGTTGAGCCTGGATCACTGGCTGCGCAGACACCTGTAGGAGCGGCCTTGTGTCGCGAAAGGGCCGCGCAGCGGCCCCAGATTTCAGCATTTATGCAAAAATCGCCGGGGCTGCTACGCAGCCCTTTCGCGACACAAGGCCGCTCCTACAGGTGATGGCGTTACACGCCTTCTGCCGGGTCGTCCTCATCCCGCCGATGCGCCCACTGATACAACGCTGGCAACACCAGCAAGGTCAGCGCCGTCGACGACAGGATCCCGCCGATCACCACCGTCGCCAGCGGCCGCTGCACCTCGGCGCCAGTGCCGGTGGCCAGGGCCATGGGGATGAAGCCCAGCGACGCCACCAACGCGGTCATCAGCACCGGTCGCAGCCGGGTCAACGCGCCCTCTTCCACTGCCGCGCGCAGGCCCCGGCCTTCCTCACGCAGGTTGCGAATGAAGGCAATCATCACCAGGCCGTTGAGCACCGCGACGCCCGACAACGCGATAAAGCCCACCCCCGCCGAGATCGACAGCGGGATATCCCGCAGCCACAGCGCCAGCACCCCGCCGGTCAGGGCGAAGGGGATGCCGGTGAACACCAGCAGGCCATCCTTGAGGTTGTTGAACATCATCAGCAGCAAGGCCATGACCAGCAGCAGCGACACCGGCACCACTACCCGCAGGCGCTCGGCCGCCGACTGCAGCTGCTCGAACTGGCCACCCCAGCGGGTCCAGTAACCCGGTGGGATCTGCACCTGGTCGATCAGCGTCTGCGAGGCCTGTTCGACGAACGAACCCAGGTCACGCCCACGCACGTTGGCACTGACCACCACCACGCGCTTGCCATCCTCGCGGCTGATCTGGTTGGGGCCCAGCTGCAGGTTCAGGGTGGCAACCTGCGACAGCGGGATGAAACCGATCTGCGAGGCACCGGCGGCGGCGCTGGCCGGCACCGGGATGAGCAGGCTGGACAAGCCGTCGACATCGGTGCGCAGCGCCTCCGACAGGCGCACCACCATGTCGAAACGGCGGTCACCTTCATACAGGGTGCCGGCGGTGCGGCCGCCCACGGCGATAGCGATGGCGTCCTGCACGTCGCCCACGTTCAGGCCGTAACGGGCCGCCTTGTCGCGGTCGATATCGATGGTCAGCACCGGCAAACCGGTGGTCTGCTCGACCTTAACCTCGGAGGCCCCCGGCACCTGCTGCAAGCTGGCGGCGATCTGCGCGGCGGTGCGATTGAGCACCTCCATGTCGTCGCCGAACACCTTCACCGCGACATCGCTGCGCACCCCGGAGATCAGCTCGTTGAAACGCAGCTGGATCGGCTGCGACAGCTCGTAGTTGCTGCCCGGCACGCTGGCGGCGGCACGCTGTACCTCGGCGATCAGCTCATCGCGCGGCTTGCCTGGGTCCTGCCATTGCTCGCGGGGTTTCAGCATCACGTAGGCGTCGGAGATGTTCGGCGGCATCGGGTCGGAAGCGATCTCGGCGGTGCCGGTACGGGCGAACACCCGCTCGACTTCCGGCACCTGGGCAATGATGGTCTTCTCCAGGCGCTGCTGCATGTCCACCGACTGCGACAGGCTGGTGCCCGGCACGCGCAGGGCCTGCAGGGCGAAATCGCCCTCGCTGAGGCTGGGGATGAACTCGCTGCCCATGCGGCTGGCCAGTACGCCGGACAGCAGCACCACGGTGGCGGCGCCGGCAAAGGCCAGATTGCGTCGACCCAGCACCCAGCCCAGCACCGGGGCGTAGCGGCGGCGGGCGGTGCGCATGACCACGCCCTCTTCCTCCTTCACCTTGCCGGTGACGAACAGCGCGATGGCCGCCGGGACGAAGGTCACCGAGAGGATCATCGCCCCTAGCAGCGCCATCACCACGGTGAAGGCCATGGGGTGGAACATCTTGCCCTCGACCCCGGTCAGGGCAAAGATCGGCAGGTACACCACCATGATGATCAACTGCCCGTAGATCAGCGGCCGACGCGCCTCGCGGGCGGCGGCGAACACTTCGTGGAAGCGCTCGGAGCGGGTCAGCATGCGCCCATGATGCTGCTGGGCATGGGCCAGGCGGCGGATGGCGTTCTCGACGATCACCACCGCGCCGTCGACGATGATGCCGAAGTCGAGCGCCCCCAGGCTCATCAGGTTGGCACTGACCTTGTTGCTGAACATGCCGGTGAAGGTGAACAGCATCGACAGCGGGATGACCATGGCGGTGATCAGCGCCGCACGGATGTTGCCCAAGAACAGGAACAATACGGCGATGACCAGGATCGCGCCTTCGATGAGGTTCTTCTTCACCGTGGCGATGGCTTTTTCCACCAGGTTGGTGCGGTCATAGACGGTGATCGCCACCACGCCCTTGGGCAGGCTGCGGTTGATCTCCTCGAGCTTGGCCGCCACCGCCTGGGACACCGTGCGGCTGTTCTCGCCAATCAGCATGAACACCGTGCCCAGCACCACTTCGCGGCCATTCTCGGTGGCCGCGCCCGAACGCAGCTCCTGGCCCAGGCCAACCTGGGCGACATGGCTGACGCGGATCGGCGTGCCATCGACGCTGGAGATGACGATGTTGGCGATGTCCTCGGCCGAGGCCACCTGGCCCGGGGCGCGGATCAGCAACTGCTCGCCGTTGCGCTCGATGTAGCCGGCGCCGACGTTGGCGTTGTTGCGCTCGAGCGCCGCGACCAGGTCGTTGAGGGTCAGCTTGTAGGCCGCCAGGCGCTTGGGCTCGGGGGCAATCAGGTACTGCTTGGCATGGCCGCCGATACTGTTCACCTCGGCCACGCCCGGCACGTTGCGCAGCTGCGGCTTGATGATCCAGTCCTGGATCACCCGCAGGTCAGTGGCGGTATAGGGCGTGCCGTCGTCCTTCAACGCGCCCTCCTTGGCCTCGACCGTCCACAGGAAGATCTCGCCAAGGCCGGTGGAGATTGGCCCCATACCCGCTTCGATGCCTTCGGGCAACTGCTCGCGGGCCACCTGCAGGCGCTCGTTGACCAGCTGGCGGGCGAAGAAGATGTCGGTGCCGTCATCGAAGATCACCGTCACCTGGGACAGCCCCGAACGCGACAGCGAGCGGGTCTGCTTGAGGCCCGGCAGGCCGGCCATGGCGGTCTCGATGGCGAAGGTGATGCGCTGCTCGGTCTCCAGGGGCGAGTAGCCGGGCGCGGCGGTGTTGATCTGCACCTGCACGTTGGTGATGTCGGGCACGGCGTCGATGGGCAGCTTCTGGTAGCTGTGGATGCCCACGGCGGCCATCAGCACCACGGCGAGCATCACCACCAGGCGTTGCTCGATGGCGAACTGGATAAGACGTTCGAACATGAATGGCGTCCCCGGTCAGTGGCTGTGTTCGGCCGAGCCTTTGCCCAGCTCGGACTTGAGGACGAAGCTGCCGGCGGCGGCGACCACGGTGCCGGCGGCCAGCCCTTCGCGCACTTCCACCTGGCCGGCGTCGCGACGCCCGGTCTTCACCGGGCGGGCCTCGAAGCCCTCGTCGGTGCGGGCGAACACCACGGTCTGTTCTTCCCAGGTCTGCAGGGCGCTTTCCGGCACCACCACGGCGGCGTCGAAACGCTCGACGGTGACCGCGATGTTGACGAACAGCCCGGGGCGCCAGGCGCCATTGGGGTTGGCCAGGGTGGCGCGCACGGTGGCGGCGCGGTTCTGTTCGCCGAGCAGGCTGCCGACGTAGTTGACCTTGCCCTCCACCTGGGCACCGAGGTCCGGCGCGCTGACGCTGACACCACGGCCGCTGACCACCTTGTCCAGGTCGCGTGGAGCAACGGCGAAGGTGGCCCAGACCCGACTGAGGTCAGACAGCGTGAAGGCGTTGCTGGTCTCGTCCACCACCTCGCCTACGGTCAGGTGCTTTTCCACCACCACCGCGTCGAACGGCGCGCGCAACTCGTAGCGGTTGCCCTTGCCGGCCGGCGCCACGGCGGCGACCTTCTGCCCGGCGTTGGCGGCGGCGATCTCGGCCTCCTGCAGCGCCTGGCGGGCCTGCAGGTAGTCCTGTTCGGCGCTGATGCGCTCCTGCCACAGCTGCTTCTCGCGCTCGAAGGTCAGGCGCGCCAGCTCCAGACGGCGCTGGGCGGCCTGCTGCTCGCTGCGCAGTTCGGAGATCTGCTGGCTGGCGATCACCGCCAGCACCTGGCCGCGCTTGACCGCCTGGCCCAGCTCGGCCTGCACCGACTCGACCACGCCGGGGACGCGGGGCACCACGTGGGCGGTGCGGTCCTCGTCGAAGCGGATCTCGCCGGGGAAGCTGATGGCAGTACCCAGCGTGCGCGGGCCGGCGGTGGTCAGTTGCACGCCGGCGGCCTGGATCTGTTCGGCGGAGAGGTGCAGCTGGCCCTCTTCGTCGGCATGTTCCTCAGCCTTTCCTTCTTCATGGCCGTGGCCTTCCTCGCCGTGGTCGTCGTGCTGGGCCTGGCCATTGCCGGCCTTGCCGAGGGTGCCGGTCCAGGCTGCGCCACCGAGGCCGAGAACGGCCAAGGCAGCGGCGAGGATGGCGAGCTTGCGTGGGTTGGTCATTGTTGCTCCTGATTCCAGGCTTGGGCGTTACCTCGTCGGGGCCGCTGTGCGGCCCATCGCGACACAAGGCCGCTCCCACAAGGGTTTTGTGTTGTTCGTCAGGTCAGCGCGCACCCTGTGGGAGCGGCCTTGTGTCGCGATGGGCTGCGCAGCAGCCCCCTTTCAGAGCGGGTTCTAGAGCTCGCCGTAGATTCGCTCCACCTGCGCCCGGGCATCGGTCGCCTGGGCCAGCGCCTCGAGGTACAGCCCGCGGGCCTCGATCAGCGTGCGCTGGGCATCGAGCACATCGAGGAAG
The DNA here is from genome assembly GCF_036324045.1 of Pseudomonas carassii. NCBI lineage: Bacteria > Pseudomonadati > Pseudomonadota > Gammaproteobacteria > Pseudomonadales > Pseudomonadaceae > Pseudomonas > Pseudomonas carassii. Next base: position 34,318 of record NZ_JAZDCT010000013.1, on the reverse strand, counting down.
GCGAACTTGCCCATCTCGAAGCCGCGGGTGGCGGTGTCCACCGCCTGCTGGGCGGCGGGCAGGATGGTGCGGTCATAGGCCTGGACCTCGCCCATGGCCGTGCCCCACTGCTCCAGGGCGCTGCGGGTTTCGCTGCGCAGGCGCAAATCCACGGCGTTGCGAAGGTCGCGGGCCTGGTCGGCGCGGCGGGCAGCGGCCAGCACGTTGCCCTGGTTGCGGTCGAACAGCGGTAGCGGCATCGACAGCCCGACCACGTTGACCCGCTCACGGTCCTCGCGGCTGTACTGGCTGCCCAGGCTGACGGTCAGGTTGGGGATGCGCTGGGCCTTCTCGGAACCAAGGCTGGCATCGCCCCGTTCGATCTGCGCCGCGGCCAGGCGCCACTCGGCGGTCTGCTCGACCTTGGCCAGCAGGCGCTCGGTCTGCGGCGCCGGGCCGGGCGAGAGGTTGCTCGCGTCAAGCCGCTCGAAGCGGGCCTCGGCACTGCCCGTCAACCGCGCCAGGGCCTGGTTGGCCACGCCACGCTCGGTGCGCGCCCGACGCACCGCCGCCTCGGCCTGGGCCAACTGGACCTGGGCGCGGGTGGCCTCCACCGGCGAGGACTGCCCGGCCCGCACCCGCCCTTCCACCACCCGCAGGCCGCGTTCGGTCAGTGCCTGCGACTGTTGCGCCAGATCCAGCGCGGTCTGTGCCCGCAAGGCGGCATGGAAGGCCTGGATCACATCGGCGCGCAGGCTGTTGCGCTGGCGTTCGAGCTCCAGCCGGGCGATTGCCTGGCCGGCCTCGGCGACTTCGATCCGTGCGCCGCGCTTGCCGCCCAGTTCCAGGGCCTGGCTGAGGGTCACGGTGGTGGTGCTGGTGTCGCGGCGGGTGTCCTCGACCTCCCAGGACAGCTCGGGGTTGGGAATCAGCCCGGCCTGGCGGCGCTCGCCCTCGGCGATGCCGATCTCGCGGCCGATGGCGGCGAAGTCCGGGTTCTGGGCGAAGGCGGCGTCGAGCGCCTGGTCCAGGCTCAGGCCCTGGGCGCCGGCAGGGCCGGCCAGCAACAGGCAGAGCAAGGCGATCTTGCGGTGGATGGGCACGGCGGAAGTCCTCGTCGACAAGCGGCGGAATGCTTTGGCGAGGGACTTTAGGCAGCGGTGGTTATCGGGGGGGTGGCGGGGAGATTACAATTTTGTAATCAAGCATGCCGAGGGTGGATTGCCTTGAAATGTGGGCCTTTCAGGGTATTCGACGACAGGGTTGCAGCGCCTGTGAGATCGAGCGCCGCCCGCGCGGCGCATCGCGGCACAAGGCCGCTCCTACATCTGTTTCGGGCCAGTTATTCCTGTGAGGGTACCGCTGCCCGCCTCAAAAGCTACCTGCAAACACTTGCTATCAGCCTAACGCCGAAATACTGTATGCATGAACAGTTAAATCGGATTGCCCAATGCAGCTCATCGCCAAGCTCGGCATCCTCGCCGACGCCGCCAAGTACGACGCGTCCTGCGCCAGCAGCGGCGCCCCCAAGCGCAGCTCCCGTGGTCGCGACGGCCTCGGCGCCACCGACGGCATGGGCATTTGCCACAGCTACACCCCGGACGGCCGCTGCGTGTCACTGCTCAAGGTACTGCTGACCAACTTCTGCCTGTACGACTGCCAGTACTGCGTCAACCGCCGCTCCAGCAATGTGCCGCGGGCGCGCTTCAGCCCCGAAGAGGTGGTGCGCCTGACCCTGGACTTCTACCGGCGCAATTGCATCAGCGGCCTGTTTCTCAGCTCCGGCATCATCCGTTCGGCCGACTACACCATGGAGCAGCTGATCCGGGTGGCCCGCCTGCTGCGCGAGGAGCATGGCTTTCGCGGCTACATCCACCTCAAGACCATCCCCGACGCCGATCCGTTGCTGATCGAGGAAGCCGGGCGCCTGGCCGACCGCCTGAGCGTGAACATCGAACTGCCCACCGACGCCAGCCTCGAACGCCTGGCCCCGGAAAAACGCGCCAGCACCATCCGCCAGGCCATGGGCGTGATCCACCACGGCCAGCAGGCCGTCGCCGGTGAACCGCGGGCGCCACGCTTCACCCCCGCCGGGCAGAGCACCCAGGTCATCGTCGGCGCCGACGCCACCGACGACAGCGCCCTGCTGCGCAACGCCGAGTCGCTGTACCAGGGCTATGGCCTCAAGCGCGTCTACTACTCCGCCTTCAGCCCGATCCCCGACAGCCCGTCCAGCGTCCCCCTGGCCGCCCCGCCGCTGCTGCGCGAGCACCGCCTGTACCAGGCCGATTTCCTCCTGCGCGGTTACGGCTACAAGGCCGGCGAACTGCTGGGCGAAACCGGCAACCTGGCCCTGGACATCGACCCCAAGCTGGCCTGGGCGCTGGCCAACCGCGAAGTATTCCCGCTCGACGTCAACCGCGCCGAACCGGCCCTGCTGGCGCGCATCCCCGGCATCGGCCTGCGCAGCGTGCAGCGCCTGGTGGCCCTGCGTCGCGAGCGGCGCATCCGCTACGACGACCTGATCCAGTTGCGCTGCGTGCTGGACAAGGCCCGCCCGTTCATCGTCACCAGTGACTACCGCCCGGCCCAGGCCGAGCTGCGCAGCGGCCTGCTGCGCGCCCGCCTGCGCGAACCCCAGGCACCGGTGCAAATGGGCCTGTGGGGATGATTGCGCTGGATTGCGGTGATGACTTCGCCACCTGGCGCGACCAGGCGCGGCAACTGCTCGGCCATGGCATCGACCCGGCCACGGTGACCTGGGGGCAGGCGCGTATGGACGACCTGCTGGCCGTGCCCACGCCCCTGCCCGCCGGCCCCGGTCCGTTCCGCGCCCGCGTGCCGGCGGCGCTGCTGGCCCAGTTGGAACAGGCCGGTCGCTACCGCGGCGAGCAACGCTGGAACCTGTTGTACGAAGTGCTGTGGCGCGTCGCCCATGGCGATCGCACCGCCATGCTCGCCGGCGACCGCCTGGGCAGCGAGATGCAGCGGCGCATCCGCCAGGTCGGCCGCGAAGCCCATCACCTGCATGCCTTCGTGCGCTTCGTACCACTGCCCGAGGCACTGGCCGAGCAGTTGCAACTGGACCTGGTGGCCTACCACGAACCGGCCCACGACATCCTCGACAGCGCCTGCGGGCATTTCGCCGACCGCCTGGGGCGCCAGCGCTGGTTGATCGCCACGCCCCTCGATGGCGTGCGCTTCGACGGGCAGCACCTGGACTACCGACGCCAATGCCCGGAGCAATGGCGGCAGTGGGCGCGCAACGCCGAGGACCCCGGCGCCGAGCTGTGGCTGGCCTACTACCGGCACACCTTCAACCCCGCCCGACTAAACCCCGGCGCGTTGCGCCAGCACCTGCCCGGGCGCTTCTGGCGCCACCTGCCGGAGGGCCCGCTGATCCCCGAGCTGGTCGGCCAGGCGCGACATGGCAAGCAGCGCGACGGGCAGGCGCTGGAGGTCGGGCGCCAGCGTGGCAAACGAATTGCTTCAGGGAACCACAAACCAAACGAATAGAATTTGTGAAAAGTTCACCATTTTCAGCTTCGAACGCATTGTTGCGAACCTGACAATCCGACACACTTATTGCTAATTATTCTCATAAGCACTAGCAATAAGGATAAAGCCCGGCATGTCATCGCACGTCTCCCCCCACCGCTTCACGCCCACTCGCAACCTGCTGGCCATGGCCATCTGCATGGCAACCCTTACTCCCGCGCTGGCCGAGGAGCAAGCGCCGGCCGTGATCGAGCTGGGTGCCACGGCCATCAACGACAGCAGCCTGGGCAGCACCACCGAGGGGTCGAAGTCGTACACCACCGGTTCCATGGCCACCGCCACCAAACTGCCGCTGACCATGCGCGAAACGCCCCAGGCGGTGACCGTGATCACCCGCCAGCGCATGGACGATCAGGGCATGACCAGCATCAACGACGTGGCCAGGTACACGCCGGGGTTGTTCCTCAACCAGTCCAACGGCCCGGGCCGGCAGACCTACAAGGCCCGCGGCTTCGACGTCGACAACATCATGTACGACGGCATCCCCAGCGCCTACACCGGCTGGGTGGTCGGTGCCCAGCCCAATCTGGCGATGTTCGACCGGGTCGAGGTGGTGCGCGGCGCCACCGGGCTGGTCACCGGTTCCGGCACGCCGTCGGCGGCCATCAACCTGGTGCGCAAGCGTCCGCTGGCGGAACAGAAGGTCACCCTCACCGGCGGCGCCGGCAGCTGGGACAACTACCGCGGCGAGCTCGACGCTTCCAGCCCGCTCAACGACAGCGGCACCCTGCGCGGCCGCGTGGTGGCCTCGTACCGCGACGCCAACGGTTTCCGTGACGGGCAGCAGGAGGATCACGGGCTGTTCTACGCGATCACCGAGGCCGACCTGGGCGAAGACACCACCCTGACCCTCGGCCTCTCCCACCAGAAGGACAAGACCAACGTGTTCTGGGGCGCGATCCCCACCGACCTCAATGGCCACCACCAGGACCTGCCGCGCTCGTACAACCCGGCCACCGACTGGGAGGTCAAGGACCAGGAGATCAACACCCTGTTCGCCGAGCTGCGCCAGCGTCTGGCCAATGACTGGAAGCTGCAGGTCAACGCCATCTACAGTGAACAAAATGCACTGTTCCGCGGCTCCTACCAGTCGCGCTGGGACCTGACCAAGCCGCTGAGCCGAACGGTCTACCAGTCGGCCCACGACGAGAACCAGCTGGGCCTGGACACCTTCGCCAGCGGCCCGTTCGAGGCCTTCGGCCGCACCCACGAGCTGGTGCTCGGTGCCAGCAAGCGCATCTACGACATGACCGAGCGCAACTACAGCCCCTACGACCTGGACTATCCCCTCGATGGCGGCAAGCCAAACTTCCTGCACACCGGCAGCAGCCGCTACCTGATCAACCAGGAAGGCGTGTACACCACCACCCGCCTGAGCCTGACCGACCCGCTCAAGCTGATCCTCGGCGGGCGTCTGGACTGGTACGACTACGACCAGCGCGGCAGCAACGAAGGCGACTACAAGGTGACCCGCAACGTCACCCGCTATGCCGGCCTGATCTACGAACTGGACGAGCACCATTCGCTGTACACCAGCTACACCGACATCTTCCAGCCCCAGGACAACAAGGACCCCAGCGGCACGCCGGTGCGACCGATCGAAGGCAAGAACTACGAGGTGGGCATCAAGGGCGAGTACTTCGACGGCGCGCTCAACGCCAGCCTCGCGGTGTTCCGCATTGATCAGGAGAACCGTGCGGTCGAGGTGGACAAGAGCCTGTGCCGGGCCGGCCAGTTCGCCTGCTACGAGGCCTCCGGTGAAGTGCGCAGCCAGGGTATCGACTTCGAGCTGCAGGGCGCGTTGACCGAGCAGTGGCAAATCGGCGCCGGCTATACCTATGCCCGCGTGCATACGGTCAAGGACGCCAAGAACCCGCAGAAGGTCAACAAGCCGTTCGAATCCGACACGCCGCAGCACCAGTTGAAGCTGTTCACCACCTACCGCTTCCAAGGCCCGCTGGAGAAACTGCGGGTCGGTGGCGGCGTCACCTGGCAGAGCCGCATGTACAACGACTTCACCGTGGCTGACGGCAGCAGCTACCGCCTCGAGCAGGGCGCCTACGCCGTCACCGACCTGATGGCCGGCTACGCGGTCAACCAGCACCTGGACCTGCAGCTCAACGCCAACAACGTGTTCGACAGGAAGTACTACTCGTCGATCTCCAAGTCGGTGAACTATGGCGGCGATACCTTTGGCGATCCGCGCAACCTGATGCTGACGGCCAAGTACAGTTTCTGAATCCGAGGGCACAGGGGAGCACTGGTCGCCTACTTTCAGGCTCCACGCGTTCCCCTGTAGGAGCGGCCTTGTGTCGCGAAAGGGCCGCAAAGCGGCCCCAGCGATCTTTGCATCAACACCGAAATCCTGGGGCCGCTACGCAGCCCTTTCCGGCCGGTCCGACGCCTCGGCAAGGCCGCTCAGGCTTCACGCATGCACCCACCGCCGATGCAGCCCGCGCGCCAGGGCATCGAGCATGAACCCCAGCACACCGATCAGCAGCACCATCGCCATCAGCTCCGAGTAGGCCAGGCGGTCGCGTGTATCAAGGATGAAGTAGCCCAACCCGGCGCTGACCCCAAGCATCTCGCACGGCACCAGCACGATCCACAAGATGCCGATGGCCAGCCGCACGCCGGTCAGCACATGGCCGATCACCCCGGGGAAGATCACCTTGCACAAGGTCTCCCAGCGCGTGGCGCTGAGGCTGCGGCTCAACTGCAGCCAGCGCGGGTCGAGCTGACGCACCCCGGCGGCGGTGTTGAGCAAAATCGGCCACAGCGCGGCGAAGGCCAGCAGGAAGTAGATCGGCTGGTCGCCGACGCCCATCAGCATCACCACCACCGGCATCCACGACAGCGGCGAGATCATGCGCAGAAACTGGAACGCCGGCGTGGTCGCCGCCTCCAGATGCCGGTAGCTGCCCACCAGCAGGCCCAGCGGCACGCCTATCAGCAGCGCCAGCAACAGGCCGACGAGGATGCGCTTCAAGCTCACCCAGATATGCCCGTAGACCTCACCCTGCCCCAGCAACTCCACCAGGCTTTGCAGCGTGGCCTGGGGCGCGAAGCGCGCCGACAAGCCATCGGCGGCGCCGAACAGGCGCACGCCCGCCCACCACAGCAACAACAGCGCCGCCAGGCCCGCCAGGCCCAGGGCGCCATGCACGACATGCCTGCGCATCAGACCGCGAACTCCTCGCTACGCTGGAAGTTCTCGGCGATGCCGAACGCGGCCGGGCCGCCCACGGCGGCGATGGCGTTGCGCACGAAGCGCTCGTCCACCAGGTCGCGGGCAGTCTGCGCCGGGTCCAGGCCGGCTAGGAAATCGCTCTCGCCGACGATCAGGGTGTTCTTCAGGCGCTTGACCAGTTCCTCGGTATAGCTGGGGAACGGGTAAGGCTGGAAGTCGATGCGCTTTTCGTCCCATTGCTGGTGCTGGATCGCGCCGCTGGCGATGTACCCGGCGCGGTCTTCGGCGGAAGGCGCCAGCACCTTGGTCAGCACCGCCGGTTCGTGCGGGGTGTACTTGTTGGGGCCGGCCTTGGACAGCAGCGCGGCGGCCTCGGCGCGGTGCTCGCGGGTCCACTGCTGGGCCTTGACGATGGCGTTGACCACCTTCTGCGACCACTCAGGGCGATTGTTCAGGTCGTGCTCGTGCATGAACACCACGCAGCAGGCATGGTTGCGCCATACATCGCCGGTGAAACGCTGCACGCGGCCGACCTTGAGGTTCTCGGCCAGGGCGTTGAACGGCTCGGCGACGATATAGCCGGCGATGCGCTTGCTGGCCAGGGCCGGCGGCATGTCCGACGGTGGCAGCACCAGCAGGTTGACCTCGTTGTCCGCCAGTTGCGCGTCGGCCGGCTTGGACACGGGCTTCAGGCCGTTATCGCCGAGCATCTGCTGCAGCACCACATTGTGGATCGAGTACCAGAACGGAATCGCCACGGTCTTGCCGCCGAGCTGCTTCATCTCAGTGATGTCCGGGGCCACGGTCAAGCCCGAGCCGCCGACGTGGTTCCAGGCCACGACCTTGGCCGGCACCTTGCTGCCATAGCGCGCCCACACGGTCATCGGCGACAGCAGGTGGATGACGTTGACCTGGCCGGAGATGAACGCCTCGATCACCTGAGCCCAGCTGCGCAGCAGTACCGGGCGCTCGGCCTTGATGCCCTCGGCCTCGAACAGGCCGTTGTTGTGCGCCACCAGCAAGGGCGTGGCGTCGGTGATCGGCAGATAGCCGATGCGCACCGGCGCGTCCGGCTCGGCGGCGGCGCGGGCCTGCAGGCTCGACAGCAGCGGCACGGCGCCGGCGGCGGTGAGCATGGCGCTCAGCTTGAGAAAATCGCGACGGGACGTCGTGGAACAGCAGTCATCCATGCACATGGACAGCCTCCGAGGGCAAGGGGGATGGAGTGGGTTCGGCTGTGCGGCTTGCCCGCCGAAGGGTTTTCAGGATCTCGATGCGCAGCGCGCCCAGTTCCTCGACCCGCTGCGCGCGGGGCTGCGGCAGGTCGATATGCCACTGGCCGAGGGTGCGCGCCGGGTGGTTGCCCAGTAGCAGCACGCGATCGGACAGCAGCAGGGCTTCGTCGATGTCGTGGGTGATCAGCACGGCGGCGGTGTTGTGGGTGGCGATCAGCTGCAGCAGCAGTTGCTGCATGTCGGCCCGGGTCACCTCGTCGAGCGCGCCGAAGGGTTCGTCCAGCAACAGCACCTCGGGCTGGCGCGCCAGGCAGCGGGCCAGCGCGGTGCGCTGGGCCATGCCGCCGGACAGCTGCGCCGGGTACTGACCACGGGCGTGGGCCAGGCCCACCGCGTCGATGGCATGGTCGATCCGTGCGCGCCGCTCGGCCGCCGGCAGCTTGAGCTGGCGGGCGAAATCGAGGCCGAAGGCGACGTTCTTCTCAAGGCTCAGCCAGGGCAGTAGGCTGGGGTCCTGGAACGCCACCGCCAGGCGCGGATGCGGCCCCTGCAGCGGCTCGCCGCGCAACTGCACGCTGCCGCCGCGGGCCTGCTGCAGGCCGGCCAGCACGCGCAGCAGGCTGGACTTGCCGACCCCGCTGGGGCCGAGGATGGTAACCACCTCCCCCGGCGCCAGCGCCAGGTCGAACTGTTCCAGCACCGCCTGCCAGCCACCCTCGCGCGGGTAGCCCAGGCTGATGTCGCGGGCTTCGAGTAGCACGTCGGTCATGCAGAGGCCGCCTGGCGTTGCAGCTCGGCGCGCAGCTGCACCAGGCTCGGGGTGACGATCGGCACGAACGCCGACTCGCGCCAGCGGCGGGCGAAGCCCTCGCCATAGGCGGTCAGGTAGGCCTTGCCACCGCTGGCCTGCAACTCCAGCTGCACGGCGTCGGCGGCGCATTCGGCGAGGGTGATGCGCAGTTTGAACAAGGCAGCCGGCTGGCTCTGGAAGCGGCCGTCGAGCAGCCCCTGCTTGAGCTCGGCGACGGTGTTCTCCAGGCGCTCGGCGAGCACCTGGCGAGCCTCCTCGAGGAACGCGCCACGCTGCTGCAGGTGTGCCTGTGCCTCATCCAGGGCGCGGCGAGCCAGGCCGATGGCCATGCCGCACTGCAGCGCCAGGAACGCCGGACGCACCCTGGGCAGGAACTCGCGGGCGTTGTCGTGCAGCAGCCAGTCGCGGGCCAAAGGCACCTGGTGGAAGGCCAACGCCGCCGTGTTGCTCGACTGCAAGCCCATCAGTTGCAGGTCGTCGGAGCGCTCCAGGCCCGGCGCGTTGGACGGGATGGCGACCACGAACGGCGCGCCACCGGCATCATCCTCGATGGCTGCGGCCACCACGAAGCCGCGCTTGCGCAGGTTGGTCACCCAGTGCAGGCGCCCTTCCAGGTTCCAGCCGCCGCTCGCGGCGCGGCCACGCACCTGCAAGGCCTCGATGCCGGAAAGGAACTTCATGGCGTTGGACAGGCCGGTGGCCCCGGCCAGCTCGCCCTTCAGCAGGTCGGGCAGCAGCCGCTCGCACAGCGTCCGGTTGGGGCTTTGCAGCAGATATTCGATGAAGGCGCGCTGGCCCCAGCAGACAAAGGCCGCAGCCAGCGAACGACTGGCGATGGCGGCGATGGCCTCGACTGCCGCGGTGACGTCGCCACCGGAGCCGCCCAGGGCCGGATCGACGCCGATGCGCAGCAGTTGCGATTCGGCGATATGCGCCAGCACCAGGTGTGAATCGCACTGGCCCTGGTCGATGGCCTCGGCATTGGCATCCAGCCATTGTCGAAATGCATGATCAAGCATGTCCCTACTCCTGTTGAAACGCCGGGCGCGCCGGCATCAGGCCCCGATCAGGCCGAAGGCTGCCAGCGGTATTTGCCGAGTTCGTCGTTGAGCGGCGTCTGGGCGAACACATTAGCAAAGTTGCACAGGGTTGCGAGACTCACGCCGAGAATCACTTCCAGGGCGTTGCCCTCGCTGAAACCGGCATCGCGGAACGCCTGGTAGGTGGCGTCGGAGACGTTGCCGCGCGTGGCGATCACCTCACGGGCGAAGGCGGCCAGGGTCTCGTAGCGGGCATCGGGCAGCTCGCCACGGGCACGCAGGGCATCGACCACTTCCTGGGGCAGCTTGGCCTTGTTCAGCGCCACGGCGGTGTGGCCGGCGACGCAGAAATCGCAACCGTGCTGGGTGGCGGCGATCAGCTGCACCACTTCGCGCTCGGCCAGGGTCAGCTCGGACTTGCCGTTGAGCGCCGAGACGGTGACGTAGGTTTCCAGCGCCGCCGGGGCGTTGGCCAGGATGCCCAGCAGGTTGGGGATGAAGCCCGAATTCTTCTGCGCGTTCTCGAGGAACGGGCGGGCGGCTTCCGGGGCGGTCTGCAGGCTGTGTAGAGTGATGCGTGCGGACATGGAGTGGTCTCCTTTGATGTAGGTCGCTACAGTCTGTTGGTTATAAGAAGTAGCATCCATATTCATCAGTCGCCTTTCCTTGCTCCAGAGTCCTTGCATTAGATGATTTCTTCCAGCCCCCTCGTCGATTGGTTATTAGAAAGCCTGGAGCTAGACGCCAGCCTGTTCCATGTCGGCCGTTACTGTGGCGGCTGGCACGCCAGCACCCAGGGCATGGGCCGAGCCAGCTTCCACCTGGTGGTGCAGGGCCATTGCTGGCTGCATATCGATGGCCAGGCGCAGCCGCAGCGTCTGGAAAGTGGCGATGCGGTGTTCCTTTTGCGTGACCTGGCCTATCGGCTTTCCGGCGACGAGGATGCCGCCGACGCCTGTGCCCAGCCGCGCCGGAGCATGCAGGCGCTGGATCTGGAAGCCGGGGACGGCGTGGGGCTGGTGTGCGGTTTCTTCCACTTCCAGTCGGGGTTGTCGTCGCTGATCGTCGACGGGCTGGCGGACTGGATCCTGCTGCGCGCCAGCGACCCGGCCGGCAGCGCGGCGCGGGCGCTGTTCGGGCTTATCCTCGAGGAATGCCGACGCCCGCAGCCCTCCCAGGCGCTGCTCGAACGCCTTACTCACCTGTTGTTCCTCTACGTGCTGCGCCAACAGGTGCATGCAGGCCTGTCACTCGGCGGCCTGGTCGCCCTCGCCCGCCAGCCGGCCTTCGCCGGCTTGCTGGAACGCCTGATCGAGGATCCGGGGCAGCCCTGGACGCTGGAAAGCATGGCCGCCTGCACGGGACTGTCGCGTTCGGCGTTCTTCAAGCGCTTCAACGAACTGGCCGGGCAATCGCCCGGGCAGGTGCTGCTGGCGCTGCGCATGCGCCATGCCTGCCAGTTGCTCAAGGCGGGCAATACCGTCGAACAGGTGGGCGCGCAGGCGGGGTATCAGTCAGTGGCGGCCTTTACCCGGGCGTTCGCCAAGGCGGTCGGCGTGCAGCCGGGGGCCTATCGCAAACAGCAGGGTGCGGGATAAGGGACATGCCCCTCAGGCCCGCCGCTGCATCCAGGCCGCCCCCAGCCCGCTGAGGCAGATCACCGCGATGCCGACCAGGCTCATGCCGTCCGGCACCTGGCCGAACACCACCAGGCCCAGCAACCCGGCGAACACGATCTGGCAATAGCTGAACGGCGCCAGCAACGCCGGCGCGGCATGGCGGAACGCCTGGGTCAGCAACAGGTGCGCGGTCATCCCGCAGCCGCCCAACGCCAGCATCAGCGGCACATGGGGCCATTGCGGCGCCTGCCAGAAGAACGGCACCAGTGCCGTCATGATCAGGGTGTTGCACAGCCCTGCGTAGAAGTTGCTGGTGGTCGGGCTGTCGTGGGCCGCCAGCTTGCGCGTCAGCAACTGGTAGAAGCAGAACCCCAGCGCCGAGCCGAAGGGAAACAGGATGGCCGGAGTGAACATCGCCCCGCCCGGATGCACCACCACCAGCACGCCGACGAAGCCCATCACCACCGCCAGCCACTGCCCCGGCGTCACCCGTTCCTTGAGCAGCGGCACCGACAGCGCGGTGACCAGCACCGGTGCGAGGAAGTTGACCGAGGTCGCCTCCGCCAGTGGCAGGTACTGCAACCCGGCGGTGAACAGCAGGCTGGTACTAAGCAGGCTCAACGCGCGCAGGGTCTGCAGCAACGGCCGGCGGGTACGCAGCACGCCGAGGCCCGCCTTGGGCAGGAAGATCCCGGCCATCAGCACGGTGTGCACCAGGTAACGCACCCAGACCACCATGATGATCGGGTAGATGCCACCGAGGAATTTCGACAGTGCGTCGTGGGTGGCGAACAGGAAGGTGGCCACCACCACCAGGGCGATGCCGCGCAGCGGCTGGTTGACTCCGGACAGCGGCGAACTGGAACTCATGAGGCTCTCGGGCGATGGCCCCGGCATGATGCCGGAGCATGGGCGGATTCTAGAAGAGAACCCGGGGACGCGACAAAGCCTTGTGGTCCAACTGGTACATTTTGTTCGCTGATCGACCACTTTTGCCAAATGCCACGCGGATTCTGTAGGAGCGGCCTTGTGCCGCGAAAGGGTGCGCAGCAGCCCCAGGATTTCAGCATTGCTGCAAAGATCGCAGGGGCCGCTTTGCGGCCTGTCAGGTGCGCGGCAGCACCTGCGTCAACCGCTCGCTCGCCGGCGCCGGCCGACCGTACAGATAACCCTGGAAATGCGAGCACCCCTCCGCCAGCAGGCGCTCCATCTGCTCGGCCGACTCCACGCCTTCGGCCGTGGTCTTGATCATCAGGCTGTTGGACAGCTCGGTGATGGCGCGGATAATCGACATCGCCTCGCGGCTTTCGCACATGTCGTGGACGAACGACTTGTCGATCTTGATCCGATCGAACGGGAACGAGCGCAGGTAGCCCAGCGAGGAATACCCCGTGCCGAAATCGTCGAGGGAAATCGACACCCCCAGGTCCTTCAGCGCCCGCAGGGTGCGTACGTTCTCCTCGCTGTTGCCCAGCAGCACCGACTCGGTGATCTCCAGCTCCAGGCGCGTGGCGGGCAGGCCCGAATCGGCCAGGGCCAAGGCCACGGTGTGGACCAGGCCGGCGTTCTTGAACTGCACCGCCGAGAGGTTGACCGACACCGTCTGCGCGGTGCCCCAGGTGGCCGCCTCCTGACATGCAAGGTTCAGCGCCCGGGCGCCGATCTCGTGGATCAGGCCGGTCTCTTCGGCGATGGGGATGAAGTCCATGGGCATGATCATCCCGCGGCTCGGATGCTCCCAGCGCAGCAGGGCCTCGTAGCCGGTGACGCTGGCGCTCTGCTGGTCCACCACCGGCTGGTAGTGCAGCTGCAGTTGGCCCAGGTGCAGCGCTGTGCGCAAGTCAGTCTCGACCAGGCGGCGCTGACGGGCGGCGACATCCAGCTCGACATGAAAGCACTCGTAACGGTTGCGGCCATTGCGCTTGGCCTCGTACAGGGCCATGTCAGCGTAGCCCAGCAGTTGCTCGGCCTGGTCGTGGTCGTCGGGCGCGACCGCCACGCCGATGCTCACCCCCACGCTGAACTGGTGCCCTTCGATATGGAACGGCGGGCAGATCGCCTCGATCAGGCGCTGGGCGGTGTTGCGCGCCGCATCGCCGGTCTCCAGGCCCGACAGCACCACGGCGAACTCATCGCCACCGAGCCGGGCCAGGGTGTCGTGCTCGCGCAGCTCGCGGCGCAGGCGCTTGCCCAGGGCGCGCAGCAACTTGTCGCCGAAGGCGTGTCCGAGGGTGTCGTTGATGTTCTTGAAGTTGTCCAGGTCCAGGCACAGGGCGGCGGTCAGCTTGCCGCTGTCCTCGCCGCGCAGCAACGCCTGCTTGAGACGCTCGTGAAACAGAGTGCGGTTGGGCAGCCCGGTCAGGGCGTCGTGATGGGCCATGTGGTGGATCTGGGCATGGGCGGCCAGCTCCTCGGTGGCGTCCTCGGCGACGAACAGCACGTAATCCCCATGCCCTTCACGGTTGTCGCAGAGCGTGGCGCGGCTGCGCAGGGTACGCGGTCCCATGGCGGTGTCGACCCGGGTTTCGGCAGTGTAGCCCTTGGTGCTGCGCGCCCCACGCGCCAGCTGCTGCTCGAGATAGTCGGCGGCCGCCGGCACCAGGCACTGGCCCGGCAGCTGGCCGACCATGTGCGTGCCCTGACGGCCGAACAGGCGCTCGGCCTGCTGGTTGGCCAGGAGGATCTGCTGGCTCTGCAGGTCCTGGACAATGACGCTGGCAGGGATGTTGGCGATCACCGAGTCGAGGAACTGCGACAGGGTGGTCATCTCCTGGCTGTACTGTTCGGCCAGTTCCTTGGCCTTGAGCAGCTCCAGCTCATGCTGGCGGCGCTCGGAAATGTCGCGGGTGATCTTGGCGTAGCCGATCAGCTGACCACTGTGTTCATCCTTGATCGGCTCGATCACCACGCTGGTCCAGAAGTGCGAACCGTCCTTGCGCTGGCGCAGCCCTTCGGCCTGGAAGCGCCCTTGGTTGCGCGCGGTGTCCAGGCTGAGCGCCGGCAGGCCGGCATGGCGGTCCTCGTCGGTATAGAACACCGAGAAGTGCTGGCCGATGATCTCCTCGGCCTGGTAGCCCTTGGCCCGCTGCGCGCCCGGGTTCCAGTTGGCGACGATGCCCTCGGGGGTGAGCTGGTAGATGGCGTAGTCCGCCACGCTCTGGATCAACAACCGGTACATCATGTCGGGATTGGCGGCGAGCGGCATGGGAATGACCTGACTCCTTCACAGCAGGAATAGGAAACCTCCGGACCGTATGTCGGGACAGTCCGAAATAACCAAGTGCTGGCATTATGCCGCTCGACGCAGAGTTTTTGTGAAGCGCGTCACAAAAAAACTGCAGGGGGTCAGTGCCGCTGCCGGGTCACCAGGAAGTTGCGCAGTGGCGGCTCGTCATCCAGCGCGATCTCCCGCACCGGACGCGGTAGGTCTGCCAGCACTGCCTGGCAGAACGCCAGGGCCGGGGCATCCGCGGGATAGCAGCGCACCAGCCAGTCGCTGTCGCCTTCGCACAGCGTCTGCCGCGCCACCGCCAGGCCCACGCCCTGGCGACGGTACTTCTTGAGGATGAACAGGTCGGCCAGCTCGCAAGCCTCGATGCCGGGCAGTTCGCTGCGCTCGATAAGCATGAAGCCGGCGATGAAACCGTCCACCAGGATCAGGCTGGCGCTCCAGCCGGGGGATTGCCAGTAGCGGGCGAAGTGCGGCTCATGGATGTAGAAGCGCCCGTCCACCTCGACGTCCTCCTGTTCCCAGTCGGAGGACTCGTAGGCGTAGAACTGGTAGAGGTTGCGCACCAGCTCGGCGTGTTCGGGGCCGGTCTGGTGCAGTTCGACAGGGACGGTCATGGCGCAGGCTCGATTCAAATCGTGAGTCTACCAGCCCATCGTGGACGAAGGTCTTGCACGATGGTTTGGGCTGCCCCCTGTAGGAGCGGCCTTGTGTCGCGAATGGGCCGCAAAGCGGCCCCGGCGATCTTTGCATCAACGCTGAGACCCTGGGGCCGCTTCGCAGCCCTTTCGCGACACAAGACCGCTTACACAGGGATTGTGCAGGGCCGATCGCTCACGCCTCAGGCAACGCCGCCACCGCATCCACTTCCACCAGCATCCCATCCAGCGCCAGGCGCGGGACCGGAATCAGCGTGCAGGTCGGCGTCATACTGCCATCCCAGGCGCGATCGGCCTCGGCCACCCACTGGCTCAGGCGCGCCTCGGAATGGTCGACCACCAGCAAGGTGAGCTTGAACACGTGCTCGAGGGTGGCCCCACGGGAGGCCAGGGCAATCTTCAGGTTCGCCAGGGCCTGGCGCGCCTGCTCGTCGAAACGCGCCGACAGGTTGCCCTGCAGGTCTTCGCCACCCTGCCCGGCGATGTACAGCAGGCGGCTGCCGGCACGCACCTCGGCGACATGGGAATAGGCATTGCCACTGGGGTCGTAGAGGCCTTCGGGGTTGCTCAGGGCGAAGGCGGCTGGCTGGGTCATGGTATCGCTCCGTCGATGGAATGAGCGGCCGAGTATCAGACCTCAGGTTAAGTCGAGGTCAAGGCCTCGATTCGCCACTGCCTTCACCGGCTTCGAGCTTGTCGCCCTCCCGCCCCACTGGCACAGTGGGCGCCCCCGCACCGCCGTACTGGAGCCCCCATGCCGTTCGACCCGACATTGCTCGCCCAAGCCCGCCACGTAGTGGTGTTCACCGGCGCCGGCGTCTCAGCGGAAAGTGGCATCGCCACCTTCCGCGACAAGCTGACCGGGCTGTGGGAGCGCTTCGACCCGGCGCAGTTGGCCAGCGCCGAAGGTTTTCGCGCCGACCCGGCGCTGGTCTGGGGCTGGTACCAGATGCGCCGCGCCGGGATCGCCCAGGCCACGCCCAACCCCGCCCACCTGGCCATCGCCGCGCTGGCGGCGCGGGTGCCGAAACTGACCCTGGTGACGCAGAACGTCGACGACCTGCACGAGCGCGCCGGCAGCCACGACGTGCTGCATTTGCATGGGCGGCTGGACGCGTTCCGCTGCCTGGACTGCTCACGCCCGGCGGACGGGCCTGTGGCCCTGCCCGAGGACGCCCTGCAAGGCCGGCGCATCGAGCCACCGCGCTGCAGCCTTTGCGCCGGGCCGCTGCGGCCCGGGGTGGTGTGGTTCGGCGAGATGTTGCCGGAGCAGACACTGGAGCGGGCATTCGACGCCGCGCAGCAGTGCGACCTGCTGTTGTCGGTGGGAACGTCCGGCGTGGTGCAGCCGGCGGCCTCGATTCCACGGCTGGCGCTGGCGGCGGGGGCGACGGTGGTGCATGTCAATCCGCAGCCTGCGAGCGAGGGGCATCAGCGGGAATTCACCTTGGCCGGCAAGGCGGGCGAGGTACTGCCTGAATTGATGCGCCAGGCATTTTCCTGAGTCTGCCGCACTGTCGCTGACGGCCCCGTCGCGGGGCCTTCGGTTCAGTGGCTGGCCTGCTCCAGCGCCGCTTTCAGGTCATCGGCAGCGGCATAGGTCTTCTGTCCGACCAATACGCCGTTGTCCAGCGAGAGCCACAGCACCTTGCCCTCCTCCCCGGCATACCGAGTGGCGACCTGGCCTTCACGGTCCAGCAGCACCCGGTAGCTGTAGTCGCGCATCGCCGGGATGGCGAACAGCTTGCTGATCAGCGCCGGCATGCGCTGGATATCCGCGACGAACACCGCATTGCGCGCCTCCAGGTAGCCCTTGGGTTGCTCGGCCAGGGCCGCCTTCACCAGCTTGGCGCCGTCCATGTCGCGGGCGACCAGCAGGATGCGGGTGTCGCTGACCAGGCTGTAGGGCTGGTCGTACTGGTCGAGCAGGGTCCAGGGTGCGAGGGTTTCTCCTGTCTGCACGGCATGGGCCAGCAACGGAAGCAGGCTGAGCAGGAGTGCGGCGGCGTATTTCATGGTTGGCGATTCCGATTCATGAGGGCCGTCAGCATAGCCCAAGCCGCCGCCGTTGACAGGCTCAGCGCAATTGCCCGGCAATCAGCCCCACGGCGATCAGGATCATCACACCGCCGGACAACCGCCCCACCACCCGCGCCGCCGCGGGCCGGGTGCGCAGCACGGCCTTGGCGCCGTAGCCAACCATCAGGTAGATCACCAGCGAGCTGCCCAGGTGCACCAGCCCCAGCAGCAGGATCTGCAACGGCAGCGGCCAGCTCGACTGCGGGTCAGTGAACTGTGGCAGCAACGCCAGGAACAGCAGGAAGACCTTGGGGTTGAGCCCGCTGACGCACAAGCCCTTGAACGCCCAGCGCGACCCCGAATCGCGCTCGCCGCCCTCGCCCGCCTCGGGCACCGACGGGCTCAACAGCAGGTTGCCGCCCAGCCACAGCAGGTAGAGGCAACCGGCCAGGGTGAGCAGGGTCAGCGCCAGCGGATGGCCGGCGAGCAGGCTGCCGACCCCGGCCGCCACCACCAGGGTGACGAGGAAATGCCCGGACAGCATGCCGGCCACCGCCGGCACCACCCAGCGCCCGCGCATGCCGGCCGAGATGGCATAGGCCCAGTCGGCACCGGGGGTGATCACGAACAGCAGGGAAACGGCCCAGAACGCCGCCAACACACTCATGGTCATATCGACCCTTCCTTTCACACAGGTTTCGGTGAAAGAAAGACTACGGATATCGCCTGGGGATTTTCTTTCGTATATTCCCTCTACCAAGCCAAACACTGGAAGATTCTCCCCCATGGACCGAACTGATCGAAAGATCCTTGCCGAGCTGCAAAAAGACGGGCGCCTGTCGGTCACCGAGCTGGCAGAGCGCGTGGGCCTGAGCCTGTCGCCCTGCCACCGCCGCCTCAAGGCGCTGGAGGAATCCGGCGCCATCCTCGGTTACCACGCCCGCCTGGCCCCGGCGGCCCTGGGCCTGAACTTCGCCGCGCTGGTGTTCGTCACCCTGCGCGAAGTGACCCGCCAGCCGGTGGCGGACTTCGAGGCGGCGCTCGGGGACATTCCACAGATCATCGAGGCCCAGCGCCTGTTCGGTGATCCGGACTACCTGCTGCACGTCGTGGCCAAGGACCTGCCCGCGTTCCAGAAGCTATACGACGAACAGCTGACCAGCATTCCCAATGTCAAACGCCTGAGCTCGACACTGGTGATGAAGGAGGTGATCCAGGACCGGTTGTTGCCGATGTAGATAGCCTGGCCGAGCGGTTCTTGCCTGCACCGGTAATGCTCATACCGCACCATCGCTGCGCACCCGAAACCATCCGCAGTCCCTGCAACCCACCTGCCTCAAGGCCTCCCACCACTTGGCACCGTCCTTGCTCCAGTCCCCCGCTTAACCTTTTGCCAGCCTTAGGTTTTTTAAGGTTCATGAGCACAAATTTACTAATTTCTCGATACCCGCCCGCCCCGCATCATCGCTCCAACAAGAACGCGTCGCCCCTTGCCGGCACGCACCCGGGCCTCCCCCGATGCCCCACCTTGCCTTGGAGTCAGTCATGACCAGTGCAGCCAATTCGGCACCCCTCATCGAGAAACACACGATCGGCTACGTGCCGCCGCAAGACCGCCATGGAAAGGT
Source organism: Pseudomonas carassii (assembly GCF_036324045.1). Lineage (NCBI taxonomy): Bacteria > Pseudomonadati > Pseudomonadota > Gammaproteobacteria > Pseudomonadales > Pseudomonadaceae > Pseudomonas > Pseudomonas carassii. The sequence continues at coordinate 15,351 of NZ_JAZDCT010000013.1, read as the reverse complement.
AAGGGATCTGTTCACATTGTGGTTCGGCGGCAACATCGCGCCTTTGCCCATCGTCACCGGCGCGCTGGGCGTGCAGCTGTTCCACCTCAACCTGGTCTGGGGCATCGTCGCCATCCTCGTCGGCCACCTGGTCGGGGGCGTGCTCATGGCCCTGCACTCGGCCCAAGGCCCGCAGATGGGCATCCCGCAGATGATCCAGAGCCGTGCCCAGTTCGGCTCGCTCGGCGCCCTGCTGGTGGTGGTGATCGCCGGGGTCATGTACATCGGCTTCTTCGCCTCCAACATCGTGCTGGCCGGCAAGTCGCTGCACGGCGTGGTCGACAGCGTGCCGGTGCCGGTGGGCATCGTCATCGGCGCCCTGGGCTCGGGCATCATCGGCATCATCGGCTACCGCTTCATCCACGTGCTCAACCGCATCGGCACCTGGGTGCTGGGCATCGGCATCGTGGTCGGCTTCGGCTACATCTTCAGCCATGTGCAGAGCGACGACTTCCTCACCCGCGGCGACTTCAACCTGGCCGGCTGGCTGGCCACCGTGTCGCTGGCGGCGCTGTGGCAGATCGCCTTCGCCCCTTACGTGTCGGACTACTCGCGCTACCTGCCGGCCGACGTGAAGGTGTCCTCGACCTTCTGGACCACCTACCTGGGCTCGGCCCTGGGCTCGAGCCTGTCGTTCATCTTCGGCGCGGTCGCGGTGCTGGCGATCCCGGCCGGGATGGACACCATGGACGCGGTCAAGCTCGCCACCGGCACCCTCGGCCCGCTGATGCTGGTGCTGTTCCTGCTCAGCGTGATCAGCCACAACGCCCTCAATCTGTACGGCGCGGTGCTGTCGATCATCACCCTGGTGCAGACCTTCGCCTACCGCTGGATCCCTACCGCCAAGAGCCGCGCCGTGCTGTCGCTGATCGTCCTGGCCGCCTGCTGTGTGGTGGCGGTGTTCGCCTCGGCGGACTTCATCGGCCACTTCGTCGACATGGTGCTGGTGCTGCTGGTGGTGCTGGTGCCGTGGACGGCGATCAACCTGATCGACTTCTATGTCATCCACAAGGGCGACTACGACATCGACTCGATCTTCAAGGTCGACGGCGGCATCTACGGCCGCTACAACCCCCAGGCGCTGATCGCCTACGCGGTGGGCATCGCGGTGCAGATCCCGTTCATGAACACGCCGCTGTATGTCGGGCCGGTGTCCGTGCACATCAATGGCGCCGACCTGTCGTGGCTGGTGGGGCTGGCAATCACCTCGCCGCTGTACTGGTGGCTGGCCAGTCGCGACAGCGCGTATCGCCGTCGCCAGGTGAGTGCAAAGCTGGCGGCGGGGGTCTGAATCCGCCGGGTTGATGATCGACAGGAAGACCCGCCGCAGCGGGTCTTCTGCCATTGCCAGGCATGCTCACGGCTCATCAAGAAACGTCCTACATCGCAAGCGGACCCAGCTGACTACTCCAGGCAAAACACCTTGGCGAGCATACGCACTTCCCGCACAAGGAGTGTCCCATGCAAAAATTGCCAGCCCCCGACTTCACGGTCCTGCGCAAGAAACGCAAGCTGATTGCCGCCATCGTCCTGCCGGTGCTTGCCCTCGGCGCCATCGCCGCCGTGTTCAACGAAGTGTTCTTCTACAACGAAGCGGGCCAGATGACCCACGTGCGCACGATCTTCGGCGAGGAAAAGGTGGTCGAGGATGTCGGCTACGCGACCAAGTGGTTCGGCCGCAGCACGGTCTGGCGGCGCACCATTGGCGTCCAGTCCGCCCTGCGGGTGGACAACCAGGAGGACAACCGCGGCGGACAACCCTCGGTGATCCTGGAAAACCTGCCGATCGTGTTCCTCGGCAACGTCGATGCCAAGGCCGAATTCAGCACCCAGTTCCGTCTGCCCTCGGGCGATGCCTTCCTGAAGATTGCCCAGGAGTACCGCACCCCCGACAATTTCCTGCAGCGCGCCCTGCTGCCGGCCGTCAAGGAAACCCTGCAGGCCACCGCTTCGCTGATGAGCGCCGATGACTACTACGCCGGCAACCGCAGCCATTTCGGCGCCGAGTTCGAGAACCAGCTGCGCAATGGCCTGTACCTGACCAGCCGCAAGGAGATTCGCGTGCAGCGCGACAACCTGCCGGCACAGACCGCGATACTTCAGTCGGGCACCGACCAGGGCAGCTTCGGCGACAACTCCGCGACCCGCTTCGTCATCGAAAAGAAGCTCGACAAGGATGGCCAGGAACTGCGCAAGCAACAGCAGTTCCGACTGTTCGGCGTCGAGGTCGTCGATGCCCGGGTGACGCACATCGACCCCAACCCGCAGTACCAGGAACGCATGGTGAGGGTGCAGCAGGCCCTGGCCGAACTGGCCGTGGCCCGGCAGAACCGGCTCAAGGAGGAGGAAGAGAAAGAGCTGGTCTCCGCCCGCGGCGCCAAGGACGACGAGGCCAAGCGCCAGGAAAGCCTGCGCCAGCAGATCGAACGGACCACCGAAGCCGAGACTGAGAAGCAGCTCACGCTGATCAATGCCGAACGGGAAAAGCGCCGGGCCGAGATCGACAAGCAAACCGCCGAGCTGCTCCGTGACAAAGCCAAGGTCAACGCCGAGGCCACCAAGATCACGGCCGACGCAGAAGCCTACGCTCGCGAGGCCTCGCTCAAGGCCGACGGCGCCCTGCAGACCAAGCTCGACGCCCTGGTGCAGATCAACCGCGCCTGGGCCAACGCAGCAGCCCAGGCGCCGGTGCCCAGCGTGATGATGGGAGGCTCAGACGCGGGGCTTGGTCGTCAGGACGAGATGGGCAAACTGATGAGCGTGCTCGCGACCAAGGCGGCGAAGGATCTGGTGCTGGACCTCAAGACGCCTTGAGTAAACACGCCCCGCATGGGTACCTGAAACTCTACCAATGCGGGGTGTGCTGTTCGGACCGGTATACTGTGCGAAGAGCAAGAAACTAGCAGCACTTTTCTCCTGTCGAGGGCAACAAGTCCCAGCTCGGGAAACGCCCTACATCAAAGCGCGAAACCTCCCCCATAGAATGGTCAGAGGAGGCTTCCTTTCGTTGCATCAATGCCCGCTACGCAACATCTCCTTCGGCACATACTTGCCAATCTCATACTTGCCGATCGCCGCCCGGTGCACTTCATCCGGTCCGTCGGCCAGGCGCAGGGTGCGTTGCATCGCATACATGTACGCCAGCGGGAAATCACCGCTCACCCCGGCCCCGCCATGGATCTGGATGGCCCGGTCGATCACCTTGAGCGCAACATTCGGCGCCACCACTTTGATCTGGGCGATCTCGCTGCGCGCCACCTTGTTGCCGACGGTGTCCATCATGTAGGCGGCCTTCAGGGTCAGCAGGCGGGCCATGTCGATCTCCATCCGTGAGTCGGCGATCTTGTCGACGTTGCCCCCCAGCCGCGCCAGGGGCCGGCCAAAGGCGGTGCGCTCGACCGAGCGCTTGCACATAAGCTCCAGGGCGCGTTCGGCCATGCCGATCGAGCGCATGCAGTGGTGGATGCGGCCTGGGCCGAGGCGGCCCTGGGCGATCTCGAAGCCACGGCCCTCACCCAGGAGCACGTTTTCATAAGGCACACGCACATTCTCGAACAGCACCTCGGCATGGCCGTGGGGCGCGTCGTCGTAGCCGAACACCGGCAGCGGGCGGACGATCTTCACCCCGGGCGCGTCGGTGGGCACCAGGATCATCGAGTGCTGCTGGTGGCGCTGGCCGTCCGGGTTGGACAGGCCCATGAAGATCATCACCTTGCAGCGCGGGTCGCAGGCGCCGGAAGTCCACCACTTGCGGCCGTTGATCACCCATTCGTCACCGTCGCGCACAGCGGTGGCGGCCATGTTGGTGGCGTCCGAGGAGGCCACGTCCGGCTCGGTCATGGCGAACGCCGAGCGGATCTCGCCGCGCAGCAGCGGCTCGAGCCACTGGCGTTTCTGCGCCTCGCTGCCGTAGCGCACCAGCACTTCCATGTTGCCGGTGTCCGGCGCCGAACAGTTGAACGGCTCGGGCCCCAGTAGCGAGCGGCCCATGATCTCGGCCAGTGGCGCGTACTCGAGGTTGGTCAGCCCCGCGCCGTACTCCGATTCCGGCAGGAACAGGTTCCACAGTCCTTCGGCGCGGGCCTTGGCCTTGAGCTCCTCGACAATCGCGGTGGGCTGCCAGCGGTCGCCCTCGGCGACCTGGCGCTCGAACACCGGCTCGGCCGGGTAGACGTATGCATCCATGAATGCGCTGACGCGCTCGCGCAGTGCCTGGACCTTGGGCGAATAGGCGAAATCCATCGGGGCTACCTTCAGTCAATGAAGAACATGGACCTGAGCCTAGAACAGCCACCCTTCATCCACCTAGTCTATTTTCTACGTGTATAAACATTCATAACCAATATATGATCACCCGATAACTCCAACAAAGAGCGGCGCCATGAACCTCAGCAAGGTCGACCTCAACCTGTTCATCGTCTTCGACGCCATCTACACCGAAGCCAACCTGACCCGCGCCGGGCAGATCGTCGGCATCACCCAGCCGGCGGTGTCCAACGCCCTGTCGCGCCTGCGCGAGACCTTCAACGACCCGCTGTTCGTGCGCACCGCGCAGGGCATGGTGCCCACGCCCATGGCGCAGAACATCATCGGCCCGGTGCGCAACGCGCTGTCGCTGCTACGCACCTCGGTGCAGGAAAGCCGCATCTTCACCCCGCTGCAGGCCAGCAAGACCTTCCGCATCAGCATGACCGACCTCACCGAGGCGGTGATCCTGCCGCCGCTGTTCCAGCGCCTGCGTCGCCTGGCCCCGGCGCTGGTGATCGAGAGCTTCCTGTGCAAACGCCGCGAGACCACCAAGGAACTGGCCGCCGGGCGCCTGGACTTCGCCGTCGACGCGCCGCTGAACACCGACCCGCAGGTGCGCCACGTCAAGCTGATGCAGGACCGCTACGTCTGCGCCATGCGCCCCGGCCATCCGCAGGCCGACGGCAAGCTGACCCTGGACAGCTACCTGGCCATGACGCATATCCATATCTCCAGCCGCCGCAACGGCCTGGGCTATGTCGACCTGGCCCTGGGCAAGATGGGCGTGCAGCGCCGTGTCGCGCTGCGCTCGCAGCATTACCTGATGGCCTCGCAGGTGCTGCAGCAGACCGACATGGTGATGACCGTGCCCGAGCGCTTCGCCCGCCGCCATCAGTTGCGTCACCAGCCGCTGCCAGTGGAGGTGCCAGCGCTGGAGACCCACCTGTACTGGCACGAAAGCACCGACCAGGACCCGGCCAACCGCTGGATGCGCGAGCAGATCATCGAGCTGTGCGAACGGGTGGTGGCCCAGGATGAGCAGGAACAAGCGGATTCGTCCATGGCCTCGGCCTGAGTCGCCTACACTGTGGGTGATTGCCTCTTAACCAGGGAGCCACTCATGGACGATCGCCAACACGGCAAGCCACCGACCTTCTGGCAGATGCTGCAGAGCATCCTCGCCGCCGCCTTCGGTGTGCAGAGCGGCAAGAACCGCGCCCGCGACTTCACCTACGGCAAGGCCAGCCATTTCATCGTGATGGGGACGCTGTTCACGCTGATCTTCATCTTCGTGCTGATCGGCCTGGTGCAGCTGGCGCTGCACCTGACGGCGCGCTAGCCGCGCGAGGGCCAGGCCCTGCACAAATCCCTGTAGGAGCGGCCTTGTGTCGCGATAGGGCCGCAAAGCGGCCCCGGCAATTGATGCATCAAGCTCAAACCCTGGGGCCGCTTCGCGCCCCTTTCGCGACACAAGGCCGCTCCTACAGGGGACTACATTAGCCGACCCAAACGCAACCCGCCCGCGGATATCCCTTCCGCGGGCGGTTCAGGTGTGACTCACGGTCTCGAGTAGTTTTCCGCTACTGATGGCTGACCCAGTACACCGCAGTGACCACCACCAGCACGATCAGACACAGGATCGCCCAGGCATCGACACTGCTGTCAGCTTTGCGGACCTTGGTAGAGTTTCCCATTGCATTGCCTCTTGTAGTGGTTATGGGAATGCACTTCACAAGCAGCAGTTAAGTCCAGCAATGCCCTTCCCTCAAGCAGGGTCTTTCAATAGTCGACGGGTGACGTGAGGAAGGGGTAGCGAAAGTCCGTCGGCCTGCCCTCGGCACTGAAACGGTGGAAGTCGATGCCGTGGTTGTCCTGTTCCAGCAGCTTGAGCCAGCGTCGGGCCTTGTCCGCATCGATCAGTTGCAAGGCCGGCACGCTATGTTCCCGCTGGCCGTCGCGATCCACCGACAGCCCCTGGGCGTCGTCGTGCAACATGACCATGGCCCAGCCGCCCAGGGTGAAATGCCCGCCCATCAGCACGCTCAGGCGTCCATCTATCCGCGCCCGCAGGGCCTCGGGCGAGCTGTTAACCGCACTGAACAGGGCATCGCGCCCTGGCACCTTACCCAGCCCCTCGTACGCCTGCATGGCGCCGAACGCCATCTGGTCGTTGGCCGACCACACCAGGCGCGTGTCGGGGTAACGCTCCAGCAGCATCTGCGCCTGCTCGAAGGCGCGCTGGCGGCTCCAGCCGCCGTACACCACCTGGCGCAGGCGCACCTGGGGAAACTCCGCCAGCGCCCGGCGCATGCCCTGCACGCGCAACTGCGAGGCCGGCGTGGTCTTGACCCCGGCGAAAGCCAGCAGATCAACCGGCCCCGCGTCAGCCGGCAGCTGCGCCGCCATCGCCTTGAGCATCTGGTAGCCGGCCTCCTCGTCGTTGCTGACCAGGGTACCGAGCACTTCGGGGTACTTGTCCGGCTGCGCCTGGATGCTGTGCGCCTGGCTGTCGGTGAGGCCGTTGTTGACCAGGAACAGCTTGACCCCGGTGCCCCGCGACAGGCGGATGATCTCCGGCGCGACATACTGCTCGTTGACCAGCACCAGGTAGTCCGGGCGCTGCGGTCCTTGCAGCACCTCGCGGGCCTGGGTCAGCGCGAGGTCGGCGCGGCGCTCGCTGTACCGCACGCGCAAGGCCATGCCCAGGTCGTTGGCGGCGGCCTGCATGAAGCGCGAGTAATCGACCCAGAACGTCTCGTTGGAATAGCCCGGGTTGAGGAACACCACGGACGCGGCCTGTGCGCTCGCTGCCAGTGGCAGGCTCAGGCACAGGCTCTGGCACAAGGCCTTGAGCATGCTGTTACTTCCCTGCGGAGCAAACCCCGGATTATAGCGCCGCGATGTACCGGCGCGGACAAATGCCAGTCAGTCTCACTTAGTCCAAATGGTTCTTTTCATATGCAAAAACATCACTTTAGCGCATAAACCCACTCTGCTATCGTGCCTCGGCTCCGACCCGGAGTGCGCGGCCGTGCGCGCGATTAGCTGCATGCTAGCCTGAGACAGGACTTATATGTACGTATACGACGAGTACGATCAGCGGATCATCGAGGACCGCGTCAAGCAGTTCCGTGATCAGACCCGCCGCTACCTGGCCGGTGAGCTGAGCGAAGAAGAATTCCGCCCTCTGCGCCTGCAGAACGGCCTGTATATCCAACGTTTCGCGCCGATGCTGCGTGTCGCCGTGCCCTATGGCCAGCTGAACGCCCGCCAGACCCGCATGCTGGCGAAGATCGCCCGCGACTACGACAAGGGCTACGCGCACATCAGTACCCGCCAGAACGTGCAGTACAACTGGCCGGCGCTAGAAGACATCCCGGAGATCCTCGCGGAGCTGGCCACCGTGCAGATGCACGCGATCCAGACCAGCGGCAACTGCCTGCGCAACGTCACCACCGACCAGTTCGCCGGTGTCGCCGCAGACGAGCTGGTGGACCCGCGCCCGTGGTGCGAGATCGTCCGCCAGTGGACCACCTTCCACCCGGAATTCGCCTACCTGCCGCGCAAGTTCAAGATCGCCGTGAACGGTTCCAGCGACGACCGCGCCGCCATCGAAGTGCACGACATCGGCCTGGAGCCGGTGCGCAACGCCGCCGGTGAGCTGGGCTTCCGCGTGCTGGTCGGCGGCGGCCTGGGCCGTACTCCGGTGATCGGCTCGTTCATCAACGAGTTTCTGCCCTGGCAGGACCTGCTCAGCTACCTGGACGCCATCCTGCGCGTGTACAACCGTTACGGCCGCCGTGACAACAAGTACAAGGCGCGGATCAAGATCCTGGTCAAGGCCCTCACCCCGGAAGTGTTCGCCGAGAAGGTCGAGGCCGAGATGGCCCACCTGCGCGGCGGCAGCACCACCCTGACCGAGGACGAAGTGCAGCGCGTTGCCCGCCACTTCGTCGACCCTGACTACCTGGCACTGGAAAACGTCGACTACAGCGCCCTGGACCAGGAACACCCGGGCTTCGCCCGCTGGCGCTCGCGCAACACCCGCGCGCACAAAAAGCCGGGCTATGTTGCCGTGACCCTGTCGCTCAAGCCCACCGGCGTCGCCCCGGGCGACCTGACCGACAAGCAGCTCGACGCCGTCGCGGACTTCGCCGAACGCTACAGCTTCGGCTACCTGCGCACCTCCCACGAGCAGAACATCATCCTCGCCGACGTCGAGCAGCGTCAACTGCACGCCCTGTGGCTGGAACTGCGCGAGCAAGGCTTCGCCACCCCGAACATCGGCCTCTTGACCGACATCATCTGCTGCCCGGGCGGTGACTTCTGCTCGCTGGCCAACGCCAAGTCGATCCCGATCGCCGAATCCATCCAGCGCCGCTTCGACGACCTGGACTACCTGTTCGACATCGGCGAGCTCGACCTGAACATCTCCGGCTGCATGAACGCCTGCGGCCACCACCACGTCGGCCACATCGGCATCCTTGGCGTGGACAAGAAGGGCGAGGAGTTCTACCAGGTCTCGCTGGGCGGCAATGCCGCCCGCGACGCGAGCCTGGGCAAGATCCTTGGGCCCTCCTTCGCCCAGGACGACATGGCCGACGTGATCGAGAAGCTGATCAATGTGTACGTCGAGCAACGCACCGAAGACGAGCGCTTCATCGACACCTACCAGCGGATCGGCATCGACCCCTTCAAGGAACGCGTCTATGCAGCGAATCATTAAGAACAACCAGATCGTCGACGAAACCTGGCACCTGCTGCCCAAGGACGTCTCGATCGACGAACTGACCAACTGCGACGACTACATCGTGCCGCTGCAGCTGTGGCGCGATCATCCGAGCCTGCTCAAGGCCCGCGACGGCGGCCTGGGCATCTGGCTGGACAGCGACGAGGAAGCCGAGGAAATCGGCGAAGACGTCGAGCACTTCCAGGTCATCGCCCTGAACTTCCCGGCCTTCACCGACGGGCGCAACTACTCCAACGCGCGCCTGCTGCGTGACCGCTACAAGTTCAAGGGCGAGCTGCGCGCCATCGGCGACGTGCTGCGCGACCAGCTGTTCTACATGGCCCGCTGCGGCTTCGACGCATTCGCCATCCGTGCCGACAAGGACCCGGAAGACGCGCTGCAGAGCCTGAAGGACTTCTCGGTGACCTACCAGGGTGCCACCGACGAGCCGCTGCCGCTGTTCCGCCGGCGCTGATCGCTCCTGGCCAAACGCAACAGCCCGCCATCCGGCGGGCTGTTGCGTTTGGGGCTGACCGTGCTTTAGCGCAACGGCACGTAGATATCCGTCTGCCACTGCTCCAGCGGCGTCTGCGGGTAGATGCTCAGGTAATGGAAGAACAACGGATGATCACGCAGTTCCTCGCCACTGGCCGGCAGCCAGTCGCGGTAGAGCGGATAGATCGTCTCGCCGATATGGTCCGGCGAGCCGACATGCCGCACCACCGCGCAGCGCCCGGCGGGCAGGCTCGATTCCCGCACGCCCTGGGCGTTCGGCGCCACCGCCTCGTGGATTTCCCCGCAGATGGCAAAGCGGAAGTCTTCCGGCGCGGTGGTGTCCGGGTTGTTGTAGGGAATGCCGAAGCTGCGGCTGCTGGCCACGGGCGACTGCCCGCTGCTCATGCGCCAGTCGATGAAGTGGCGCACGGTGTCGCTGACCCGATTGGCCGGCCCACGGTGCTCGAGCGCGGCAAGGCGCACGGCGGCGAAATCGACGATTCGTACCTGCATGGTGATGCTCCTGGAAAAATGAGGAATGGCAAACACCGTATTCCAGACCTGCCAGTCGGGCCGGCGGCGGAACGCACTGGGCGCATGGCCGAAGGCCCGGCGAAACGCCCGGCTGAACGCTTCCGGGCTTTCGAAGCCCGCCTCCAGCGCCACCGCCAGCACCGAGTGGCCGGGCTGGCCGAGCAGCCGATGGGCCGCCCGGCGCAGGCGCATCAGCTGCACGTAGCGGGCAACCGGCACCCCCACGTAGGCGCTGAACTGGCGATGGAAGTGGAACGCCGAAAAGTGCGCCACCGCGCTCAGAGCCTCCACCGACAGATCGCCCTCCAGGTTGTCCTGGATATAGGCGAGCACGGCGTCGAAGCGGGACTTGTAATGGACGTTGACGGGCAAGGTCAGTGTGCTCCTGGAAATACGGCAGGCCACAGCTTCGTCGATCCGCGCTCGGGCCTGCCTAGCCGCATTTGCTCAATCACAACCGCCTGCAGATTTCCCATCATGCCGGATCCATCCCCCTGCCTGATACACCTATTGCCTGGCTTCCAATCACAACCCGCCCTCCCATTCATGACTCCAAGTCAAAGGACCTTGGCTTACCGGCGCCTTAATCAATCCCGCCGAACGGCGCACACTGCGCTCACCCGTCGAAGCCGACTCCCACTGTCCGGGCTTCGATTCCCTCACTCGACAGGAGTAGATCCATGAGTATTCCATCCTTCGGCCTGGGCACCTTCCGCCTTACTGGCCAGGCCGTCATCGACTCGGTCAAATCGGCGCTGGAACTGGGCTACCGCGCCATCGACACCGCGCAGATCTACAAGAACGAGGCCGAGGTCGGCCAGACCATCGCCGAAAGCGGCGTGCCGCGCGACGAGCTGTTCATCACCACCAAGATCTGGGTCGACCACTACGCCGCCGACAAGCTGATCCCCAGCCTGCGCGACAGCCTGGCCAAGCTACGCACCGACCATGTCGACCTGCTGCTGATCCACTGGCCGGCGCCGGGCAACGGCGTCGAGCTGCCCGAGTACATGCAGGCCCTGGCCGAGGCCAAGCGCCAGGGCCTGACCCGCCAGATCGGCATCTCCAACTTCAACATCGAGCTGACCCGCCAGGCCATCGCCGTGGTCGGCCAGGGCGAGATCGCCACCAACCAGATCGAGCTCAGCCCGTACCTGCAGAACCGCACGCTGACCGCTTTTCTCCAGGAGCAAGGCATCACCACCACCTCCTACATGACCCTGGCCTACGGCAAGGTGCTGAAGGATCCGCTGCTGGCCGAGATCGCCGCCAAGCACAAGGCCACCGTGGCCCAGGTGGCCCTGGCCTGGGCCTTGCAGCTAGGCTATGCGGTTATCCCATCGTCCACCAAGCGCGAAAACCTGGCCAGCAACCTGCTTGCCCAGAGCCTGCGCCTGGACGCCGACGACATGGCGCGCATCGCCACCCTGGAACGCAACGGCCGCGAAGTCAGCCCGGACGGCCTGGCGCCGGCCTGGGACTGATTCCTGCCGGGCATGGAAGCCCACTCTCCCGTTTTCAACCGCTTTTTCGGAGCTCCCAATGAGCACGCTTTCCCCCAAACGGGTGCTGTTCGCCCTGGCCATCGGCGCCTTCGGCATCGGCACCACCGAATTCACGCCCATGGGCCTGCTGCCGGTGATCGCCGATGGCGTGGGCGCCAGCATTCCCAGCGCGGGCATGCTGATCACCGCCTATGCCATCGGCGTGATGGTCGGCGCGCCGATCATGACCTTGCTGTTCAGCCGCTTCGGCAAGCGCGCCGCGCTGATGATGCTGATGGGCATCTTCACCGTCGGCAACCTGCTCTCGGCCCTGTCGCCGGACTACTACACCCTGCTGCTTTCGCGACTGATCACCAGCCTCAACCACGGCGCCTTCTTCGGCCTGGGCGCGGTGGTGGCCGCCAGCGTGGTACCCCGGGACAAGCAGGCCAGCGCCGTGGCTACCATGTTCATGGGCCTGACCATCGCCAACATCGGCGGCGTGCCGGCCGCCACCTGGCTCGGACAGCAGGTCGGCTGGCGCATGGCCTTCGCCGGCACCGCGGTGCTCGGCGTGCTGGCCATCGCGGCGCTGTGGTACGCCCTGCCCAAGGGCGAGCGCGGCAGCGTGCCCCATGTGCGCAAGGAACTGGCAGTGATCGCCCGCCCCAACGTGTTGCTGGCCATGGCCACCACGGTATTGGGTGCCGGCGCCATGTTCACCCTGTATACCTATGTCGCCCCGGTGCTGGCCGAGCTGACCGGCGCCTCCGACAGTTTCGTCACCCTCGGCCTGGTGCTGATCGGCGTCGGCTTCACCCTCGGCAACAGCCTGGGCGGCAAGCTGGCCGACTGGTCGCTGGACGGTGCCGCGCGGATCTTCCTCGGTGCGCTGGCGGCGATCATGCTGCTGATGCCACTGGTGCTGGGTAGCCATGTCGGCGCCGCGCTGGCCTTGCTGGTGTGGGGGATGTTCACCTTCGCCGTGGTGCCGCCGCTGCAGATGCGGGTGATGATCGCCGCAGCCGAGGCACCGGGGCTGGCGTCGTCGATCAACGTGGGCGCCTTCAACCTGGGCAATGCCGTCGGCGCCGCCCTGGGTGGCGCGGTGATCAGCCTGGACTTGGGCTACGCGGCGGTGCCGATGGCCGGTGGCCTGCTGGCGGCGACCGGGTTGCTGCTGGTGTGGCTGGGCGGGCGCGGCAAGGCCGCCGACGAGGCGCTGAGCAATCCAGCCTGACCGGGATCACCAACGCGGGGCGGGCTTGCCCCGCGATAGCCCCAACACAAAAACGCCGCCATTCCCGAAGGAATGGCGGCGTTTTCACGTCTACACCCTGCTACCGTCAGGCTGGCGCCGAAGTGCGGATCAGATGATCGAAGGCCGCCAACGACGCCTTGGCCCCCTCGCCCACGGCGATGACGATCTGCTTGTACGGCACCGTGGTCACGTCGCCAGCGGCGAACACGCCCGGGATACTGGTCTGGCCCTTGGCATCGACGATGATCTCGCCGCGCGGCGACAGCTCGACCGTGCCCTTGAGCCAGTCGGTGTTCGGCAGCAGGCCGATTTGCACGAAGATGCCTTCCAGCGCCAGGTCATGCAGCGTGTCGCTGGTGCGGTCCTTGTAGCGCAGGCCGGTGACCTTCTCGCCATCGCCGACCACTTCGGTGGTCAGCGCACTGGTGATCACCTTGACGTTCGGCAGGCTGTGCAGCTTGCGCTGCAGCACGGCATCGGCGCGCAGCTGGCTGTCGAACTCGATCAGGGTCACCTGGGCGACGACACCGGCCAGGTCGATGGCCGCTTCCACGCCGGAGTTGCCACCACCGATCACCGCCACGCGCTTGCCCTTGAACAGCGGGCCGTCGCAGTGCGGGCAGTAGGCCACGCCACGGGCGCGGTATTGCTGCTCGCCCGGCACGTTCATTTCACGCCAGCGGGCGCCGGTGGCGAGGATCACGGTCTTGGCCTTGAGCGAGGCGCCGCCGGCCAGTCGTACTTCGTGCAGGCCGCCATCGGTGGCCGGAATCAGCGCTTCGCCGCGTTGCAGGTTCATGATGTCGACGTCGTACTGCTTGACGTGCTCTTCCAGGGCCGTGGCCAGCTTCGGCCCTTCGGTCTCCTGCACCGAGATGAAGTTCTCGATCGCCAGGGTGTCGAGCACCTGACCGCCGAAGCGCTCGGCGGCGACACCGGTGCGGATGCCTTTACGGGCGGCGTAGATCGCGGCGGCGGCGCCAGCCGGGCCGCCCCCGACCACCAGCACGTCGAAGGCGTCCTTGGCGTTGATCTTCTCGGCCTGGCGAGCGCCGGCGTTGGTGTCGATCTTGCCGAGGATCTCTTCCAGGCCCATGCGACCCTGGCCGAACACTTCGCCGTTCAGGTAGATGCTCGGCACCGCCATGACCTTGCGGGCTTCGACTTCATCCTGGAACAGCGCGCCGTCGATGGCGACGTGGCGCACATTGGGGTTGAGCACCGCCATCAGGTTCAGCGCCTGGACCACGTCCGGGCAATTCTGGCACGACAGCGAGAAGTAGGTTTCAAAGGTGAATTCACCCTCCAGCGCCTGGATCTGCTCGATCAATTCGGCACTGGCCTTGGAGGGGTGACCGCCGACCTGCAGCAGCGCCAGCACCAGGGAGGTGAATTCGTGGCCCATGGGGATGCCGGCGAAGCGCAGGCTGATATCGCTCCCCGGGCGGTTCAGCGAGAACGAAGGACGACGGGTATCGTTGCCGTCCGCGCTGAAGGTAATGAGGTTCGACAGGCCGGCGATTTCCACCAGCAGGTCGTGCAGTTCGCGGGACTTCGCGCCGTCGTCGAGGGAGGCAACGATCTCGATCGGCTGGGTGACCCGCTCCAGGTAGGTTTTCAGTTGCGATTTAAGCGTGGCGTCCAACATACGGGCGATTCCTTTTTCAAAACTCGGATACAAAAACGCCCAGGCGAGATCGCCCGGGCGTTTTTACGGGGCGGTGACAACTTAGAAGTGGCGGTTGCTCACCGCCCGCATCTGACGCATGGCCTTAGATCTTGCCGACCAGGTCAAGGGACGGTGCCAGGGTGGCTTCGCCTTCTTTCCACTTGGCCGGGCAGACTTCGCCCGGGTGGGCGGCAACGTACTGGGCAGCCTTGACCTTGCGCAGCAGCTCGCTGGCGTCACGGCCTACACCGCCGTCGTTGATTTCGACGATCTTGATCTGACCTTCCGGGTTGATCACGAAGGTACCGCGATCGGCCAGGCCGGCTTCTTCGATCAGCACGTCGAAGTTGCGGGCGATGACGTGGGTCGGGTCACCGATCAGCGGGTACTTGATCTTGCCGATGGTGTCCGAGGTGTCGTGCCAGGCTTTGTGGGTGAAGTGGGTGTCGGTGGACACACCGTAGATTTCCACGCCCAGTTTCTGGAACTCGGCGTAGTTGTCAGCAAGGTCACCCAGTTCGGTCGGGCAGACGAAGGTGAAGTCGGCCGGGTAGAAGAACACGACGGACCACTTGCCTTTCAGGTCGGCTTCGCTGACCTGGACGAACTCGCCGTTGTGGTAGGCGGTGGCGTTGAACGGTTTGACCTGGCTGTTGATGATTGGCATGAGAGACGCTCCTTCATGGGTTGAATTCGGTTGACGGAGAGAATCCTAACCGCTGGTTCCGACGAAGGCTCATTGGCAAAGCTCATGCTGGTGATTGGTTTTGGCTATAAGGCGGGATTATTAATAGAAGGGATTGGGCTGAGCAAAGGATTGCGGGGGCAAAATGCATCGCGGGGCAAGCCCGCTCCCACCCAGGGAGCGGGTGACGCGGGGGGGCGGGCGTGC